>CAZYJQ010000027.1:0-18544 GCA_964647835.1 uncultured Desulfovibrio sp. | reverse complement strand
GATCCGGCAATCGGCTTTAGGCCGGGCTGATTGAATATTGAATAGGTAAAACATGGATATTTGGATAGTTTTGGGTATTGAGGCCACCGTGGACATAGCGGCCATAAAAAAAGCCTATGCCAGGAAAGCGGCTGAATGCCACCCTGAGGAAGCCCCCAAAGCTTTTCAGGTCTTGCACGCCGCCTATCTTGAGGCTTTGGAATTTGCTGAAATGCAGGCTAAGATAAATCCGGCCAAAGAAGAAGAGCCAGCCACTATAAAGCCAGATGATTTTCGCGCGCCCCCGAAAGATTTGCAACGATTGAATTTTAATATTCCAGAGGGGCCCGGCCCTGAAGAATCTTCGGGTTGTGACGCAGAACTGCAAGCAGAGGCGGGCAGTAGCAGCTTCCAATTCCCCGGAGGCGAAGAGGCCGACCCGCCGGCCTCGCCGCTAATAAATGCAGAAGATCGCCCAGGTTACGTCTTTAGCCCGCCTCAAGCGACCAGCCACGGGCTGGCTTTAGAGGATGAGGATGACGAGCGGCCCCAGGCAGAAGAAAACAGCGGCAGTTATCAGTTCCCTATGCTGGGGTCGCAAGCTGGTGAATCTTTGAGCATGCCGGGGTCATTTTTATATAACGCTGATTCGGCGGGCGGGCCGCTTTTTATGCCGCTGGCCGAAGATGCGCCTCAAGATGCTTCTCCTCTGACCCCAGGCGCACAAGAGCGCCGGCGGCTTTACGACAGCGCCCATGAAGATTGCCTGGGGGCTATTAAAAATCTCATAGATCAACAAGCCCCGGAGCAAGATTGGTTTCCTGTGCTCAGGGGGGCTGATTTTATTTTGATTCAATATGACGAGGAGTTTCTTTGGGCGCTTTTGAATTTATGTCGCAAGCAGCTCACTCTGGGCATGGCTTCAGCCCTTTATCTGGCTTATGGGCTTGCTTCAAACAAGGTTTTGAGAAAATATCCCTCCGCCGCAACTTTATATAATGTTTTGAATCAGACTTTAGAGCTGCCGCAAGCGGATATCCCCTTTCAGCCTCTTTCCGAAATTCTGCACCATAGCGAGCTGGTGCTCAAGGGGCTGGCCCGGCTTTCTTCAGCCAGCCATAATTCATATGTCTGTAGCCAGGCCTTGCGGACACCGGCCTTTGTAGAGGTTATGTATCAACCCTATTTTATTTTTAAACTGACGGATTATTTAAAAAATAATATTGTTGCCGATGGATGGCGCAAGGTTTTGGCCCAGGCCTATCATTTCCGTGAAATTCCGGCCTCGCCCTGTTTAAAATTATTGGCGGAACAACTGCCCGCTGCTACGGAAGCGCCGGAACGGATGGATTATAATCCGGCGGCTGAAAACCTTTTACTTAATGACGCGTCCCTGGATGAATTTCGCGCTGCCGCGCGGAGCAGTATTTTGGAATTAATGCTCAAGACTAAAAAATCGTTCCCACAAAGCAGCCGGCAGACGCCTTGGAATTATGTCTTTGCCCTCCCTGAGTTTACTTTCGTTCGCCTGGAAAGCTCTTTTTTGACTTGCTTAACAGCTCTTCTCAAGAAAGAGCAATGGCCCGCCGGGCTCAAGCCGGCCTTGACCGCCGCCTATGATGCCGATTTCACCGGACTTTCTGAAGATGCGGCCGCAGCTGAAGATGCGAATTCCATTGCGCCAAATTATCAAATCTTAAAGCAACTTATTGAACTACGGCAGATTTTAATGGAGCCTGACATCTTGCCTCCGGCAAAGCGGTCCATATGGACAAAAATGAAATAAATAATTATTCCCCGGTGACAAAATGTATTTAATGAGGTGGTCGATTGAAAATAGTAAAGTGGGAAAGCTCAATTCCAGGCGACCAAACACCTTGACGGCAAATGCCCGGCGGTTATTTTTTATAAGATTCGCCAATATATGCGATTTGCCCACTCCAAAACTTATCAAGTTCATGCCACCACTTTTGTGACTCTGTTCCTAATAAGCTATAGATTTCTCCTGGGGCAAGCCCATTGTCGCCCCAAATATTCTGAATGCCTTCCAGATAGCCGACTGTCGCCAATTCCCGCGTCTTCTCGTCATTAGAATTATGAAGGCCTTCGATGAATAAAAGGCCGCGCTTGACGGTATCGAGATTCCCTTGTTTATACATTTCATGCAAAAACTCGGCAAAATCACCAGCGATAATATATGGCAAATCCAAATTATCAGCTTCGGGGCGAAAGTCGGGCATTGCCATTAATAACGCTTTCGTAGCTTCTTCATATTTCATATGATCACCCCTATAATGACGAACAATGCCTATTGTATTCGGACAGCCGTGCTTAAAGATATATTATATCAACTTTTTGATCGGAAAAACAGACTGATGCAAGTATCATAGCGAATTAAC
Organism: uncultured Desulfovibrio sp.; assembly: GCA_964647835.1. GTDB lineage: Bacteria > Desulfobacterota > Desulfovibrionia > Desulfovibrionales > Desulfovibrionaceae > Frigididesulfovibrio. Next base: position 16,166 of record CAZYJQ010000027.1, on the reverse strand, counting down.
TTGTTTTGGCATTGTATAATATTGAATAAATTCCAGCAAATATGATTTGGCAGCGACAATTTAGGAGACTCATAGTTTTTAAGGCAATTCATATTGGGACATAATGTCCCCCTGCCATGAATACGTTATGTTAGAGCATTACTAAGATTTGAGACTATGAGCATCAGCCGTTCTTCAATAATAAGACCACTGTTTTTATTAGTGAATCCAGGGTAATGATGGCTGAACTGTGGATGTGATGATGAAGGCATTGCTGTGTCCTTTCTGTTTCATCTAGGCTTGATGCGATATCTAAGGCCAGTTTAACTAATTCTTTCGCTTGTTTTTCAAACTGATCCAACTGATTTTGCAAAACTTGCATCTTACGCCTCCTGTATTGCGCGTGGACGATTCGCGTTCGCAGTAATGAATGACCACGAAACACTGTATCCATTTATCTCGAATCATGAGCAGGAGGCGTACTTGTGGTTCAACATAGAGAACGTATTTTAATATGGCCTGACTGTTTTTGGTTGTATCCAAAGGCCTTGCCCTAAATATTACCAACCACGTCTTGGTAAAGAGTTGTAGCCGTCAATGATTGATGTTGCTATTGAGACATAATTATATATCTTTCAATAATAATACAACTACACATTCTTATCAATGTTAATTCATTGATTGACAAAAATAGCTTTTATAGTGTTTTGGTTGACATGGTGACGCTGCTTATCTTTCTTTGGAAAAGTTTTTGCGCTTTGAGTATTTTCTTGTTTTTATGACATTGGCGTTGGTAATGTCAGTAAGTGATCCCCATTTAACCTTGGCGTATTTTTCGGCCAATGTTTTGGCGTTTTGATTACTATTGCTGAAATGGATTTCTTTGCCGGTATCGCGGATGGTGCCGCCGCTGGCCAGCTTGAAAATAACTGTGCCTTTAGTGTCTATGGAGTAAGTAAAATTTGGTACCGCTTGACCTGATGGGGTATCGCGTTCCATCAGTTCCCGCATCTTGACAATCGCCAGAAGCGACTGACGGTGTCTGACGGAAATACCCGGAGCCTCTAAAATTTCTCGCTGCTTTTCCAGCCAATTGATAGCCGCTTTCGGGGCAGATGGAGCGATAAAGGATTGTTGCTTTTCCGGCTGTACTACTTCTTTTTTTGAGCGCAGAATAGCCAGGGCGGTTTCGTCACCCAAGGCGGCTTTGTGTTGCAAGCATTTCCCCCACGAGGTGTAGGGAATATCGGCCCTGACCTTGTTTCGGGCATCGGCCATTTGGGCTCTCATTTGGCCCAGTTCGTCCTGTTCCCGTTTTTTGATGGAGAGCTCAAGCCGTTGCCGGTCTATCTTCATCATGGGCAGCCGCTTGATCTCCTGGCGTTTGAGCTTCCAGCGTTCTTTTATGTCCGCATATCTTCGGGCACTTTCCCCTTTAATTTCATCCAGGGCTTCTTGACGGCGCTTCATCTCATCTTGAAACATGGCGTAGAGATTATCTCGCTCTGGCCCTTGGTGAAGCGGCAAGGCGGTATAAGTCTCGATTGGCTTGACGGAGTTAAACAGGTTTGGCACGGCCTCCTCAAATGCACCCAGGCGCTCACAAAGTTTGCCTTTGCTTAGGCTGCGGTCGATCTGGCTTGGTTTGGCGTAGTGCTTACCAAAGCGGTCTTTGATGGTCAAGCCGTTGCCGGAAGGTTTAAGAATGAGCCCGTATTTTAAAAAGCCTTCATGAACGGCTGGCCAGTTTGCCGCCTGATCCACAGCGGCCATTATCTCCGGCTTATGGCGCAGGATGTAGCTGAATAAGCTTTCCTGACCGGTTTGGGCCTCGATTCTTTTGACTTTGGCCGAGGCCAGGCCATCCTTTTTAGGGCAGCCCGGCTCCATGCCTTCATCGACCGCCAGACCATATTTTTGTTCAATGGCCCGGCAAGCCTGGTGCATTTTAGGAAAATCAAAGTAAGGCGCATGACGCTTGAGACTTCGCGGGTGTATCATGTTGTAATGTCAAGAACAAACTTAATCCTTTTAATTACAGAGTATTAAAACATTCACATTGCACATAAACCCCCTATATGCACCCCCAAATCTTGCGGATGAAAAAGAATCTTTTCAGGCAACGGGAGCCAGTAAAATGAAAAGCGGCCTGCATCGTCTGTCAAAAGCGTTATTAGACTTTTATGGTTAATGCTTCGAGAAGAGGGTTGAATTCTATTTTTATGGAGCTATACAAATGTACTGATGTAAATTATTGCCCACAAATGACGTAACATATAACAATGCCCATAATGGGTAGTGTGCGTTAATTGTTTAATAGATTTCATCTTTCGGTGGTTGTTCAAGGAGGCGGGGCTCGCTTATTCGCCCTGGTGGGCTCAACGCAAAGATAAAAGGAGTTGACCCCATGAAGAGAGTTTTAGGTGTTACCCTATGTATGTAACGGGGTATCGGTAGGGTCTGCTTGACATTTCACACCAAGTTAACTATTAGAAATGAATCATTAACTCTACAACGAGTGTATCAATGAAGAAGTCTCGCTAGCCACATCCCCTGAATAATACTCTCAGATAACAAATAGAGAGTATTATGAAACGTTGCTGCATGCAGCGTTTTTGAGATGTGGTTTGGATGCGGTTTCCCGTGCCTGCACGGGTAAAGAAAGCACCCTGACCAAGCGAGACTTTATGCTTCCCATCACCTTGCGCAACGTTGCGCTCTTTTTACCGCACAAAATTTGCTTTGAGCGTGTTTCCCTCGTTTTGTCCCCCGGCTCAAGAGTTGGACTCATGGGGCAAAATGGTTGCGGGAAATCCACGCTGCTTCGTATTCTGTGTGGCCTGTCTCCCTGCCCTGAAGGCGATATTAACATTCCATCCAATATTAATATGGCGTATGTGCCGCAGGCTGTTCCGGAATCTACTGATTGTTCTGGCGTTCAGCACAGCGGCGGGGAATCGCTGTATCATGCGTTGTCCGAAGCGTTCGCACAAAAGCCAGACGTGTTGCTTCTTGATGAGCCAAGCAACCATCTCGACCAGCAGCATCGAGCTGGACTTTTGCGTTTAATAAAAGCTTACGGCGGCACTCTGATCATCGCCTCCCATGATGCCGCGCTACTGAGAGACATGGAGACTCTTTGGCATATCCATGACGGTAAACTGTCAGTATTTGGCGGAAACTTTGACGACTATCTCGTTCTACAACAAAAAAGGCATGCCAGAGAGGAAGCAGAAGAAAGATCTCTCAGGCAGCAGAAGAAAAAGCTTAAGGAAGCAATTCAAAAAAAGCAGACCAAGGCGGCGCGGGGCAAGCACCAGGGCGCAAAAAAATTTGGTAACGACAAAATGCAACTGGGAACTGTCAAAAATTGGGGAGAGCAAAGTTCTGGTAAAGCTCTGCAACGCATGCATGACGAGCAAAAACAAGTTGAAAAAAATCTGAAAAACCGCAGGCGACGCGAAGAGTTGCAGCCCAAGTTTCAAATCTATGGAGAGGCTGGCGGGCAAAAAAATATAGTTACAATCGCTGATGGAACGGTTCTTTACGATAGCAGAGAAATTTTGAGAAAAGTCAGTCTTGCCATAAGCAGCAATGAACGCATTGCCCTGCATGGCAACAACGGTTCTGGCAAATCTACATTGTTACAAGCGATTATGCATTCGCCAGAAGTGATACGGAAAGGATTCTGGGATGTACCGCCACATGAACAGGTTTGCTACCTGGATCAACGCTATTCTTTGCTCCAGAATGCCAAGGAGAATGATAGTACTGTTCTCGAAATCGTGCACGAAGGCATGCCCAACAGTGCATATGTTGATGTGCGGCGGCATCTAAATAATTTCTTGTTTAGAAAGAATGAAGAAGTCAATTGCCAGATCAGCCTGCTTTCCGGTGGAGAGCGGGCTCGTCTTTGTTTAGCGGTCCTTGCGGCCCGCTCGCCACAACTCTTATTGCTTGATGAAATGACAAACAACCTTGATCGGGAAACACGGCAACATGTCATCTCGGTATTACAGGAGTTTCCCGGAGCACTGATACTGGTTTCTCATGACAAAGATTTCTTAGACGCTGTTGGGATTACAACACACTACCATATTCACAACTCAACCTTGCATTTTTCACAAGATCAAAGCTCAGCAGCGGGAACATCGCAACATAATTCAAATTTTCCTTGAGTGCGCTTTAGGAGCAAACGCGGCGATTGCCGCACAACCCTACATAAGTCGTACACGCGTTTTCCGTTGCGCCTGCACTTGTGCAAGTCGCATAACCGGCCGGTTCGGGTGCGCATAAGCGGCTTCTCTAAGGAGAACCTATGAACAGGCTCGATAGCAACATAATTCGACAGTTTGAGGAACACGCGCAGAATTTGATAACTTTGATGTTTATGATTACTGAAAAACGGATTACTGAACATCCTGCACCTCCGGCTCTAAAAAGTAAGGCGCTTGCTGCTTCTGCATTGACATTGCACGATGCTGTTAAAACGTTTTTGGCTGTCTATTATATCGAGTAGGTAACAAGGAGCAGCCTCGCGCTATACATAGCATGAGGCTGCTTGCTTATGCTTTTCGTACCTCAAACAGACTTTTTCATCAGGCCTTGATAAAAAAACATAACTATATAAATTTATTACAATAAAATAAACTTGAAAATATTTTAACCAGCACGAATACCAGCATTTTCTACGGGTATAGATGGACAGCGATGGACGTAAAAAAGTAGCCATAGTTCAAAAATGCAATATCTTTGGGCTATAGGCGGGCATAAATGTATTACACCCCCAGTGAAATTTTTTGATCGCACTGAGGGGTGCTAGTATTGTATTTTATGGCCTTTTACTGCATACTTTTCACAGGTACTAGTAGCACCTCTCTGAATTGTTACAGGCACAACAATCCTCAACTTTATTTGAACCAAAAGCGTGCCTTTTACATATCCCAGAGTATCCACCAACACTCTATATATTAAAAAATAAGCAGGTTTGTTGACATGCAAGACAAAATACAAATAGTTTTTGATACGTCATATTTGGAAAGTAAAAACTATAACTATGACTCTGCTGTTTTTAAAAGAATAAAAAACGGAGTAGAAGTACATAAACGAATTGAGGTATATCTACCGCAAATTATTGATTGCGAGATAAGGAATCATTTGCTTAAAGATAGTATTAGAGTTGAGTCTAGTGTTAATAAAATCCCAGAGATGATAAGAAAAGAATTGTTGAAAATCAGTTTTCATAATTTAGAGAAGTTTTCTGATGAGGTACATGCAATAGCAAAAAATCAATATGAACATTTCCTTGATGAGCTTAGCATCGAAGTTATAAAAAATGAAAAAGAATGTACGGACGACTTATGGAATAGATATTTTTCGCAGAAACCTCCTTTTTCAGAAAAGAAAAAAGCAGAATTCCCAGATGCAATGGCACTATTAAGCATATTTAAGTATTTTAAAGATAAAAACGCTCCTGCTGAGTCCATAATAATTGTTTCGTGTGATAAAGATTGGGAATCATATTGCTCTGATGTAGGTGTATGTCTTGTTGGCAATGACATAAAACTTATAGAGGAGCTAAACAGAAGAGATCCCCTACTAGAAAAACCAGTGATTCTTCGGATGTTAAATGAAGAAGCAGAAAAATGTATCCACGAAAAGATAAAACAGTATTTTAATGACATTGAAAAAGAACCTTTAGATGATTCCGAAGCTATTTCTTTTGAAGTACTAGATTTTTCTATTGAGAACATAAGCGATGGTGAAGTTATTTCTGTAACAGATAATGAGATTAATTTGTTATACACCATAAAGTATTATACAGAAGTTAGCTATTTGGATTCTGACTCTTGGCACAGGGACTCCGATTCAAAAAATATATTCTATACAGAATCAATAAGCGGAGTGATCGAATCAAGTGTTGTAGTTGAAGTCAATATTAATATTGGCACGCAAGTCGCAAATTTTGATATTGAAGACTATGACATTGAGGAATGTATTGATATCGTGTCTCCACAATATTTAAGGATTGATTTGTCTGAAATTGGCAATTACAATAGCAAGTCTGGCGTGTATTACTATTGATCTATAATTATATACTGCATATAAATCAACATTTCGTGTGGCATACTGTATGCATTTAAGGTGATTTGCTAACGCATGAGTACTGCACAAGAATTGTTTCGCATACTTTGCCATACGCATATGTAGCGTAGCAATATTTTAGCATCCCGAAGTATAGAGAGTAATGCAGAGGAATAGCTAATTATAAATGTCTATCTTTCCCGGTGTCTGCCCTGTGGGGCGGCTTATTCACAGCCTATGGATGTTCAACGCTTAAAAATGCCATCACACGGCTCGGTGTGACGTATCAACCTCGCCCCAGCCCCCGGCTTCTTTCCAAAGCCATATCTATTCCCTTGCTCACTTCCGCAAAGGCCTGTTCCCGATCCGGGGCAAGGCGGATATGGTTCATGGCCTCCTGTTCCAGGGCTATTTGCTGTGAGCCTGTGCCGCCCAAGCGGCGTAAGCGCTCGGAAAGCTCCCGGCTCATTTCTTTCAGTCGTGGGGCTTCGGTGGTCACGTCTGCCTGCATCCGTTCCCGGCAGAAGGTAAAGGCCTCGGCCTTGTTGTCCGCCTCGGCAAAGTACTCCAGATAGGGCTTAATCTGCGCCTGATAATAGCTCTCCACCTTGGGCGTTGGCTCTTGCTTGGCGATTGCCAAAAGCACGGCCTGACATTCCTCAACCGTTGGGACGGGAGCGGGCTTGATCTCAGGCGTTTTTTCCTGCGCAGGGGCTACGGGAATGTATGATTGCGCCTTGGCGAAGATGGGTGCTCGGCAGATCCTGTTGCGGCTTTCATCCACCGTGGCGTTCTGCCCCCATTTGGCCTGGGCATAACGCACGGCGGCGGAGTGGGCGGCTTGATCTCCGGCGCTGAAGGTGACTTCCATACCGGAATCACGCACAAGCCCACCCCCGGCCAACGTGAACAGCACATTGCCCTTGGCGTCTATATCGCCCTTGGCCCCAGCGAACGGATTCTCTCTGCTCTGGACAGAATCCTCGGCGGCGAGCTGCTGCATTTTCAGGATGGCGAGCAAGCCTGTTTTGCTCTTGGCCATGAGCTGATTATTTTTCTGAATGGCTGTGGCCTTGGCGGCGTATTCTGCCCGGATTTCTTGCAGTGTGGAGTAGATGTTTTCCCTTCCACCGGAGCGCTTGAGGGCAAGGTCACGCCTTGCCTGGGCAAGCTCTTCCGCCTCATGGGTGCGGGCCAGTTTCACCAGGGCAAAGAGCTTGTTCCGTGGAAGTTTTTCCGCCCGCAGAGCGTCAATTTTCGCTGCCCATTGTGCCTTGACAGCTTCCAACGCTTCCTCTTCCCGTTGGCGGTTCCGGTTGCCACGCATTGTGCGGATTCCCTGCCGCTCCAAAGCCGCAACGCTTGGCCCCAGGTGTGTGGTCGGCACACGGTCAATGCCCTGGGCTTCCAGCGTCCGGTGGTCGATTCGAGACTCATGTCCGGCCAGACGTAAGGCATTATTAGCCCGTTCCGCCCATAGTTCCCGACACTGCAAAAGCCATTCTCTGGGACGCAGTTCATTGGTCTTTTTCGCCCCACCTTTTGCGGGGTCTGGTGCGGCCCGCTTGAACCACAAGCCGGGTTCACGGCTGATACCATCGTTTACCCGTTCGGAAATCAGCAAATGGCAGTGCGGATTTTCCTTGTCATGGCCTTTATGTACAGCGAAACTGTATGGCAGGGGGCCATCTTTGGTATGAGCCATTTCCCGGCAGAAAGAAGCGGCCAGGGCTGTTTGTTGCTCTGCCGAAAGCTCCTTGGGCAAGGCGAATTCAAGCTGTTTGAACAGCCTGCCATTTGCCCGCTCGTGGGCGTCAGCGGCCTCCCAGTAATTCCGGGGGCAGCTTTCCGCCCAGGCAGGCATATGGCCATGACCTTTGTGAAGCAGTTCGGCGTGGTCGCTGGCGTACCTGCCGGAGCGCTCAATATAGTCGCTGCGCACGGCGGCGCTGGCACTCTCGCCACGGGATACGGTTTTCGCCGTCAGGTGGTATATCGCCATGCGATTACCTCTGAAGCCTCGCAGAGCGCACTCAGTTTCCGGAGGAAACTGGTAAGTGCGCCCTCACTTCGTTGAGGGATTGTGTCTGCTCTGCTTGTGGCGCTGCTTCCGGCGCTCTTTCTTCCAGGCCCAAACGCTCGAAGGCGGCCAGAACACGCTGCTTGTTGCGGGCGTCCAGCGGTTCAGCCCAACTGCGCAATTTGGCTTTTCCCTCTGGAGTCAATCCCTTGAAAGCCACCTCAACCATAATTCCAAGGGCCACCAGTTGACCACCACGCTCCTTACGCTTCTCACGCGATATTTGCGCTTTTTTCTCTTTCAGTTCCGCTTCCAGTTTTTCTACCTGCTTCTCAAGACGTGTGCTGCTCATAACGCCTCCTTGCTCTCGTCCGAATTGCCGAAACGCTTCACCAGAGCGGTGATGTCTTCAACCCTCCAGACGGTGGTGCGGGGAGCAAGCTTTATGGGCTTGGGGAAGCGCCCGGTACGGCAGCCTTCCCACCATGCACTTTTGCTGATGGGGATGATGGCGAGAACCTGGGGCAGGCGAAGAAAACCATAAGCGGGGATAGACGGTTGTTGTGGCATATAAAGCCTCCTGCGGTTACAGAACAAAAAAATGCGCTCCTCGGACACTGTGGTCAAAGGAGCGCATAGGCTCTCTGCAAAAGAAGCACGGGGCTTGCTGCATCAGAAGATAAACATAAACTCTTTCATGTCCAGCCGTGCAGCCTGGAATTTTTTGGCCGGGTCATGCGCTATGCCTCCACCTCAAAAGGCGGTATCACGTTTTTGCCTTCCCGGAGATTATCCAGATACACTGCCCAGCGTCTCATCATACGATGTCGTTCCGGCAGATGCTGCGTACGATTGTAGGCCCGCCCGTTAGGGTCGCGTACAGTGTGCGCCAACTGGTGCTCTATAAGATCGTATCGCTCACCGAGAACTTCATCAAGCAGGGTACGGGCCATAGCCCTGAATCCGTGCGCGGTCAGTTCATCAGCACCGATGCCCGCGCCACGCAGCGCATAGACAATGGCGCTATGGCTCATGGGCTTACGCGCCTCCCGCAAGCTGGGAAACACATACTCCTTGTGGCAGGTAAGCGGGTGCAGTTCTTTCAATATTGACATGACTTGCGGAGCAAGGGGAACGATATGCGGAATGTTTGTTTTGGTCACATGATAACGCCACTCGCAGGCGTCAAAATCTATCTCTTCCCATTTCGCTTTACGCAATTCACCGGGCCGCACAAATACATACGGGGAGATTTTCAAGGCGGCGGTTATTACATATGTGCCGCGATACTGCCACAGTATCCGCAAAATTCGCCCGACTTCCTCCGGTTTTGTAGTGGCCGCGTGATGCTTGGGTTTGTGACTTTTCATACTTCCCCGCAAGGCGGGCAAAGGGTCAAAATCTGCCCGCCCTGTTGCTGCGGCAAAGCGCATGACCATGCCGCACGCCGAATATATAAACCTTACTGACGCCAAATGATTCATGGCTTCAACGCGGCGCATGACTTCAAGGAAATCAGGAGATTTCAAGCTGTTCACGGGCATTTTCCCTAACAGCGGGAAGGCGTATTTTTCCAACAGGTATTTATAGCGGAGCAACGACTTCTCCGCTACCTTCGAACTATGCACCTCCAACCACTCCCCGGCGACTGCTTCAAAGGTGTTTTTGGCTCTGTCGGTGCGTTCCAGCTTTTCTCGGCGTTTGGCTTCGGCAGGGTCAAGGCCCGCCGCCCTCTGCGCCCTGGCCTCGTCACGCTTTTTTCGGGCCTGCTCCAACGACACGTCCGGATACGTGCCAAAGGACAACAGGCCTTCCTTGCCGTCATCTCTGCGGTATTTCAGTTTCCAGTGCTTGCCACCAGCCGGAGTAACCTGTAAGAATAGGCCGCCGCCGTCAAAGAGTTTATACATGGATTCTTTGGGTTTCGCGTTCTGCACCTGAGTGGCCGTCAGCGGTTTTACCAGTCGTGCCATAGAGTTAGCCCTCCTCAAGAACAACCCCCTAAAAATTTCTTCAATACCCCTGATGAACCCCTATTTGTGGGGTTCATCAATGGCCGTTAGTGGATTGCCTTACTTGTATTGCGTTGATAATTTCTTGAAATAACGTGCTTTTTACACATCCCCGGACACTATGGGATAACTCTATAGAGATCATGTTGTAGGCAACGTGCATATGAATATTGTTGGTATTCTTATGAATCCCGCAATGGCGCTGATGTTCGGAGAAACCGAGAGCCCGTGCAAAGCGTTCCTCAATGGCCTTGAACGCTTCCGGCGTTAGTTTGGCTTCGTCCTCCGGGCGAAAGCTGATAAGCAGATGATAGGTTTTTTCCTTTTGGCTGCGCGTGTTCAGGGCTTGCGCGGCTTGGGCCTCGATTATGGCGAGCTCGTAATCGTCATCGGCGGCGCATCCGGCGCACCAGCTCGCAAGGCATTTTTCCCCTTCGTGGCCGGCGTCCGCAATGTAACGGGCCAGAGCGCCGTAGTTGTCGTGCGCGGCTTCGTAGGGAACGTGCTTGCTGATCATGTAATCCTCATGGCGGCGGCTTTCAGTTCGCGCATCCCGGCGTCAACTTCGCGCAACAGGCGGTACAAAGTGTGCTTGTCGCCGTCCGCCGCTATGGCTTGCTTGAGAAGTCCACCGAGCCTGCCGAGGTCGGCGCGGGCCTTGATTATGTCCTGCACGGCCTGTTTGTGTTCCAAGGTGGGAACGGGAATGCCGGTGCATACCCGCTTGGCGAAGGTCGAAAGGGAGATTCCCGCCCGGGCGGCGAACTCCGATATTTGGGCGTGTTCCTCCGGTGAAAGATACACGGTAATGCGTGGTTTTTTTGACGGCATTTTGCCTCTCTTTGTCTTGGCGTTGAGCGGTCGAAGACTGCGAATAAGCCTCTTTACCCCCGGAGGGCAGGACGGGAAGTACATGTACTTCCTCTGTCCTGCCTCTCCGGTTCATCGCAATTAACCGCTAGATTGGGCGCAACTAATCGCAGATTGCCGCGCAATCCAATTGTTCAATCATATGATTCCATATCCGCAAAATGCGTGAACGCGTTACGATGGAAGAGTCGTCAGCCTTAAGCATTTCTTTGAAGGTCAGGCGGCGGGTCAACATCCGTTCAAAGTCCCACAAAAACGTCGAAACATTGTCGCGCATCCGTACCAGGGAATGTACGGAGCGAATGTGCTCCTGGTACACTTTGCAATCCTCAAACGGTCTGTCTTGCAAGGCCACTTCCCCCCAAAAAGGATTCAGCCAAACGGTGATTGGCAAATCGGGAAAGTTGCCCGCCAGCGTCCGAAAACCGTTGAAGGTTTCTACCGCTGACGGGCCGCCGGTAACGATGGTATGAAGGCGCAAGCTGTGCCCTGCTTCGGCCAGGGCCGGGAGAAACGAATCTCGTAAACTGGAACAGAACGGCAGGAAACCGCTGATGCTGGTGTCTATGACAACGTGCTCGATTTCTGGTGGTATCGTCCTGCAATAATCAGCCAGTGCGGGTATCTCCACCTTGACGGCATGCAGAGCCGCGAAGCTGGCCAGGGAATCGTTCAGGGTATCCGTATCCAGGCAAAACACGGTCTTGCCGCGCTCGTCCCGCAGGTAATGGGCCAGTGTCATAGCCGCAATAGTTTTGCCTACGCTTTTGCTTTGAATGACTGTGTGTATCGTACTCATGGTATTTCCTTAAAATAGGTCGCTATGGTTTGGGGTGGAATGGACAAAGCCGCCCGATGCCGGTTTTTCCTGCTGTGACGTTTGTGGGGTCGTGGACGTGAGTGGCGTAACTGTTTCAGGCCGTGGCGGTGCCGGTGGCGCGGTTGGTGTGGGCGCTGGCACGGGGGGCGTGACTTTTTCAAGCGCGGCAAGAGCCGGTTCCGGCGTTTCCTGGCCGCGTTCCCGGCTCCCGATGCCCTGCACATATTCGCAGAAACGACGGTATGAGCCGGTAAACAGGCTCTTTTCACGCAGTACGTCATGGAGAGCGCGGCGGCTGTAGCCTTTGTCCAACAGCGCGAGTACTTCTTCCCGCACGATGTTGAATTGCACTTTGCCCGCGTTCTTTTGTTTCAACTTGTTCAGGTCTATAGCTGCCGCCCGCTTATCCATCGTTTTCCTCCTTCGCCGCTTCCAATACGGCGCGGGCCGTGTCCGGGTCGCCTATCAATATGGGCGGCGGGATGTGTTCATAATAGCCGTTGCTGCGGTTGGCGGTTTCGACAAAGCCGGGAAGGTGGCCGAACAGTCTTACGCTCTGGCGGTAGTATGCCGTCCAAGTACGGGCGAACTCCCGGCGAAAGCCCTTCGCGTCACATTCGGAACAGAGTCTTGCCCAGCCTCCGTAGGCGCGGACAATCACCGCCTGAGTTACAGGGCTGTCAAAAACCACGCTGGAATAAGCGCCATGCTGCCGCACGGCTTCCAGCACCTTTCCGGCTTCGACAATGGCCCTGTCCTCCGCAAAGCCGGGATAGACGTTAGCGTTGGTCATTGCCGTTGTTTCCGTGCCGCTGGCTGCTGACGCGGTTGATAAGCGCGGCTATATCCTCGGCTTTCCAGGCGGTTGTGCGGGGGCCGAGCTTGACGGGCTTGGGATAACGGCCTGTACGGCAGCCTTCCCACCACGCGCTTTTGCTTATGGGGAAGATGGCGAGAATTTGCGGTAAACGAAGAAAGCCGTAAGTAGGAATGGGGGATTGGTTCTGTGACATAAAAAGCCTCGTGCGGTTAAAAGAGAGAAAAAAAGAGCTGCCTTGGACATCGAGTCAAAGGAGCGCTTGGCTCTCTCTATTGAAGCGCGAGGCTTTCAGTGGTTTAGGTCCGAAGCGCGGGGACTTTCCGGGGCGTTACGGTATCGGTAAACCTGGAGAAGTTGGTATTCATCCGGGCACAGTGGACTATATACATGATTTATTTAAAGTAAACAGGATCTTATTTCCGGTTTGCTTGTGCAACGCCGTCCGATGCTGTCCGCCTCTTTGTGTAACTGATTGAAAAATAAAATAAAAAAATGTGATGAAAAAAGTTGGCGGATTTTAATAATATACCGATATTATTGCATAAAAAATTTTAGGCTGTGACGGTTTTTGAATCCCGGCTTGCCGTGGGCGCTACTGGACGCGGTTATCCAATATAGACGTTCAACGGGTGGGCTTGCCTGATTTTCCAGGCTATTAATAGTATGCGCTTCAAGCATATGTTCGCATGTCCTCGCTGGCCTTTATTGGAAAATGGCCCTGTAAAGGGGCAATGTCCAACAAGGAGCGGCGGGAAACTCTACGGGATTCTTGGCCTCCAGCGGCAAATATATTGAGTATCTTCTTGAGTATGAAAAATAACACTGTGAAATAAATATATTTATTTCACAGTGTTATGGCTATGATTGCGAGAAAATGATTTCCCCTGCACCCCTCAAAGGGGAAGTCTGCGTGGTTATTTACTCCATAGCCCACTTACCCACCACTCGGGGATTCCAAAGGGATGCAATCCCTTTGGCCGCCGGAGGCATTGCTTACCCTCTTACCGGCTCTCGCTCTCTTCGTCTTATAACCAAAGAAAAAATGGCAGGAATCTGCCATTTTTCCGGACCAGCCGATTTCTTTATGACAAGCCCATGCGTTCTCGAACGTCGGCTAATGTTTGCTGTGCCAAGGCCCGAGCCTTGTCATTGCCCGCCGCCAAAACTTCAGTAATGAAGCCGGGCTTTGTATCCAGCTCCGCGCGGCGTTCTTGCATGGGAGCGAGAAAACGTTCCAAGCCTTCCAACAAAATATCCTTGCACTGCACACAACCGAGGCTGGCGCTGGTGCATCCGCTGCAAATTTCCGCTTGCGTATCCTTATCGGTAAGCAACTCATGGTAAGGAAAGAGGTTACAGTCCTTGGGGTTGCCAGGGTCTGACTTACGCACACGCGCTTTGTCCGTCAGCATGCCTTTAATCTTCGGCCTAATGGACTCCATGCTTTCACTGAGCAGAATGCCGTTATTATAACTTTTAGACATTTTACGACCGTCAAGGCCCGGGCACTTCGCCGCAGGTGTGAGGTGCGCTTCTGGTTCAGGAAAATAGTCGCCGTAAAGGTTATTAAACCGACGGCAAATTTCACGGCTCATCTCCAAGTGGGGCAACTGGTCTTGCCCAACGGGAACCCATTTGGGCTTATACATAATGATGTCAGAAGTCATGAGAACAGGGTAGCCCAAAAACCCGTAGGTTGTGATGTCTTTGTCAGCCAGCTGCTGCAACTGCTCCTTATAGGTGGGGCAACGTTCCAGCCAACCGGTGGGGGTCATCATGGAAAGCAGAAGATGCAATTCCGCGTGTTCTTTGACATGCGACTGCTGAAAAATAACGGCTCGTTCGGGGTCGAGGCCAGCCACTATCCAGTCCTTCACCATCTCAGGGATGGCGTCGTGCACTTTTTTAGGGTTGGCGTATTCAGTGGTCAGGGCGTGCCAGTCGGCAACGAAAAACAAGGTTTCCATGGTTTCCTGCATCTTCACCCAGTTTACCAACGCGCCGAAATAGTGACCAAGATGAAGCGCGCCCGTGGGACGCATTCCTGAAACAGCCCTTTCAATTGAAGGAGAATTAGCCATAATAATTGAGCCTCCGCACTATAAAAATACTCCGAACCGCAAAGCTATCGGAAAGTTATTACACAAAACCTATTGCATCGGGGTTTACCCCAGCAAGCAAACAAATAAAACGAGCACACCCTAGAACCAGCGGAATGAGAACAGAACCCAAAGCTCCGCTCGCCACCAGCAGAATAACCAAAACCATGCTGTAGCGCCCTAATCCCCAGTAGGCTCGCGCCAAACTATCGGGTAAAAAACCTGTGAGAATATGGCTCCCGTCCAAAGGAGGGATGGGGAGCAGGTTAAAAATCGCCAAGACGCAGTTTATCCATACGCCAAAATAAAGCATATTAAAAAGAGCGTATTGCACAAAGGACAACTCGCCCCCATAGGAAAAGGTTCCCATGACCATGCGTAAGGCAAAGGCGCTGAGCAAGGCCAAGACAAAGTTCGTTAAAGGCCCGGCAACAGCCACCAGCATCATTCCTGTGCGCTGATTGGCAAAATAGCGGGATTGAACAGGCACAGGCTTGGCCCAGCCAAAAATAAAACGGGTGTACATGGCGGTAAAAATAAACATAAGGAGCCCCATGGGATCAATATGCTTAATGGGGTTGAGGGACAAACGCCCCATGAGCTTGGCTGTGGGGTCGCCAAGGCGAAAGGCCACCCAACCGTGCGCTACCTCGTGGCACATCATCCCAATCAAAGCGGGGATAGCCGCCAGCAAAAAGGTTTCCACCCCTGCCATAATCCCTTGTAAATCCATACAATTCCCCTATTGCCAAATGGCAAAATCTTTTCGAGAGTATATTTCTACCTTGGTTACGAGGTAGTGAGTCCTGTGGCGTAAGCCTGCGTCCAGCAATATGACAGTGACGGGCATGAAAAACAAAAGAGGCGCAGGACAAAACCTTTTAAAGCAGGCACCTGGAAACCAAAGCCGAGAAACAAAGGAGAGAAAGAAAGAGAGCGTGACCTTTGTCAATTCAGAGTTTCATAAGCCTAAGAGCTTTGCCCGAAACCAGAGTAAACCTCGTCACGAATGCGCCTCTCAGCGGTTGTGCCATGAAAAAAGAGCTATACCTTGATTAGCCCCCACTGGCAAGAAAAGCCTTGGCAAAGCCCTTGACAAGGCTCTTGGCAGACTGGTCTGGTTTGACACTCGCCACCGCCCAAAAAAGCTATGTGCCACTATCTTTGGCCATAAAACTTGAGCACTCAGGCTGACCGCTGGGCTTGTTCATTGCGCTTACCAAATGGACATAACCAATGAATATAGCCATTGACACTGAAAGCTTAGTCTACGCAATACAATGTATAGGCTGCAGTTTTCACCACATAAGCATCGTTTTCCTATCTGGCAATGGGGGAGAAGGCAGAGGCATAAAGGTGAAGCTTGCCTGGCGAGGGTCAGAGGAAGACTGGCGTATTCAGCTCGCAAAAATAATTATCCCCCGGCATAGCCGGGGGTTTTTCATATGCGCCTGTAAGGCTC
>CAZYJQ010000026.1:0-20719 GCA_964647835.1 uncultured Desulfovibrio sp. | reverse complement strand
TGCGCGCCTGGATAATGGAGCTTGAAACAACCATGTATTGCTTTGGCACAGCCGCGGGCCCCCACCCCTTCCCCACCCTTGTGCGCGACCTACAGTCCGTCATAGGCCAAGAAACCAAAGAACAGTGCCTAGAGCGAGCGGGTCAATTGCCCGACGCCGTTGTGGCCTGCGTTGGTGGTGGCTCAAACGCCATTGGCATGTTTTATCCCTTTGCCAGCGACGCCGCTTGTGACGGCGTGCGCCTCATTGGCATTGAAGCTGGCGGCACGGGCAAGCCCGGCTGTTACACTTCTGCTCCAATCAACCTTGGCAGTCCCGGTGTTTTGCACGGTCAATACAGCCTTCTTTTGCAAAATCCCGACGGGCAAGTTGAACCATCGGAGTCGGTTTCCGCCGGACTCGATTATCCCGGCATCGGGCCCGAGCACTCCTACCTACACTCCATTAAACGCGCGGAATATAAGATTGTCATTGATGAAGAAGCCCTGCGAGCCTTCCAAACCCTTTGCCGCCATGAAGGGATTTTACCCGCCCTTGAATCTTCTCATGCTCTTGCCTATGTGCTGGAACATCCAGAAGATTTCGCCAAAGGCTCTCAGGTGGTTGTTAACCTTTCAGGTCGCGGGGATAAAGACCTCGATCATGTTCGTGAGCTTTTAAGCTTACGCTAAGCGTTATTAACCACGGCACATGACCTAAAAAACAAGAAAGAAGACTGTAAAGAATTGGCTCACCCCATAGGATTTGACCGTATAAGACGAGAACAGAGAAGGTTTTAAAAAGCAATTTCTCAAACAGGCCTCTACCAATGACTATCCCTTAGGGAAGACTGACCATAAGGGGCGACTGCCTGCTACGAACAACGGCCCTTTGCGGGCGACTATCCTCTGAGGTTGACTTACCCTCTGATAACTTTCAGCTCTTTTTAAGAAATAAGGAAAACAATATGTCTACGCCATCACCAACTAGAGTGACTCCCTCCGAATCCGAAGCTTACGGCATTGATACCGCCATCACCAAAGCCCGCCAAGAAATGCGCGCCGTGAAGATTGCCTATATCACAGCTGGTTTCCCCAGCCCAGAAACCTTCGCCCTCATTGTAAAAGACCTTGCTGAAACCTTTGATGCCATTGAAGTCGGGGTACCTTTTTCCGACCCTGTGGCTGACGGGCCCGTGGCTGAACGCCTCGGCCTTAAAGCTGTTCAGCAAGGCATTAATTTAAGCGCTATTTTTGCCGCCCTTGAGGGGCTCCCCTCTTCTGTAACTCGCCGTCTCGTTTTGGTGGGCTATTACAACAACTTTTTACAGCACGGACTCAAGCAACTTGGCGCGAATTGCCAAAAGCTTGGCATAAGCAGTTTACTCATTTACGACTTGCCCCTTGGCGAAGAAGACCAGCTTCGCGCCACTTGCCCCCAACTCCGCCTTATTCCCTTACTGGCGCATGCCACTCCTGTGGAACGCATGCAAGCCTATGCAAAAGAACCGACACCCTATGTCTATTTTGCTCCTGCCGTTGGCACAGAAGGCGCGGAAAAGGCTCTTGAACTTTGCCTCAAGGCTCGTCAGCAAGCCGAAAAAATATTCTCGGCCCCTGTGGGTATTCGCTTTGACGCAACGGGGATGACAAAAGCCATGAAAAATCAGCTTCCCCTTCATCTTTACGAAGCTTCTCTGCTAGAACATTTAGAGCAAGAAAAAACGGTCGAAGATTTCAAAGGAAAGATGTAAGGCAAAGCCCACCAGTCAAAGCAAAATCCGCCTTTTACAGGTGGGTTAGGGTAGCGTAGAAGGCTAGTATAGAAGGACTGTATGAAGAAGGGCAGTAAAAGAATAGTAAGGACGACACATCCACCCTTACCTGCCATAAAAACGTTTATGTCAACCCTCCCTTGCCGAAAGTAACTCACAATCAATCCTAACCACACCGAAACCCACTATAAAGAAAGCTCCATCGCCACAACAGTGGTTCTGGAGCTTTCTTGCAATGCGCGCTCAATCAGTCAGTTAACGACTCAATTATCAATTATTCCATCTTTCCAACTACTCGGTTACTCAGTTATTTTCACTCGCGCCCTCGCCCCCCCTCTGTATGCGATAGAGTAAAAGTCCCGACGCTATGGCTCCGATGAAGAAAAATGAACCGGCGTATCCAATATTTTCGATGCCATAGAGGGTAAATACATGACTCCCGATGAAAGCGCCGCCCCCTATGCCGACGTTAAAAATACTGGAATAAAGCGCTATCCCCATATCGGCGGTTTTTTTAGCTTGGCCCAATATAAGCATCTGTAAAATAAGGCTAATAGCCGCCATGGCGGCTCCCCAGCATACGCATAAAAAAATCAGCGCCCCAATCAGAGAACTGGCGCTCTTTATGCTAACTAAAATGAGCCCTACAACCGCCAGACAGCATAAAATCGCTGGTATTGGCTTTTTATCAGCGAATTTCGTAGCCAAATAGCCCCCCAAAGCGCCTGAACCACCAAGAATAAGGAGAAACAAGACCACGCTGTTTTCGTCATAACCGCCAAAGTTTTTGAAAAATGGGACTAGGTAGGAAAAAACCGTAAAATGGCCCGTCACAAAAAAGGCCGTGGCCGCATAGATGACTAAAATCTGTTTATTTTTCAAAAGACCGGGTAACAGGCTAAAGTTATTTGTATTATCACTAGGAAGCGAAGGCAAACAACGAGCCATTACCCCCCACACCAACACCCCCAATACGCCCACTGCCCAAAAAGCGCTTCTCCAGCCCCAATGAATACCGATGAGGGTTCCAAGGGGCATCCCAAGCACAGAAGCCAGAGAAACACCTCCAACCATCAGCGCCAGGGCCCTCGCCTGTGCCCCTTCGGGGGCGAGCTTTGCCGCCAATGGCGTGGCTATGGACCAGAAAACAGCATGGCACAAGGCCGTTCCCAAACGCGCCCCCATAAGCACCGTAAAGGTTTTTGCCAGACCAGCCACCACGTGACAGCAACAAAAAACGCCCAGCAGGAGGAAGAAGAGCTGGCGTCTATCGAGGCGCTGCGTTAGCAAAATAAGAGGTAACGAGGTGAGAGCCACACACCATGCGTAGATGGTGACAATAAGACCCGTAGAAGCTTCGGGCTGGTGCAAGCTTTCGGCAATTTGGGGCAAGAGCCCAATGGGCATCATTTCGGTGGTAATAAACAAAAAAGCGGCAAAACTAATGCTAAGCACAGGAAGCCACTGACGTACCGACCCGCCCCTTACAGGCGCTGGTTGAGGATGTACCATAAACAGATTATTCCCTATCCCTTTTACCGTCTTCAGATCGGCAACGGGCTCTATAATTCATAAAAGGTTTAACTTATAAAGAATCCGCCCCATAATTCAAGGCGTCGTCAATATCGTGAACACGGTCAGGAAGGCTCGCCCCAAAGGACAGCCACATCATAAAGAGGGCGAAGAAGGCGCCAATAAAAATCGCGTTTTGGGGGCCCAAGACACTGGCGAAACCGCTAAAAAACATGGGGCCTAAGCCTTGGGCGAAACGGTGCGCCATGGCGTTGGTCGCCATGATGGCGCCGCGCTGTGATTCTGGGGCAACCCCGCTCATGAGGGTTGTCATGAGAGGAATATTAAGCCCTTGTCCGATACCATAAAGAAGAATAGGCCCCACAAACCACCAAACCCCTGATACAAAGGGCATGAGAAGCATGGAAAGACAGTAAAAGACCTGACTTGTCAACAACAAAGAACGAGGGGAAAAACTGCCGTAAAGGCGGGTTAATTGCGAAGCCATCAGCCCCGACATAAAAGAGGCCAAAGCCATAATAACGCCAATTTCCAGCGGCGTCGCATTAAAGGCTTGTTTCGCGAAGAGGGGAAAACAGACCACAATGGGGCCACTTAAAATAATAAAGGTGCAAAACCCTAAGGCCAGAAGCACTCGGGTTCTGGGGAGTTTTACATAGTGCCAAGAACTCTGAAAATAACTTCGTAGGGTAGTTACCACCGCAGGGCGAGACAGGGAAAGAGAGCGACCAAACCAGATGAGGGGCAAAGCCTGCAAGGAGAGTAAGAAGGGATAATTCCACCCCGCCATCCCCAAAATACCACCAAGGGCAGGGCTAAAGGCCGTTCCCAGCCCAAACATCAAACCGTTAATCCCCATCATCCTCGAACGCTCGCTCCCTTCCCAGGTGTCGGCGGTAATGGTGCTACACAAAGTTCCAAGGGAGGCGGCGCCCGCCCCTTGAATGAACCTGCACCAAAGGAGCGATTGAAAATCCCAGGCCCAAAAACACCCCACACCGCCAAGTCCAAACAAAAGCAGTGATGGCATGAGAACGGTTTTGCGGCCCAACCTGTCCGCCAGCACCCCAGTGATGGGAATAAGAATAAGCCCCGGCACGGCGAACACCGCGATAATAAGCCCTGAAGCCCCCAAGGCAACGGAAAAATGTTCGGCAATGGAGGGCAAAACAGGCAAAACACTCGAAATCCCCATGGTGGACAAAAAGGCCATGATGGAGACCAGGGTGCGAATGGGATGTGGAGCTTGTGGATGCATAGTATTTACCGTCATGAGGAAAATATATCGCTACATGATAAAACAAGTGTCGCGCCCCAAAAGGATGCAGAGGACAAAAAATTGGCGCAGGTAAAAGGCTCTTTCTGGTTACGATGGAAAACCCTTGCGTCTCAATAGTTTGAGCTAACCTTTACTCCGCATCAGTTTTAGTAATAAGAACCAGCTCTTCGCCCTGTTTGCGCAAGGAATGATAGACAAACACACCAAGGCTAACAGACATCAGAAAGAGCAAACCAGAATAAAGAAATTTTTGAGTGTCATCAAAGCCTATACCACTCCCCAAAAGCGTAAAAATAAGATTTTGGGGAATATAGCCAACAAAGCTCGCGCTAAAAAATGGAAGGGCACGAACCTTTGACGTTCCTGCCAACATATTGGTTAAGGTGTTATTGCCCAGTGGTAAAAGCCGCCAGCAGATAGTGAGCAAAAATGTTTTTTGTAACCAAAAGCGCTCTATGACGGCAATTTTGGCCTCAAACCGTCGTCTAAGCACATCTCTTGCGAAAAATCGCATGTAATAAAAAGAAATTAGCCCGCCGCCCACAAGAGCCACGCCCATAATAAGCGTTCCAGAAACGACCCCGAAAGCATAGCCTGCCGCCACACTCATAAGTTGACGGGGTAAACCGATGGCTGAAAAAACAATACCTAACCCCAAAAAGATACAAATCCCTAATGCGCCTTTGTCTTTCACATAAGCGTTGAGAAAACTAGCGTCAAAAAGGCCCACGGCATCGGCATAGCGCAATAAACCTCCCACCACAATAAGGGTAGCAAAGAGGACTCCCCCTTTAACGACACCCCGAACCAAAGGCGATTGGCGACAGGACGACTTATGAAAAAGCGGCTCATGTAAAGCCGTCTGGACAGAAGGCGACTGACCAGAAGACGTCTGGCTAGAAGATGACTGTCTGGAAGACGAAACCTCAGAAGTACCCACTGAGGACGAAGGATTAGACAGGGGAGCGCCCGTTTGTAGATGGTTCGCCCCAGAAAAGTCTGGTTGCACACTTTCAGCCTGAGAAACTTCCGTCCAAGAAGTTTCATCCTGAAGCGCTTTAACACGAGGAGCTTGAGTGGGGGGAGTTTCAGTCGGCGAAGACGCTGACGAAGAGGCGCAAGAAGGCTTTTTTCCAGTCAAAGGAGCCTTCCTATTTTCGTTCTTTGATAGTGTAATGTATATAACGCGCTTGCATCCATCGCACTGCCAAAAGGTCATATAACCCCGAAAGAGCCCTATCCCAAATACCGTATTTGGACATTCCGCGATAGCGTTGGCGGTGGTTCACCTTCCACTCGGCAACCTTGGCACCCTGTAACTTCATAAGGGTTGGCAAAAAACGATGCATCCCTGTAAACATGGGAATTTTCCGCGCCATATCAGCCCTAAGAACCTTCAGCGAACATCCGGTATCCTTCACTGTCTCACGCGAAAGAGCGTTGCGGACAGCGTTGGCAAACTTTGAAGCATAGAGTTTGATGGCGGTATCCTGCCTTAGGGCGCGCCAGCCAATAACCATGTCGTAGCCAGCCTCATAAAGATCGAGCATGGCGGGAATATCCGAAGGATCGTTTTGCAAGTCAGCGTCTAAGGTTACAAAAATATCCGCGTTGGCTTCGGCAAAACCCGCCGCAAAGGCGGCGGATTGACCGCAATTTTTACCAAAGGCAAGATAATGAAGCCATGGGCGCTGTTCAGCCCGCAAAAGAGCGAGGCTATTGTCCAAACTGCCGTCGTCAATGAAAAGAGCTTGCCAACTGCGGGACTGAAGACCCATGCTGGCCTCTATTTCATCAAAAAGCCGAGGCAGGTTTCCTCCCTCGTTAAATACAGGCAAAATTAAACAAACCGCTGTTTTTTCCATGGCGATCATCCCTTCCGCAAGTGCTAATTTTGGTCAAAGGCAATGGAAACGCGCTCTGTCTCAGAGCTGTTTCGCTGTACCACGGTACCAATTTCCCAAGCGTTGAGGCGCAAAGCCTTTATTCTATCCAGCACGTCGTCCACCTGCGTATCAGCCACAACCAAAACATAGCCGATGCCACAGTTAAATATCTGTAACATCTCAGGCCAGCTTAGGTTCCCCTGTTCTTTCAACCAATGAAAAACAGGGGGCATTTCCCATGAGCCAAAAGGAATGTCTACGCCAACCTGCGAAGGCAAAACACGGGGAATATTGTCATAAAATCCACCGCCCGTAATATGAACCATGCCAGCGATGGAAAAATCGCGCATGAGGTTGGTGATGCATTCGACATAAATCTGAGTGGGTTCCAAAAGCTGTTCACCAAGAGTCTTTTCAGAACCTTCAATACGCGTATCGGGGGAGACACCGCTCTCTTTAACGATTTTTCTGATGAGGGAATACCCATTGGAGTGAGGGCCTGAGGAAGCTATGCCAATGAGTTTGTAGCCGACCCTAATGCCTGAGCCGTCAACCAAGGCTTTGTTATCAACAATGCCAACGCAAAAACCAGCGAGGTCATATTCGCCGGGGGCATACATGTCGGGCATTTCCGCTGTTTCGCCACCGAGCAGAGCGCAAGAAGACTGGCGACAACCTTCGGCAACGCCAGCCACAACTTGTTCGGCCACATCGACATTGAGTTTCCCCGTTGCAAAGTAGTCAAGAAAAAACAAAGGCTTAGCACCTTGTACTAAAATATCGTTAACGCTCATGGCGACGAGGTCAATGCCAATGGTGTCGTGTTTATTAAACTCAAAGGCCAATTTGAGCTTGGTTCCTACGCCATCGGTTGAGGCAACCAGCAAAGGTTCTTCCATGTTACCAAGGTCGGGTTTAAAAAGTCCCCCAAACCCGCCAATATCAGAAAGAACACCCGGAATGTGCGTACTGGTAACATGTTGTTTTATCCTCTCAACAAGGGAGTTACCGGCATGAATATCAACACCCGCGCGCGTATACGCATCGGCACGGGATTCTGCGCTGGGGGAAAGTTTTTTCTCAGACATGAAGGGCGCTCCTTACAAAGCATTTTCTTAAACTACACTCTGGCGACAGTCCGACAACGCGACAAAACCGTCAAAAAACGAGGCAAATTATCTTTTGCACGTCTCTTCCGCAAGGGTATAGAAAACTATTTGGAAATTACATTTATGTGGAAAATCATCTCAAATTTTACTGAAAACTAGGAGTGATTCGCTCATTACTCAATACGAGGCCTATGGCAATAGTCTCTCTTAAAAGCCTTGGGAAATCCGTGCCTCTGTCCTAGGCTCCAAGGGGATAGGTTTCGAGTGTTGTGTCTTGGCCGGCTCGGCTTTACCAAAGTTTACCTGAATCTTCTGGTGCCTTCTGGTGCTTTCGGGGATTGTTGAAATCTCCATAAAGCTCCGCCAATAAGTGACCTCGAATAAGACGCCCTGAAGCATTTCGTCTGTTCAAGAAAACACCCATACGCATGCCCCATCTTTCTTCCCGCTTTTATCAAGCAAGCCTAGGCCCATAAACCGTCCTACATAAGCCTGACACTATATATGTTTTCTGGGTCACCCGCAAGACTTATAGTGCTCGTTAAAGCTTACCTTGCCCTCGCCTTTTTTGTGTTTTATACTGCAAATATTCGTTGCCAGCAGAAGCTCTATCCGACTTTCCCCCTTACAAGCAACACTCTCACCCAAGCCAAAAGGCTCGCCATGAAAACATTTTTCTCTCCATGCAGACCTGCTTCCACACAGGCTTCCCCAAGGTTTCCGCGGCCCTCTCTCGCCTGTTGTTCTCTTTTAAAGCTCGGCTTGCTAAGCTTATGCCTCTTAGGCCTATGCCTGTCGCCTCATACCGTTTTTTCAGCTGTCACCATGCAAACAGGTGATGAAACAACACTGAGCGTTGGCAATAACGAAGAAGGTTCGACCAGCATTCAGTCAAATGAAAAAGGGCACTCCATAAGGGTCATCCCCCC
Organism: uncultured Desulfovibrio sp.; assembly: GCA_964647835.1. Lineage (GTDB taxonomy): Bacteria > Desulfobacterota > Desulfovibrionia > Desulfovibrionales > Desulfovibrionaceae > Frigididesulfovibrio. The sequence continues at coordinate 12,230 of CAZYJQ010000026.1, read as the reverse complement.
CAAACAGGAAGAAACTCAAGAATTACCCTCGTCAGTGATTATTACACCCGAAGTCTATTGGAACGGGACGAATCCCCAAGTGCGTCCGCCAAAACCTCCCCGTCCACCTCATAAACCCAATCCCTATCCCGGGAAACCGCAACACAACAAGCGCTTTCTCCAAGGCCTTACACCTCACACTCCAAACTCTGATAACCACTCAATTGCCTCGCCGCACTCCAGCGCGCCTCAGCCAATCATATCACAGCCTAGCCCGCAACCGCCCCTATCCCTTTCAACACCCTCGCCAAGGCACACTTTCATGTCTCCCGCAACGCCAGAAACTCCCGTCACCCCCATTACGCCCGTCACACCAGTCACCCCAGTCACGCCAGCTCCCTAGCCCCCCTCCCTCAAGCCCCTTTAACTCACCCCATAGTGATGTTCCTTACCTTTTATCTCTGAGGTCTCCTATCTCACGCATCATCCCCAAAACAGGTAAATTACGCGCTTTTTGACAACGGCAAAAAAAGAAAAAGAAAGGATATATGCGCTAAAGCATAAGAAAGTATTGGAAATATAATAAAAAGGCTTGTTAAGTACTACAAAACTCGTTATAACTTAGTTAAGGATTTCACAACGTAAGGATCTTGCTTCAAGATTTCCAGCATACCTACCGAGGAGGAAAATATGCCTCAAATTAAGAAAATCATCTGCGCCATAGACCTTTCCCAGCATAGTGAGTTTGTTGCCCGCTACGCTTATGAGTGCGCCAAAGCCTTTAAGGCCGAGCTCACGTTCGTCTATGCGGCTCCTGCTTTGACCCAATATGTCGGTTTCCACGTTCCACCAACTTCTATTGAAAACTTTGTCAAAGAAATTATCGCGGGAGCTGAAGAGTCCATGAAAGAATTCTTAAAGAGCTGCCCACCCGAAATTGAAGCCAAGGGCGCTGTCCTCCATGGCTATGCGGCTGACGAGATCCTTAACTTTGCCGGCAGCAGCGGTGCCGACCTCGTTATTATGGGAACTCACGGACGTAAGGGCATCGACAGAATCCTCTTTGGTTCTGTTGCCGAAAGGGTGGTCAAGGCCGCAACCATCCCCGTTATGACTGTAAGACCGTCATAACTCATTGATTCAATAACACAAAAAGAAGCCCTGCCCTTGCGGGGCTTCTTTTTGTAGCAACTATTTGTAACTTTTCCCTTTACTTTTACCCCCAGTTTGTTTTAAAAGCCATGCATGCTAGCAAAGCCTTATTGCTAAAATATACTATTACTTTCTAGCATTACACCACTTCCCGCTGCAAGATTGCTTTGAGATACCTTGCGAACCGGAGGTATACTGAATTTGTGAAGGAGTTTCTTATGGACCAGAAAGATTTGGAGTATTTCAAAGAACTGCTAAATGACATGCTCGATGAAGCTCTTAAGCAAGGCGAAATGACTCTTGAGGACATGACAGACAACAATGAAAACTGGGCAGACCCCGCAGACAGAGCGACTGTCGAGTCCGACCGTTCCTTTACACTTCGCATTCGAGACAGAGAACGACAGCTCATTAAAAAGATTAAAGGCGCCCTCGCCCGCATCGAAGAAGGTGCTTATGGCGAATGTGAGGAGTGTGGCGCGGACATTGGCGTAAAACGTCTTAAAGCCCGCCCGGTCACCAAGCTTTGCATTAACTGCAAAAGCAAACAAGAAGCTGACGAACATCTGCGCGGAGATTAAGAAGCGTAATTCCAGACTGTCCTGAATCTTTACCGATTAAGGGCAGTCTGCTTTATTTAGGATCACGAACTTACTCCCATTTCTGGCCTGCCCTTCCCCGCCTTGCCTTCGTCTGTCTTTTGTTTCCCTGCAGTTACGCCCTTTGCGACACGGCCCTTGCCCGCTCTCTTGTCATCCTCACAGCCTAGCCTTTAAAGCCTAGCCTTTAAACCTTAGCTCAGCCCCCAAGCTTTAACCCCTCGCCGGGAGCCCCCTCATGGACGCGCATAGCTTTCGCATACTCAGTTCAGCCCTCATTCCTCTGCTATACAGCGCCAGAATTGACAAAATATACGGCCCCCTGCCCGACCTCACGGTTTTTCACTGTTTTGGTAAAATTGGCAAATTCGCTCTGGCTCTCCAAACGCAAAGGCAACAGCCCCGATATTTCCTCCAGAGCTCTCCTCTGCCAAACCCCCAAAACCCGACTCCTGCTGTAATGCGACTGCGGAAATATCTTATCAATGCACATTTTGGCGAGGCAATCCCTGAATTTTCAACTCGTTCACTGGCCCTGCCGATTATTCGGCGTGGTGAAATAGCCCATTGGCTTGTCTGTTCTCCTGCACAAGGCATTACCCTCACTGCCGAATTACCCGAAAACTTTCCCGCGCCCCTCACCTGGCCAGACCAGGAAACCTTAAGGGAGCTCCATGCCCCCCAACAGCTTGACGCTCCGGCCACTTGGCTCGCCTATCCCACGCTAACGCCGCTTTTGCGTAAAACCATCAGTGCCCTTGATTTCCCTGAGGCAATGGCTCTCATGGTCGACTTAGAGGCAGGGGGCGGAGAACTTTTTTTCTACGGGCCTGTCCCTTCGGATAAGACCTCTTCGGATAACCTCTCTGGCAAGCCTAGCCATTATTTCGCCTGGCCCCTCCCTGATTCTCTGTGTGAGGAACAAGGGCTCGAATTCATCGAGACAAACAGCCTTGCCTCACTCGCCCATTTTCCGCGTACAGGCGACAACGCTGTCCCCTTAGCCCTTCAGCTCGCCTCTTTTGTTGACGAGCAAGAGTTACACGCCTCTTTCAGCAAGCATATAACCAAAGACGATAAGCAGGACTCAAAAAGAATCCTCAAACGCGCCCGTCGCAAAGAGCGAGCTCTGGAACAAGAGGCCCTTCGTCTAGAAAAAATGGTTAACCGCCAGCAAGATGCCAAACTTATCCAAGAAAACCTCTGGCGGCTGGATCCCAACGCGAAATATGACCATATAACCCTCAACGCGACCCTCCCTTCCGGCAAAATAGAAACACGCACCGTGAGCCTTGACCCGAGGCTCACCATCCGTGATAATATGCTTGAAATTTTCAAAAAAGCTGAAAAAGGGAAACGCGGCCTTGCCATCGTTGCAACCCGCCAACAAGAACACCTCTCCCCACATCCTTCATCCGCTCCCATCACCCAAGGGAACACCATACCCATTGCCCCTGAGAAGAAGACTGAATTATCTTCCTTGCAAAATTGGGCAAGTCTGATAGAACAGGATAAGAAGTGCCCCCAAAAAAACGTAGCCTACTTTACCTCCTCTGACGGCTACACCCTTTTGCGCGGAAAGAACGCCCAAGGGAACAGGCAAATTTTAAAACTCAGCAAAGGTCATGACATTTGGCTTCACGCCCAAGAAGGGCCCAGCGCCCATGTCATCATCAAGCGACACCATGCCCAAGACCAGGTCCCCGAGAAGACAATCATCGAGGCGGCTCAACTTGTTGCCGAAAAAAGTTGGCTTAAGGAAAGTGACGCTGCTGAAATTATGATGGCCTTCGTTAAAAACGTTCAACCAATTAAAGGCGCCGCCGCCGGCACCGTTAAGGTTGAAAAAACTTTGCCCTCCGTGTACATTAAAAAGCCGGAATAAAGGTAGTGCTTGCAAACGAATTGTTGTAAATAGAAGTTTTTGACGGGGCAATATATAGTATAAGTTCATTGACATATTTCTTTATAGGTATCAGTGTATCAGAATGCCAAACGCCAAACTCCTCCAGACTCAAGAAGCCACCGCCCTCGTTGCGCGTCAGCCTATCTTTGATGTAAAAAACCATACCGTCGCTTATGAGTTGCTGTTTCGTTCGCCAAGGCCTTTATCTGAATCTATAACCTCTCCCGCAAGCGCCACCTCCAACGTTATCTTAAACGGCTTTAACCTTATGCGGGCCAGCCTTAACCCCACACAGCGATTCTTCATTAACTTTACCGGTGACCTTCTTGAAGCAGGGGTAGCTGAACTTTTACCTCCGGAAATTTGCGTTATAGAAATCCTTGAGGATTCTATCCCCACCGAAGCCCTGCTCCAAAACTTGTACGTCCTTAAAAACAGCGGTTACACCTTGGCTTTGGACGACTACACCGGACAAAATCACTTACAACCCTTTTTGGACGTAGTGAATATCGTTAAGGTTGACGTTCTCGACACCCCTGCCGAACACCTCCCTCAGCTCGCGGCCTTACTCCGCAACAAGGTTACGCTTCTAGCGGAAAAAGTAGAAGATATGGGCATGGCGGACCATTGCCGCGACCTTGGCTTTACGCTTTTCCAAGGGTTCTTTTTCAGCCGCGCCGAGATAATCAAAGGCAGAACCATCTCCTCCAGCCAGCTTACCCAGGCCCGCCTCTTTACCCTTGCCACCAATAAAGACACCACACACGAGGAAGTGGCGAAAATCATTACGGCCGATGTCTCCCTCACCGTAAAGCTTCTTCAATATGTCAACTCGGTTTACTTCGGTCTTCCCGTCAAAGTGAAAACCGTCCAACACGCCGTTGCTATTTTAGGCTCGAAAAAGCTGAAACACTGGCTCTATGTCACAGCCCTAGCCGACCTCAACAACACTCCCCTTGCCAAAGAGATAGCCAGACTCTCTGCCCAACGCGCCAAGTTTCTTGAAAACCTCGGCAATATCCTCTATGTCGAACCAACGGATGGACATACTGAAATGCGCGCCCAGCTCTTCCTCCTCGGCCTGTTCTCGCTCCTTGACCAAATTATGCGCCTTCCCTTCCCCATAATCGCGGAGAATATCCCCATCCATAATGACGTTCTCAACGCGCTCCACGCAAAAGCCGGCCCCCTGCTTCCCTGGTTCACCATTTTGACAGAATATGAACGGGGCAACTGGGATTTGGCTTGCGGCACCGCCAACAAGCTTGGCATTAAAGATGCCGACCTGGCCATTGCCTACGCTGACGCGGCTGAGTGGAGTAACTCCTTCTTCTCATAAAAGCCCATCTGCTTGCCATGCGAAATGAGCTTTTTTCGTCCATATCACCATGACGAAGAAACTCTGTCTTACCCCTTTGACAAACTAATTATAGGTCTTATCTTTACAACTAAGGATGCCTAAGTCCATGTATAGCCTTGAGTGCTTATGAAAGTGCTCAATTCTTTTTTACCCAAATTTATACTTCCTTTAGGCATAGTTATGAGGTTTATATGAGCTACGATAATGACAATTCCATATATCTGACAGAAGAAGATTTCATCACAGACGACACAAACTCTGCCATTGTGTTGAACGACGATGCCACCAAGGATAAGACTCTTAATATTCCTAACAGGTTGCCCGTTTTACCCGTGCGTGACGTTGTGCTGTTTAACTATTCTATCCTGCCCTTGTTCATTGGGCGCGATGCTTCCGTTGAAGCGGTGGAAGCAGCCCTCGCCACCACGAAACATCTGTATATTGTAACCCAAAAAGATGAGCACATTGACGTGCCAACCCCCGACGATCTCTATACCGTCGGTACTGTGGTGACAATTTTACGCATGCTCAAGCTGCCCGACGGGCGCTTAAAATTGCTTGTTCAGGGAATTAGCCGCGCGAGAACCCTCGCCATCACGAAGGAAACTCCTTACCTCGAGGCAGAGATTTTAACTCTGCCAGAGCCGGAAAACGTTGACGAAAGCGTTGAACTTGAAGCTTTAATGCGTGTGGCAAGAGAGCAAAGCGAGCATATTCTCTCCTTGCGGGGTATGGTTTCGCCAGACGCCGTGTCTGTCCTTGCGAGCATCGACCACCCAGGCCGCCTAGCCGACCTCATTGCCGCCAATTTACGCATTAATGTACCCGAAGCCCAGGGGCTCTTGGAGTGCATCGAACCTGTAGAAAGGTTGCGTAAGGTAACCCAGCTTTTGGCCAAAGAAGCCGAAGTTGTGGCCATGCAAACGCAAATTCAAGAATCCGCGCGCGAAGGGATGGACAAAGCCCAACGAGAATATTTCTTGCGCGAACAGCTCAAAGCCATCCGCAAAGAGCTGGGTGATACGGGCTCTGCCCTTGACGAAGATGACGATGAAGAACTCGTCAAAGCCCTTAAAAAAGCGGGCCTTCCCGAAGCGGTTCAAAAAGAAGCCGATAAACAAATGAAGCGGCTCATGTCCATGCACGCCGAATCTTCGGAAGCTGGTGTTATCCGTAACTATTTGGAGCTTTTAGCCGAATTGCCATGGAAAAAATTGACCCCAGACAGACTGGATATTAAAAAAGCTGTCAAAATTCTTGATGAAGACCACTATGGCCTCGAAAAAATCAAAGATAGGATTTTGGAATTTTTGGCTGTTCGCAAGCTGAATAAAAACATCAAAAGCCCTATCCTCTGCTTTGTCGGCCCTCCCGGTGTTGGTAAAACATCCTTAGGCCGCTCCATTGCGCGGGCCATGGGAAGAAAATTCGAGCGCCTCTCCCTTGGGGGAATGCGCGACGAGGCCGAGATTCGCGGTCACCGAAGAACCTATGTGGGGGCTATGCCGGGTCGTATTATCCAATCGGTAAAACAGGCAGGAACCCGCAATCCGCTCATTATGCTTGATGAAATTGACAAGCTGGGCGCTGATTTTCGCGGCGACCCATCCTCAGCCCTGTTGGAAGTTCTCGACCCAGAGCAAAACTGCAACTTTAGCGACCACTATTTGAACGTGCCCTTTGACCTTTCAAAAACCATGTTCATTTGCACGGCCAACTCCCTAAGTCCTATCCCAAGAGCCTTGCTTGACAGGATGGAGGTTATTGAGCTCACCGGCTACACCATGCGAGAAAAGCTTGAAATAGCCAAACGCTATCTGGTTCCTCGCCAAATTAAAGAGAACGGTCTTAAGAAAACTGACCTGAACTTATCGGACGAAGTTATTGAAGACGTTATTCAAGACTACACCCGTGAATCTGGCGTTAGAACCTTGGAAAGAACACTGGGCGCCTTATGCCGTAAAACAGCGCGGAAAAAAGCCGAAGGCGACAAAGGGCCCTTTACAATTTCTCAAGAAGCCCTTAAAGAGTATCTCGGTCAGCCTAAATATGACGACGAAGCCATTGAAAAGGAACTCGTCCCCGGCGTTGCCATAGGCCTCGCATGGACACCCTACGGTGGTGAGGTTTTGCATATCGAAACTTCCGTTATGGAAGGAAAAGGCGCGCTCCAATTGACAGGCCAGCTTGGCGACGTCATGAAAGAAAGCGCCCAAGCCGCCGTTAGCTATGCCCGTTCTCACGCCAACGAGCTGGGCATTGACCCACAGTTTAACAAAGAACAGGATATTCATATCCACGTCCCTGCGGGAGCAACCCCAAAGGATGGCCCTTCGGCTGGTGTTACCCTTGCCACAGCGCTTATTTCCGCCCTTTCAGGCAAGGCGGTTTCATCCGAAGTGTGTATGACAGGTGAAATAACCCTGCGTGGCATGGTCATGCCCGTTGGGGGTATTAAAGAAAAAATTCTCGCGGCGGTGTCCAATGGACTTACCCATGCGGTTATCCCTCAAAGAAATATGCGCGACCTCGAAGAGGTTCCCGCCGAACTTCTTGAGCGCATAACCATCCACCCCGCAAAAACGTTAGAAGATGTGTTGGCCGTCGCTTTCAAGGCGTCCAAAGCTGGATCAACAAAGGCTCAAAAGGCCACTACCAAAAAAAATGCCGCACCAAATAAAAATGTTGCTGCAGCCAAAAAACGGACAACAGCCACAAAAAGTCCGGATAAAGCCACAAAATCCACAAGCAAGACGACTGCAAGAGCATAGCCGCCGTCTTCTAGCCTAAAAAAGCCCCGGGAAACCGGGGTTTTTGTTGTTTCGATAGCTTAACAATAAGAAATCAGCTGTAGGATATTAAAATAAGACTTTTTAAAAAGGAAGGCTCGCCCTTCCTCAAGCCATCCCCCAAGAAAGGAGCTCCCTTGAAAGCTCGAAGCAGACAGTCAAGCTCCGGCGAGACTTCGGCATGGGCGTGAAGTAGCTGGCTGACAGGGTTGCTAGCACTGGATACTATGGCCGGGAATAAGCGGGATCAGACCAATGAGGACAAGAACGGCAAAACAAATAACAGCCTGAAGGTTAGGGCAATTTTTGACAGGCAAGTTGTTCCAGAACCGCTTCCAGAGCGCTTTCAGGAGTAATTCCTTGAAGACAGCGTCCATTATGAGGGCAAGGCTTCGCCCCGTGCAGGGAGCAAGGTCGGCAGGGTTCTGCACTTTCCAAAACACGCCCCTCTTCAGCCGTGGGGTAAAATCCCCACTCTCGTACCGTTGGACCAAAAAGGCCCACGACCCGCGTTTTCACGCCGCGTGCCAAATGCATGGGCCCAGAATCCCCCGTCACTAAGACTTGCGCCTCTGCCAAAAGAGCCATAACTTCACGAAGAGATGTCATATTCACAAAACTCGCATGCCCCGCCCAGCGGCGCGCCTCATCATCAGGCGCGGCCCCAATAACCACCCAAGGAATACTGTGAGACTCCAAAAGCGAGACGAATTGGCGCCAGGACTCCTCGGGCCACGTTTTATTCATGTGAGTGGCAAAGGGATGGATGGCAACAAGCTTTTTCTCCTGTAAGGCGGGGTAGACCCCGCGAAGGCGCGAAGCAGCTTTCATTTGTTCATCGGCAGTGAGATACAGTCGCGGTAAAAGAAGACTCTCTGGCACGGGTTCGTGACTAAAGGCTTGAGCATAACGTTGCAAAACAGAGGATTGGCGCAAGGCGCTTCCTCCCATTTTTCCCTGTGAAAGCATAAAAAGGCGACGCTCCAGCCCCATTTTCTCATACCGCCCCACCTCACCCCGCCAAAAAGCACCCAGCAGACGGGAGCGTAATACGCCATGCAGGTCATAAAAGACATCGTCCTGAGAATATCCCCTAGCAATATCCCTTAAAAATCGCCACAGGTCGGCTCCCTTCAAAGAGACTTTATCGGCCTCGATAAGTTCACCCACATAAGGATTATGATGGAATAAAGGCGCCCATTCCCGCCGTGTCAAAACATCAAAGGAGCATTGCCAGCGCTGGCTAAAATAACCAATAACACCAGACACGAGGACAACATCCCCTAAGTGTCCAAGTCGCATAACTAAGCGGCGTGAAGATTTTTGAGCCTTATTGGTTTCCATACATTCTCAATAAAAAGCGAGTAATAAATACTGAAAAGTAGTTTCGCATAGACCTTTACACAAAACAAGGGAAGAGAGAAATCTAGGGGTAAGGGATAAGGCACAGCACCCCATGCCATGTCATTTCTGGCTCACTCAACTGGTATACACTTGGCATATTCGCTTCTGCCAACCAGCTTCCCGAAAATTACTTTTGATAAACTCGACGAGGCGCAGTTGTCTGTTTGGCCCACTTGTCTGGCAAGTCAAGTTGTCTTGCCAGTCCTTTCTCCTAGCCAGCCAAATCGCCTAGACACCATAGTCGCCTTCGTCACTTTTTAATTCGCCCTGTTACGTTAATCACCTGAGCACACGGCTGTCCTAGCCACAGGTAATACATCTGGGTGCATTTCCTCAGGCACTAAAAGCCGCCAAACCGTGCCTCCATGCCAGAACCAAGGCCCCACAAGCGGTCAGAAACAAAGCAGTGGCAAGATTCTTAGCTACTTCTCTTTTACCAAGAGTTATTTGTTCCACATACCAAGCCACCCCGCCCAAAACAAAGCCAACCCCCGCGCCGGAGGCATGAGCCGCGAAATCCGTATTGGGTTGCCCGGCCCCGCCCAAAAACGCCAACAAAGCCAACCCCGCGGCAAGGGGGGTGAACCAGCGAGGCGCATGCAAAAGCTCCACTTCTTTATGCCGTAAACGCACCTGCGCCGTATCGCAAAAAACATAAGAACCTAAAATCCCCAAGAGGGCAAAGCAAGATGTTGAAAAACCTATGCTGACCACTGCCGAAGCCTTAAAAAAGAGCGAAACAGCGTTCCCCAGCGCTCCGCCGAGTATGGTGAGAAAAAAAGAACGTCGAAAGCCGATGCGCCCGGCAAGCAAGGCAAAAAAAGCGCCTCCCATAAGAAGGTTACTGAGCAGATGGCGCCCGTCAGCGTGGAGAGTAAGGGCCGTTATAAGGCGCCACCACTCACCTCGCACCAAGGTACGGTGAACATCGAGACCAAAGGCCGCGGGCCACTGTGTGGGTTGCGAAGGAAACGGTGGGACGGGAAGGGAGAAAAAAGGCAGAAGGTCAAACCGAAGAAGATGCCATACAAACAGACAAAAAGTGAGACATGCCGCCCCAAACCACCACGGGCGTGAAGGTAAGAAACTCGCTTGCCGTGTACCCTCTAAGGAATATTCATTAATTTCCGTTACCGCCATGGTGGAATAGAGAGCAGGCACATAGAGCCGAAGTTGACCATCCATCCGACAGCTCAAAAAGGGGATTTTTTTAGCTTCTAAAACAAGGAGCCACTGGCGCAACTGTTTTTTAAGGGAATAGTCATCTTTTTTTTGAGAAGAATTCAGGAAATGTTGGTAAGGCAAAAGATTGGCGGCGATATTTACCATACCAAAGGCACCAAAGCCCCCCAGCTGGCGAGTTTTTAAGGAACCAGCCCCCCCCTTGGACTGGACAGCCTTTGGGGCAGGCAGCCTTAAGTCCGAAGAGACTAAACGAGAATCATCCAATGGCGCGGAGAGAGCAGGATATTGTTGCGAAGGGTGCCCCCCGCCTTCAATTTTTCCTTCATTTTTTTCTTGAATCTTTCCTTCTGATTTACAGTCGCCCTTGTCTGTGGACGTCCGTCCACCACCTCCTACGAGATTTTCCTCGGGCCTTCCTACGGACGTTTTTTCTGCTTTATATTCTGGCTTATATGGTTTGTATTCTGGTTTATATTTTGGCTCCTGCTGGGGCTGTCCACTATAGCTCAAAGATGCGACAACCCGCATCTTTCTTGGCTGGGCTGGAAAATGGGCTGAGAATTTCCCCTTATGACGCCGAACCCGAGGCCGAGGACGTAAATTTGCCGAAAAGACAATATCCATAATTAACGGGAAGTCCCGTTGGAAGAGCCGGAATTGTTTTTATGAGCCGAGTTGCTTGCATCGCCGGAGCCTGCTGAGCCAGACGAATGACCATTGGAGGAAGAAGCGCCACGGGAGGGAGCATTTCGAGAGTTTTTGTCGTCGTGGGGAGTGTTATCAAGGACTTCGCTTTCAATAACAACCGCTGTTGTTTTCCTTGGGCTCTGCTCGCGAACGGTGTATTCGGCATCCATGGTTTCGGAGCCTTGTCCGCTTTCAAAAAAATTCTGCTCGCGTGTTCTGCTAAAATCTTGTTCTTCATAAGCTCCAGGAAATCCCGGGCCACCGAAGAATCGAAAAAAAGTTGTGTTGCCTGAATAAAATTGCTGTCCCTTGGCTTCCACAAACCGAGCCGTTCGACCAAAAAGAAGTCGCCTGAAATGCGGAATGAGGAGGAAAAAAGCGATAAGGTCTGAAAAAACTCCCGGAAGAATAAGCAGAAACCCCGCAAATATAATAAAAAAGCTATTTAATAAGGACTGCTGGGGGGTACCTCCTGCCTGCATTCCCATCATCATGCGTTGCAAATTCTCTCTGCCGCTTTCACGAATGAGCCAAAAACCCAAGGCCGCTGCGCCAAAAACCCACAGGAGCGTGAGAAGGCCTCCAATATAATCAGAAAGCAAGATAAGAGAGTAAATTTCTAGAAAGATATACCCGAAAATAAAGAATAACTGCATAAAGCACCTTGTGGTAATAGTATCGACCAAGTGGAAAAAGACCTTTGATTCACTGCCTTTCAGCGGTTTCCAATCTGTTCATGTAAGCAATATACGTCAAGGAAACAAAGGACACCCAACACCGACAAGGACAGCTCAACCAACATTAAACGGAAAAAGCATGATTAAGAGAAAGACCAAGCAACCCCTATCCACAGGGAAGAAGTTGCCCATAGTTACATATAAGACATAATAGGGGCACTGCCAAGGGGGATGGCGTATAATTCGCGCATAATAAGAGAAAACTAAAACAAGGCAGAAGGAAAACAGTAAACTCCCCCGAGAACATGAGTTATCAAGCCTTTGCCAATGACGACTGAAGAGGCAAACTGTTAAGAAAGGCTCTCCATTTTGTAAGGTAGAGTCCCTGCGCCAAGGCAATAAATTTTATAGCTTGTATATATCTAAACACTTGCCATTGGTAGCCAGCCTTAATAAAGAGCTCACGGTGAAGCTAGAGGCTTTCTCCTATAA
>CAZYJQ010000025.1:0-22994 GCA_964647835.1 uncultured Desulfovibrio sp. | reverse complement strand
GAGCCTTACAGGCGCATATGAAAAACCCCCGGCTATGCCGGGGGATAATTATTATGGGCATCGAAGGAGATTCTTTGGGGCTATAGGTATGGGAAGTATTGTTCAGAGAAAAGTTATTCAAAAAAACTTTCGAGGGAGGTGTACTGTTTTAGGTGAAGTCTTTGCCTTTTCAACAACCCATCTACCCAGGCGCATCACTCATTGGAAACTTTATTGGTAAAGATATATGCCGTGGTTGTTTTCCTGTTAGAAGGCTGATTGGTTGTGTACGCGTGGGAGTTTGTCTTTTGGGCTGACAACAGGGAGATGCTTGCGTTTTTGTAAAACAAGATTATGTATTATGAGGAAGGCATAAATATGCTCATATTTCCTATCAAGTTCGTTCATGTCCTCAACTATCTTGTGTAAGTAACTGCATAGTTTTTTTATATGTTTTATTGTTTGTATTCCATTGAGTAGGGTTACTATGATTTATACTATTCCGTATTTTCGCTATTGGACTTTTATTGTTGTCGCTCTTTTTTTTCTCTTGCTTCCTCAGCATGCGCAATCTGTTGAAGCCCCTTGGTATAATGGGCAATGGCCCCAAGAACAATCAGACCTCAAGCCCGACCCCCAAGTAAGTTTTGGGCGTTTAGACAATGGGTTTCGTTACGCCATTATCCCCCATGCCTTTCCTCAGGGGCGTGTTTCCTTGATGCTCAACGTGCAGGCTGGTTCTCTAATGGAAACAGACGAGGAGCTTGGCTACGCTCATTTTGTTGAGCATATGGCCTTTAATGGATCAAAAAATTTTAAGCCCGGCGAGCTTATTCCTTTTTTTCAAAAGCATGGCATGAGTTTTGGAGGAGATACCAACGCTCATACTTCGTTCACAGAAACAGTGTATAAGTTGAATTTGGCCGATAATACTATGGCGAGCATGGCCTTAGGGGCGAAAGTTTTGCGTGATTTCGCCGATGGTTTGCTCTTCTCTGAAAAAGAGGTTCAGGACGAATTGGGGGTTATTCTATCAGAAAAACGCAGTCGTGATAGCGAAAGCTTGCGAGCGAGCCAAAAGAAACGGAATATTCTTTTTGCTGGAACGCGTTTTGTGAATGATATCATAGGCACCGACGTGACACTCAATGCCGTTACCAGTCAAAAACTGAAAAACTTTTATGACCGTTGGTATAGACCGGAACGCATGATGCTGGTTGTTGTGGGTGATATTAAAGCCCACGATATTGAAACCTTAGCAACAGACTTTTTTGCTGATATGAAAGGGCGGGGAGAAGGGGGCCAGGTGGCGGACTGGGGCGAAGCTACCTTTTCAGGTCTTCGCGCCGTATACCATGAACGCCCTCATGATGCCGTGGTCATATCCTTCTTAAACATGCATAAACGTCAATATCAAGGGGATTCGAAAGAAGGGCTTTTTAGAGGTTTAACAGACAAGTTAGCCGAATTTTGCATGCAACAGCGCCTAGATCGTTTGCGCGAACTTCAGCCCGACGTTTGGGTTGAAAGCGAATATAGCGACAATAGTAAGCACCCCATGTTCCCCATAACCTCCCTTACGGCGGTAACCACCACAGAGAACTGGGCGCGGAGCCTTACCTCCCTCTCCGATTCCGCCCGCAGTGCTTTGCAATATGGTTTTACACAAGAAGAAATGACCCTCGGCTTACAACAGTTTCGAGTGCAACTTGAAGGCGCGGCTGAAGCGCGTAAACGTATGCCAAGCGCGGCTTTGAGCCTTAGGTTTATTTCGGCGACCAACGCCGGACGGGTGTTTACATCTGAAGAGTATGATTTACAGCTCTTTGACGAGTTTGCCAAAACCGTTAACCTTGAGGCGCTTAATGCGTCTTTTCGCAACAGCTTCTCCTTCGATGACGTGACAGTGTATGTCACGGGACCTGAAAAACTTCTTGATGAAAAGGCAATTGTAAGCGCTTATAAAAAAGCTCAAAACAGGCCTGTGGAAAAACAGGCTACTAGTCAATTGCCCGATTTCCCGTATTTAACACTCCCGAAACCCGCTTCACAACTGCCTGCCCTGTCGGTAAAAAAAATGAATGACGAGGCCCATGGTCCTGTTCTTCATTCTGCCAAGTTAGCCAATGGAACGATTATAGAGCTCCTTCATTACCCCGTGGAAGAAGGCAAGGTTCAGGCGAGTATTCTTTTTGGGGTGGGAACCCGTGTATATGAGGATTCTGTCTTTCCCACTTTGGCAATGCTCAATGCAACCCTTGGCGTAACTGGCGTTGGTAAGCTGGATAGTCAGCAGAGCCAGCTTCTTTTTGGGTATCGCGGCATGAGCATTCAGGAATATCTTACTTTTACTAATTCGGTCATTAGCGGGTCTGGTAGAACCGAGGATTTGGAGCTTTTGCTTCAAGCTGTGTGGACGCAATATAAAGACCCCGTCATTAGCGAAAAAGACCGCTCTCTCGTCGTGAGCAATCTTGAACTTAGACAACGCATCAAAGAAGAAACCGTTGACGGCGTTAGCCAATCTAAGGGGAGTGGCTTCTTTTATGGCGACGCCTTGCGTTTTTCGGATATTTCAGCTGCAATGGCCCAAAAAGTGTCCCTTAGGGATATGCAACATATTGTAACAGAGTCGCGCCTCACCTCACCTGTAAAAATCCTCATCGCTGGTGATTTTGATGTGCAAAAAGCTCTTGCCATAAGTAGTCGTCTTTTTGGTAGTGAGCATTTTGTTCACGATAGGGACGGGTTACCATCTTTAGCCATGACCCCAGCGTTCCCCCAGGACAAAACAACGGAAATAGAGGTTCCTCAGGATCCCGTGGCAAAAAGTATTTTGCGCCTCGTCATTCATAACGATGTCCTTGAAAGCGACCGCAAATCCCTTGTGGAGCGTAATCTTTTGGCTGCTGTTTTATCAGATCGTTTGCGAGAGCGCCTTCGTGAAGAAATGGGTGTTATCTATGGCGCTTCTGTGCACTACAGCCTTCTAGCGGATACTATTGATGTTCCCGGCTATGGCCTTTTTACCATTGCCCTTGTCACCGGAAAAGATGATGTGGCAGAGGTGAAAAAGGCGGTTGATAAGGAACTTGCAAGGCTTGTCAACGAAGAAGTGACGGGGGATGAGCTTGAGCGCATCCGCAAACCTTTGTTGACGGCTTGGCAGACGGAGCGCAAGGAACTGTATAAATGGCGCTCTCTCCAGCTGGCAGAAATGGTTAAGGGGTACCCCTTTATAGAATGGGACAACGCCTATGGCGCTTTGTTGGAAGGCGTTTCGGCGAAAGAACTCATGCGAACCGCTAATGAAGTTTTTAAGAGCGGTGTGGAATCTTCCCTTCTCATTTATAGCGAAGGTGAAAAAACAAAACCTTAAAGACTTCAATCTATGCGCTCTTTGATGGGGTAAGGTTATACTTGCCTCTTTGTTATAAGAAGCCCCCTAGCATTGCTGGGGGGCTTCTTAGGTTATTACTATCGTCCTGTCACTTGATATCCAGGGGCCTTTGATATGTTCTCCATCGTAAGTAATCACTGCAAGAGTCTGGTGTATCAGATTTCAGTAGATTTGATTCATGATGCTGATTCGTCCAAGATGCATCGCTCCTGGAGCTTTCGGGGAGGCCGTGTGGGTGTGTTTACATGTATCCTACGAGGCTAAAGATTCTGTGCTGAGGGGAGGTGTGGGCGTCACGTTTTTATGAGGGGTGCAGACAACAATGACCAGACCGACCAGATAGCCTGCCACAGCGGGGAGAACCCAGCCCATACCGAGATCGAAAAAGGCAAGGTGTTTTTGACAAAACTCAATATAGCTCGTGGCGAAAGCAAAGGAAGTGAGGCTTTCGGGCAACCACGAGGCTATGTTTTTGCAGATGTCAAAAGTATTGACGCAGTAAGTTGTGAACTCATTGTAAGTGTTCACGATATAGCTGGAATTACGGATAGCGTTGAATAAGTCGGCAACGCTCACAAACATGGTGAAAAAGATGGTGGTGCGATAGACGCATTGGCGATGTTTGAATAAGGGTGAGGTAATCCCCGTGGCGATAAGGGCGATGGCGAGGGGGTAGAGGAACATGAGCATGGGAATAGCCAGTTCAATGATGTGAGTCAGGCCAATGTTGGCGACGGTGGCGGCGAAAACAGCGAAGAAAATGGCGAAGTTGTTATAGCTGGCAATCTTGGGGAAAAGACCATGAAAGGTATCGGCACAAGCGGTGATGAGACCAATGGCGGTTTTAATGCATGCCAAAGTGATGATAAAGGCCAGAATAATACTGCCGGCAGAGGTGAAATAATGGCGAGCCACATCAGCGAGGGCAATGCCGCCGTTGGGACTGATACCAATCACTTCAACGCTTGTGGCGCCTATGCGGGCAAGGGCGCTATAGATAATAACCATCAAAAAGACACTGACGGCGCCGGCCTTAACGGTTCCTAAGGCAATGCCTTTGGTGCTTGTTACGCCGAGGCTTTTCAAGGTTGTGACAATAATTATTCCAAAACCAAGGGCGGCGAGTCCGTCCATGGTGTTATAACCTTCCAAAAAGCCCGTAAAAAATGGGGAAGCTTGATATTGCGGGGCTATGCTTTCGGGTGAAATATCGGCCATGGGGAAGAGGAAGCTGGCGAGGATGAGAATGGCAAGAACGCTGAGAAAAAGAGGGTTAAGGATTTTACCCACATAGATAAGGATTTTTCCGGGTTTGAGGGCGAAAAAGAGCGCCACAAGAAAGAAAAGCGAGGTAAAAAGCCCAAGGGCTAATCCTTGCCATTCTGCGGGAATATAAGGCGCCAAGCCTACTTCGTAAGAAACAGTGCCTGTTCTTGGCAGGGCGAAAAAAGGCCCAATGGTCAGGTAAAGCAGTATGGTCATGCCATAGCCAAAGGAGGGATGGACACGGCTGGCAAGTTCAAAAAGCCCGCTGCTTTTTGATACGCCGATGGCGACAACGCCTAAAAAGGGGATGCCGATGGCGGTGGTCAGAAAACCCAAGGTGGCAAGATTTACATGAAGGCCCGAGAGTTGCCCCAACTGGACAGGGAATATCAGGTTACCCGCTCCAAAAAAAAGGCCGAAAAGCATAGAACCAACGAGAATATAGGCCGAAGAAGTAAGTTTTTTGTCCACAATGAAGTCCTATGCAGAGGGTATATGCGCTCTAATTGTGCGAAGTGAACCGCTCAAGGTAAGCTATTATTAAGTGATATGCCCGTGTTTTTAGTATGGTGCCCAAGAGCTGTCAACATGAATCTGAATGTGATGGTGAAATGTTTCTCAAAGAGAATTTTGCTGAGGAAGGGAGGCTGTGACTGCCCTTAAAAAGTGAGCCGGAGAGAGAGCCCAGAAGTGAGAAATAGGAGGCAAGATAATCGCGTAACTATTTTGCTTTTTGCCTGTGAACAGTAGTTGAAAAGAGTCGAGGCGGGCGTAAAAAAGACAATCCTTTGAAGGTTCATTTTGATGTTTTGTTAAGGGATTCTTAAGCTCTTTGGTGAAGTGAAGAATGTCGAGCAAGGGGAGAGTAAAAGTCACTGAGAAGGGGAGCATACTCTTTTTTGTTTTTGACATTGTGCGGGCATTCGTCGTGTTATCTATTCTTCAAGGGGTCTGGGGTAATCCCATTGGGTAAGGAGGTTTATATCCAAGGGGCTAGCTCAATTATATGTTTGAACTCCATAATGGGGACTTTGCAGTTGAAGTGTCTATCTGAATGTCGGGGTAGTGCCCTTGGTTCTGAGCTTTAGTACCCAACCATGCTGTGATTAATTTGACGATAAAAAATTATTTGAAACTACTACTTCTATATTTTGTCAATTACACGTATAGTCGGATGAATCTCGTCTCATCTGTCTCCCTAAAAGTTATAAAACTATAACATATGGTAAATTATTACAGTTATTTAGTGTAATTATGCTTTTTAACAAGGAGCCTATCTATGTCTGCAGTTCTCGTATTGGTCGATTTACAAAAAGAGTACATAACTCCTAATAGTCCTTTTTACCTCGACCATATCGAACCCGCCTTGGAAAACTTGCGTAAACTTCAAGATCATGCCCGTAAAAATGACTGGCTGGTTGTTCATATTAAGCACCAGCAAAACTCTGACTTTTTTGGTTATGGAAGCCCTAACTCGGAATTTATCGAAGGTTTTGAGCCCATAGGCGATGAAAAAGAAATGGTAAAACAGAATTTTTCCTGTTTTACCAGTCCTGAGTTTACCGCCCTCATTGATAAATATCGTAATATGGACGTGGTTTTGGCTGGGTTTAGCTCTGCCATGTGTTGTCTTTCTACGCTTATCGGGGCTCACCACCGTGGGTATGAGTTTCTTTATGTATCAGACGCCACAGGCGCCAAGCGCACAGAACATTATGACGAACTTACTGTTACAGGGGTTGTCCTTGATGTTGCCAAGGCCTATGGACACGTTGTTACAACACAAGAAGTGTTAGACAATATGTAAACGCTGTTTCATTTCGGGGCCATTGTTTGATGCTTTGGCCCCTTGGTATCCTTTCCTCCTCCCGTTCTCCGCCATTCTCTTTTCTTGTCTCTCCGCCTACAAACTGTGTCGCCATTCCATTACCGTTTTTTACAAGAGAAAAAAATGTCTTTCACCGAGCTTGCTGTGTTCGTGTTGTGCCATTGCGGGATAGCGACAACTTACCCAACCCTTGTTGCCGCGAGATATATTTAGTTGGTTCCATCTCTTCTACTCATCAGCCAGATTGCTCCCTCTTGCTCTTCATTGCTTCTGTTGGCTTCCCATGCGCTATCAAAAAAACACATCGCGTTCACAGCTACCAATGTCAGCGCAGTTCTTTCCTGGCGAAGCGGGGTTTGCTGAAGCCCGAAATTCAGATGGGGAGAAGCTCTGAAGGCATATGAATTTATTTAAAAGCGCATGAAAGTAGGGAATCTGACTCTTTGAGAACTGGCGGGGCTACCGTAAAACAAGGAAGCGGGATTATACATTTCGGCTTTATCTTCATTTTTAAAGACCTCTTTTGCAGAAGAAGGAGGGCGTTTACCTGTTTTCGATAATTTAAGCCTTAATGAAGGATAGAGATAATTAATAATAATTTTTATCGATAAAAGACAACTCGCCCTAGGCCAGTGGCTGATGCTTAAAAAAAATTACCATAAAAACATGGAGCTTAGCTTCCGAAAACGGTTGACAAAGGTGCGCATATTCTATGTACTAGGAATACCTAAAGTAGGACGAAGGGTTAGAAATGAGTCTTCTTCAGAAAAGAGAATATCAGAGTAAAATAGTCTGGTTTATTTGGTTCTTGCTTTAGCTATAAAACTGTATTACTTTCAAAAAAATAAGTTTTTCCAACATGCTATGAGATTTTGTTGTTGTTTTGATTGTTCTTTTCTTCACGTTGTTTCTTGTATCAAAGCATGTTTTCAATAGAGGTATATTCGGTTGCTAGCCCTACGAGGGCATAATCAAGAATGTATCCTTTTTCAAATATAATGTGGGAGAGTATCCCGCTACCCTGTTTCACCTCGTGTATTAATCGCTTTGCAAGCCTTGAATATAGTCCAGTCGGTCAATTCCGCTGGAACAACTTATATGTATATGCCTAGTTAACAAGGAGGGTATTCTTTTAAGGACGCACAGCCCATTTGTTTTTTGTTTTTACACTTGCAAACGAGGAGAATATGATGCAGGAATTAACAACAATGCAGCAATTAACTGCTTTTATTAACGATCTTAGTGGGATTGTATGGGGTCCCTTCGTGTTGATGCCCCTACTGCTTGGTACTGGCATTTATTTGCTGTTTGGTATGCGTTGTTTACAGCTTAGACAATTAGGCCCCGCCTTTAAAAACATGTATAAAAGCATCACCCATAAAGGTGAAGAGGGTGAAATTTCTCCCTTTGAAGCTTTGATGACAGGCCTTGCGGGTACAATCGGGACCGGTAACATCGTTGGTGTTGCTACAGCCATTGCCATTGGTGGGCCCGGTGCAATTTTCTGGATGTGGATTACTGGTTTCCTAGGCATGGGCATTAAATATTGTGAAGCCACACTCGCCGTTAAGTATAGAGAAGTTTCTCCTGACGGCAGTTATGTTGGCGGACCCATGTACTACATCAAAAACGGTCTTGGCAGAAAATGGTTGCCCCTTGCTATCTTTTTCGCCATCGCGGGCGCCATCGCGAGCTTTGGTATTGGTAACTTAACCCAAGCCAACGCCATCGCTACTAACTTAGTTTCAGCCTTTAATATCGAACTCATTGAATACGGCGAAGCCCGCATTCCCGGCGCTTGGATTATCGCTATCCTTCTTTTTGTTTTCGCTTCCATCGTTATTGTTGGCGGTGTAAAGCGTATTGGCCGCGTCGCAGGACTTGTTGTGCCTGTTATGGCTCTTATTTACATTCTTTTGGGTATTTACGCCCTTGTTATCAACTTTGATAAAGTCCCCGGACTTTTTGCCCTTATTTTCACCTCTGCTTTTGGTATTGGTAGCGCGGCTGGTGGTTTGACTGGTGCTGCTATTAAAAGAACCATTCAAATGGGTATGGCGCGCGGTATGTTTTCTAACGAAGCTGGTCTTGGTAGCTCGCCTATCGCCCACGCCGCCACAACCGAAACAAACCCCGTTAAGCAGGGCTTGCTCGGCATGATTGACCCGTTCCTTGATACCTTGGTCGTTTGTACCGTTACGGCTTTGATTATTCTTATTAGCGGTGAGTGGCAGGGAGATGGTGCTAACCTTTCAGCAGGAACGTTGACCGCAAGATCTTTCCATTATCTCTTCCCTCTCTTTGGACAGCACGTGGTTGCTTTTGCGCTTATGTTCTTTGCTTTTACAACCTTTATGGCCTGGAGCGTTTACGGCGACCGTTGTATCCGTTTCTTGTTTGGCGATAAATGGTCAATGCCCTACCGCATGGTTTTCTGCCTTGCCGTTCCCATTGGCGCGGTATCCGAACTCGACTTTGCTTGGGCTTTTGCTGACCTTGCCAACGGTTTGATGGCCATTCCTAACCTTATTGCTCTGTTGTTCCTTAGCCCCGTTGTCTTTAAATTGACAAAAGAATTCTTGGCTGAGCAAGAAAAAGAAAAAAGGTTGCAAAGCAGTAAATAAGGTACGTGCCTTTGATATTTAAGCTATTCTTGCTTAAATAATTCATCACGGTAAGCCCCCTCGTTCACACAAGAATGAGGGGGCTTATTGTTTGTCGAGTGGCCCTTAGAAATTTTACTGAAAGCACTAGGAGTGCGACGTTTGCTGCTGTATTGGTGTCTGGAGTAAGAGGCTATTGGCAAATGCGTTAACAACAGACTTGTGAGAGATAGGGGGATGCTTTTGGCAAGGAGTCGTATTGATAATGCCCGTAATGCCGTCTCCCCATATGTTTTTAAAGCAAATAAATCATCAAGGATATAGGGCCATCTGGATAGAGAAGTTTTGGATGCTTTAGGAAAGACTATCCGCAGGGTAATGGCGTAGAGCAAAAAATCATCTGATGGTGAACGCATCATTTTTCCGCTACCCTGTATGAAACTGGCTTACCAATAAAAGTAAGGGCGGGTGTGGGTGATTTTAGCACTCTTTACAGGGATTTAGTTGCTTTAAGTAAGGGGAGCTTGTTCGCCTTGGCGCAACACCACAGTTCTTTTGAGGAGAGGGAGGGGGAGATGAGTTAGATGAATATTGTATCCCATGGTTCTTTTTCTTAATAGTGTTCTTTATACTACGCTTTCTTTTTAACCAGTGGTCTATTCTATCCTCTATTCAGAAATACATTTCACATCGCAGCCGTTATTCCTTATGAATTGCTCAACTTTCCTCGGTAAGGTGAGGGCACTCTCCTTGTTCTGACGCCATTAATTTGATGTAGAATAGATATTGTGAAAACATGTACAATCATGGGTGTTATTCTGCCCCAATGCTTTACGGATTGTATTGCTCCATTTTTGTGTTTTGCTTCGGTTTTTCTCTGGCTCCAATATATTTACTCATTATCTTTTTTTTATATTTTCACTGCTTAGGCATGCAAGGACTATGAGAAATATTGTGCAAAGCCCTTGCTTTATATGCGTGGGTGGCCTATGTTGTATATAGTTGAGGTAGCACTTGCAATGTTCATTTCAACGATTTTATCTTCTTTTTTACGATTAACAAATTTGACTTTTTCCTTGTGTTTCTCTTCTGCAAGTATGTTGAATATGGTTCTTTAGCCACTTGTTAATGTCGTTTATCTTCTAGTTATTTTTTCTTTGTAACAATCTGGTGTCTTTTTAAGACAAGCTTTTATTTGCTTCTTTGTTTTGCTTTCACATTGTGTGCGGCAAAACTTATTTTCTTATATATATTGAGAAGGAGTGAGTACTTTTACTTGTTTTAGGCTTTTTTGTTCATTCACCCGTTATTTATGAGGAAAGTACAATGCAGCAGATAATTTCTATTGTTGAACAAATTAGTGCGGTGGTTTGGGGCCCTTTCATCCTCATGCCGCTTCTATTAGGTACGGGGATTTTCATTCTTTTTGGTATGCGTTGTCTTCAGATACGCCAGCTTGGCGCCGCGTTAAAACAAATGTACCAAAGTATCACCCATAAGGGCGAAGAAGGGGAAATTTCACCCTTTGAAGCGCTTATGACGGGCCTTGCGGGCACCATTGGAACTGGTAACATCGTTGGTGTTGCCACAGCTATTTTTATCGGTGGTCCCGGTGCTGTTTTTTGGATGTGGGTTACTGGTTTTCTTGGCATGGGCGTAAAGTATTGCGAAGCGCTCCTTGCTGTTAGGTACAGAGAGGTTACCCCTGACGGCAGTTACGTTGGTGGACCCATGTACTACATTAAGAATGGCCTTGGGCAAAAATGGATGCCTTTGGCTATTTTCTTTGCCGTTGCTGGTGCCATCGCCAGTTTTGGTATTGGAAACATGACCCAGGCTAACGCCATCGCCACCAACGTTGTGGCAGCCTTTAACCTTGAAACGATTTCCCTTGGCTCAACGACCATCCCCGGAACTTGGTTCATCGCTGTTGTTCTTTTCTTTGCCGCTTCCGCCGTTATCGTTGGTGGCGTAAAGCGTATTGGTCGAGTGGCCGGTCTCGTGGTTCCTTTCATGGCCCTTGCGTATATTTTCTTGGGTATTTACGCCATGATTACCCATTGGGACCTTGTTCCAAAGATTTTCGGTCTGATCTTTTCGAATGCTTTTTCTCTTGAAAGCGTTGCCGGTGGTGGTGTTGGTACTGTCCTGCGTAAAACCATTCAGCTTGGTATGGCGCGCGGTATGTTCTCTAACGAAGCCGGTATGGGTAGCTCGCCTATCGCTCACGCGACTACCACTGAAACCAACCCCGTTAAGCAGGGTTACCTGGGCATGATTGACCCTCTTCTTGATACTCTGCTTGTTTGTACCGTTACTGCCATGATTATCTTGATTAGCGGCGAGTGGGCTGTTTCCCCTGAAGGGATGAGCTCCGGCGCATTACAAGGAACCTTGACAGCTCGATCTTTCGCGGCTCTGTTCCCTCATTTTGGAGAGACCTTTGTAGCGGGAGCCTTGTTCTTCTTTGCCTTTACGACTCTTATGGCCTGGAGCGTTTACGGCGACAGATGCGTCCGTTTCTTGCTAGGTGATAAATGGTCCGTTCCTTATCGCATGGCCTTCTGCATTATTATTCCTGTTGGCGCTTTGACTGAGCTTGAGTTTGCTTGGGCTTTCGCTGACCTGTTTAACGGTTTAATGGCTATTCCTAACCTTATTGCTCTTATCTTCCTTGCCCCCGTTGTCTTTAAAATGACAAACGACTTCTTGGCAGAAGAAGAAAAAAGAAAGAGAATCAAGTAGCTGTAAAGCCATAGAAACAACGTTCTTTGTAACGTGAAAGTTAAGAGCGTCTGCGCCGTTATGGTGCAGGCGCTCTTGCGCTTTTTTGTAACGGTCTGTTCCGAGGGTGGCAGGCAGGTATTGAGGGGTTAACATTCTTATTCGTAGGGAGGCATACTTTCATGACGCCTGTATATTGCAAAGTAAATACAGACGCTATTTTTGCGTGTGCTATACCGCCCATCGCGCAGAGTAAAAGATAATAAGAAGGCTTATGATGAGTCAGTATCATGAATGGGAGGTATGCTGCGCAGGGCAGGAAGAGGGAGTGAGATGGTAGAGCAGGTGATTAAGGGGAATTGGGGGAGAGGCTCATAAGAGGCCATGAGATTATAAGGCTTCAATACACCTTACTGGAAGGACAAAGAAGAAAGAATACACTTGGGGGAGTCAAAGGAAGGCGTCGATAGAACTTGATGTGTGAAGGGCATATGGTTGATATGAGAGCCGTAGGGCTCTTGAACTAATCACTGAGTATAAGATAACGCCAAAGGAGAGGATAACTAAGGCAAAAGAGCTTGAGAGCTGTCTAAGGGCAAGGGGCAATGGCTGAAAGATCCGAAGAGCCAGAAGAGAAAACGAAGTGTTCAAAGCAGAAAAAAGGGCCCCCTGTGGAAGGAGGCCCTTTTGTATGGGTTTTACAGAGATTTGAAAGAGATAACTATTCGCTTTGGGATTTTTCCAAGCTACCTGCCATAACTCGCTGGTGGTTGACAATCAATTCGTCCAAAACAGCCGGGGCGGCAAGGGTAGTGGTGTCGCCGAGGTCCTCTTTGTCACTGCCCGAAGCTATTTTTCGTAAAATACGGCGGACGGTTTTGCCAGACAAAGTCTTAGGAAGCTCCGACACAAACTGAATATGTTCAGGGGTAGCGAGAGCTCCAATTTCAGAGCGGACGTGCAGGCGCAATTGTTTGCGGACTTCTTCAGACCATTCAATATCGTGCTTGAGCGCCACGTAGGCGTAAATGGCTTCGCCCTTTACCTCGTGGGGCATAGGAACGACGCCAGCTTCGCCGACGGCGGGATGAGCCACAAGCACAGACTCAATTTCTGCCGTAGAGAGGCGGTGACCTGAAACGTTAATGGCATCGTCCATACGACCGAGTATCCAGATGTTGCCGTTTTCATCAATGCGCGCGCCGTCACCAGAGAGATATTTACCAGGGAAACGGTTAAAATAGCTTTCAAATTTTTCAGGGTTTTTGAAAACACCTTGCATAAGTCCAGGCCACGGTGCCGAGATAACAAGGTGTCCTCCGTCACGTCCAGCGTCTTCTTCGCCACCTGCGTCGGTCATAATGGCCGCTTCAATGCCGGGCAGGGGTTTGGTGACAGAGCCCGGTGTTAAGGCTGTGGCGTAGGGTAATGGAGAGAGCAAAACGCCGCCTGATTCCGTTTGCCACCAGGTATCAACAATGGGGAGTTGTTCTTTTCCGATATGGGTGTGGTACCACATCCAGGCTTCTGGGTTCAAAGGTTCGCCAACGGAACCCAAGATGCGCAGGCTTGAGAGGTCATAGCGCTCTGTCCATTCTGTTCCCATCCGCATGAGGGAACGAATAACCGTTGGAGCCGTGTATAAAATATTGACTCTGAATTTTTCAACAATGCGCCAAAAACGGTCGGGCTGAGGCCACGTTGGGGTGCCTTCAAACATAATCGTGGTCGCCCCAAGACTTAAGGGGCCATAGACCAGATAGGTGTGTCCTGTAATCCAGCCACAGTCAGCTGTACACCAGTACACATCGGTGTCTTTCATGTCGAAGACCCATTGGGTTGTGTGGGCGGCGTAGGTGAGGTACCCCCCGGTAGAGTGGACAACCCCCGTGGGGCGCCCCGAGCTACCGCTGGTGTGGAGCAAGAAGAGCGGATCGTTGGCTTCCATGGAAACACAAGGAAAGTCCGCGTCAAGGGTAAAGTCGTTGAGCAAGTCTCCCCACCAAATATCACGACCTTCAAGCATGGTGGTGGGGGTGTGAGCGCGGTTGACAACAACAACGCGTTCAACGTTAGGGCATTGCGTTAACGATTCGTCGAGCTTGCTCTTAAGGGGTTTGGGCTGTCCCCCGCGCATAACGGCGTCGGCAGTAATGACGATTTTGGCGCCGGAGTCACGAATTCTGTTTAAAACGCCACCTTCGGCATAACCCGTGAAAATATTGGTGTGGATGGCGCCAATGCGGGCGCAAGCCAACATGGCGACCACAAGCTCAGGAATCATGGGAAGGTAGAGGGCAACCCTGTCGCCTTTACGAACGTGAAGGGCGGTGAGAGCAGAGGCCACGCGACAAACGTCGGTATAGAGCATCTGGTAGGTGTAGCAGCGAACTTCCATTTCTCGTTCGCCTTGCCAGATAAGGGCAGCTTTATTACGCCGATCGGTAATAATATGGCGGTCAACACAGTTATAGGCGGCGTTCAGCCGTCCGCCTTCATACCACGAAACCCGCGGAACGGTGAAGTCAGTGTTGTTTACGGTGTGGAAGGGCTTGTACCAGTGCAGGAGTGAGCGAGCACGGTCGCCCCAAAACTCATCGTTGTTTTCCCGTGCCACTTCGCAGAGTTCTTCATACTCTCTAGTGCTGCGGATACGCGCGACATCTTTACCATGACGCGGAGGTAGGTAACGGCGTTGCTCCGAAAGGAGGCTGCTGAAACGGTCGTGGCTCATAGAAACTCCTGGGCGGCTAAGATTTAAAGAAAATATCTTAAAAACTGCGCCTGTGAAAGACGCAGTTAATGAGTCATTGCGCGAGAGGATAATTGCTAAACAGTGTGAGCCAAGTAAACGGAGTACCTCTAATGAAAAGTCTATACAGAGTAAATATAGCTTGTCAACCTGATTAGGATAAAAAGTCTCTTTTTTCAGAAAGTTATTCAGAATATTATGCAGAGTTTCTAGCAAAATCTAAATGCCCTTGTACAATTATCCTTATAGTTAAGCTGTGCTTTGGCATCTCTTTGAGCATGTCTAAGGATGATGGGGGCATGAGAAAAAAGCCTTTAAACGGGATATTGGGATTTCAAAGGAGATAATTCTTGTGAAATTGTTGGAAGGTAAATTGCCATAAGGTAGCGCATCTTTTCACAAATGCTTGTAAACTCTTATGGACAAGTGTTGATAAAGTGGTTTATAGTTTTGTAGGGTTAGGCAAGTAGAAACCCCTGTTTGAGGCGTTGTTGTCTAGCTTTTTGCCTCGGCTACAGGCGTATTTCCTGTTGGAAATGCAACGTCTGTTCGTGAGACCGTTTTTTTGCGGCCACATCTCTTTGACACTGTTACCTTAATACAAGGGAGTCAGTATGTCCCAATTTGAATCTCAAAGAACCTATGCGCTCATTGGTACCGGAGGGTGCGGTAAAACTACACTGGCTGAACTCCTTCTCTTAGAGGCTGGCGCCATTACCCGTTTGGGAAAAATAGAGGAAGGAACGACCGCCCTCGACTATGAGCCCGAAGAAATCAAGCGTCGCGGTAGTATCCAACCGGGATTTGCGACCTTTGAACATAATTCCCACCGTCACTTTCTCGTTGACCTTCCCGGCGATGGAAACTTTTTGGGCGACAGTCCCATTTTACTGTCCGGCATGGACGCTGTGCTCTTTGTTATTGACGCCGTTGACGGCGTTCGTCCTTTGACCAAGCGTCATTGGGCCTCGGTTCGCGAAGCGGGTTTGCCTGCCGTTTGCGTCGTAACCAAGCTAGACCGAGATCGTTCAAATTTTGAAGCCGCCTTCGCAGGCTTACAAACCCTGCCCGGCGCAAAACCCGTTCTCTTGTTCGCCCCCATTGGTGAACAAGATGATTTTAAAGGTCTGGTGGACGTTTTGTCTGGCAAGGCCATTTATTTCGACGGCAGTGCGGGTGAAGTTCCTGCTGATATGGCTGATGATATTCAGCTTACCCGTGAATATACCATTGAAAATATCGCCGAGTCTGACGATGAGTTAATGGAACGCTATTTGGAAGAAGGTTCGTTAACTGAAGAAGAACTCCTTCGTGGGTTGAGCCAAGGTGTTCATAACGGTTCGCTTCTTCCTGTTGTGGCTGTTTCAGGCCTTGAAGAGCGCGGTGGCAAACAGGTTTTAGAAGCCATTGAAAAATACCTGCCCTGCGGTTTGGTTCATGCTCCTTTCCTTGGCAAAAACGATGAGCTCATAGAACCTAAAGCCGACGGGCCCTTGACTTTGGTTGTCATCAAAACCCTCGCCGATGCCTTTGCCGGACAGATTAACGTGGTTCGGGTGCTTTCCGGGACTGTTAGCGGCGACGCAACCCTCACTAATATGACCACGGGCGATTCTGAACGTTTGGGAACTCCCATGCTTATTGCGGGTAAAACCCAAACTCAAACGAAAGATGCTTTTGGTCCCGGGGCTATTATTGGTCTTGCCAAGTTGAAAGATACCCATACGGGCGATACCTTGAGCGACCCTAAACACGCCTTTACCTTCGCTCTTCCCACCTTGCCGGGCCAGCTGATTTCTTATGCTCTCGCCCCTGAACAAAAGGGTGACGAAGACAAAGTTTATGCTGCTGTACAAAAGCTTCTTGATGAAGACATTACCTTGAAGCTAGCCAGAAACGAAGAAACTGGCGATATTCTCTTGTCTGGTATGGGGCAATTGCACATTGAAACAGCGGTTGAACGCGCCAAGCGCCGCTCCAAGATTGAAATTGTTCTGAAAACCCCTCAAGTACCTTACCGTGAAACCTTTAGAGGCACGGCAAGTGTGCAAGGGCGCCATAAGAAGCAAAGTGGCGGTAGGGGACAGTTTGGGGATTGTTTTGTTGAGTTCTCCCATCTAGAGCGTGGGGGCGGGTATGAGTTTGAAGACGCCATTGTTGGCGGTGCCATTCCACGCCAGTATATTCCCGCGGTCGATAAGGGAATTCAAGAGTCCGCCGTGCGAGGAAGCATCGCAGGCTACCCCGTTGTTGACTTTAAAGCCCGCCTTTTTGACGGAAGCTATCACAACGTAGACTCCTCTGAAATGGCCTTTAAGATTGCTGGTTCCATTGCTTTTAAAAAGGCCCTTGAAGAATTAAAACCTGTCTTGCTTGAGCCTATCGTTGCCATGAGCATTTTTATTCCCGATGAAAACATGGGAGATGTCATTGGTGATTTATCCAGTCGTCGTGGACGGGTGGCTGGTTCTGACTCTGAAGACGGGGTAACCGAAATTCGGGCCTTTGTTCCCATGAGCGAAATTTTACGCTATGCGCCAGATTTACGTTCTATGACCAGCGGTCAGGGAAGTTTTACCATGGAATTTGACCATTACGAAGAAGCCCCGCAACCCGTTATGGATAGAGTTATCGCCGAGGCTGAGGCCGCTGCTGAAGATAAATAAATAATATTACGATAATCTTCCCCAACAAATAAAGGGTTCATCCGTTGGATGAACCCTTTATTTGTTGGGGAAGATTTACAATGAATTTTTGAAAATGATAACGTTTTGAGGCGCTTGGTATGGGGAGATGGCAAAGACGTCGAAGCCAGTAAATGAACAGAAGAAAAAATATTACGAGGAGGGGGCTTGAGCTTTGCCACACTTTTCTTCAAAAAGTCGCATAACCTTTTCTAAAACAACCTGCGGAGAGGCCAGACAGGAGGTATTCTCGGACAGGTAGAAAGTAACCCAGTTCAGTAACTGTTCCTCTGACAACATAAATGAGCGAAAAAAGTCAAAAAGGTCTCTGACCATGTAGCTTTCAAAGGATTCAAATAGAATGGCACGGGATGTTTCAAAGTCAAACAGACATAGCTCTAGGTTTTTGTCGCCTGCTTCTTTCCACATGATATTATAGGGCTTAAAGGCCTTATGATAAATCGCGTGACGGTGGAGCTTGGCAAGGGCTTTCAGACTTTCTTTAATGACCGCCCCCTGAATCCAAGGGTGGTCGCCGTAAGGAGCTCCTGGAAGAATCTCTGATACCTGATGAAACCCATCGGCAAAACGGGTGACAATAAAAGCATAGCGCCAGTGCGATAATGTTCTGTTTTCTCCAACAGCGAGCAGTTCTGTCGTAGGAAAGCCAAGGTAATTGATGGCGAGCAGGTTTATGGCATCGCGCACCATGGCGGAGGCTGAAATACACCGATTGATGCGGTAACGCCCGGGTCTACTCTTATAGACCATGTCAAAGGAGCCGTTTTGTCCATTGATTTGTGTATGCCAAACCGTGTTCCGGTCGGTTTTCCAAATGATAGTACCCGAGTCAGTCGCAAGTTCAGGTGTATGAAGGAGCTTATCCGCAATATCGGAGAACTCAGGCACAGAGTAAACCCAGTCACGGCCGAGTTTTCTTTGTATGGTGCGACAGGACCGCCAACGGGCTTTGGGAAGGGCGAGTTTGGCGTTTTGGGGAAATGTGAAACTAATAGTATTGGTTTTGGGCATGGGGTATGGGGCTAAGGTTAAGTGTGAATTGCGGTGGCACAATCGGTAAATTGTATGCGTCAGTCTGGTGCCGCCTTTGCCAGTCATAGTTTGAACAATCGGTTCAGCTCTAAGGTTATTGGCATGGGCCAACCTTCGGGATAGCCCTCGAGCCGAGCTTGGGGATAACTATGGCCAGTTGTAGATTATTCTCTGTGATATGTAGCTGGGACACCTTATGGGCCAAGCGAACAGGAATATACCTCATTATACTATAAAATGCCATGCGGTTCGTGTGCGTAAAAAAGAGCTTGTCGTGCTTACTTTTCGGTATGGGGGTCATATGGATATCGCTAAAACCCCTAGGAGGTTTGATTGAGGGCCTGATTCAGCCAAAGGGGATAGAGGGGCAATGTGGGAGTCTTGTTGAGTGCTTGGCCAGTGATAAAGGTTGAGGACTGTGGTCTATGCAGAGAGACCATTTAGGCAGGAGACACACTTGTTTTTGAACCAAATAGAATTGCGGACACCTAAAGCGGGAGAAAATGATAGTGATTTTAGCCTATTGGAACTTCTTGCAGAAAAACAAAGAGGGGACGACTTGTGGTTCTATGTCCTTGTTTTTCTGCTATGCTCTGGTCGCTGCATTATGGGGTTATGGTAAATTTTTTTTAAGATTCTTGTTTAAGGCTTCGACAATGTCCCCATCAATAAGTTTTTGGGTTACCATATCTCGCATAATCTCAATGGCAGTCGCATGGTTAAAGGCGGCGCGATAGGGTCGTTCTTCCGTAAGTGCCTGATAGACGTCACAGCAGGCAATGAGGCGAGATTCAAAGCAAAGCTCTTCGCGTTGCAAGGAGTTGCCATATCCTGAACCATCGAGGCGCTCGTGGTGGTTGCCTGCCCATTGGGCTATTTCCTCAAGCCCTTCAATGCCTTGCAAAACTTCCAAGGTAATTGCCGGATGATCAAGGATAAGGGCCTGTTCTTCTTGGGTAAGAGGCCCGGGCTTTTCCAGAATACCAACGGGGATAGCCAGTTTGCCAATATCATGTAAGAGGCCGGCTATTTCAAGTTTAAAACAATGGCGCTCGTCAAGCCCATAACTTTTCCCCATCAAGGCGACAGTTTGAGCGGTGCCCTGGGAATGGTTGAGCGTAAAGTTTGATTTAGCGTCAATGATTTTGGCGAATACCTGACAGACTTGTAAAAATTCTTCAGGAGAAAGATGATGGCCGATGGTTGGCAGGGTTTGCGCCAAGCTTATATCAATCTGGTCGTCTGTCATCCCCTGAAGGTGCTCTTTAGTAATCACATCTGCAAAAGCTTCTACGACAAGGGGAGAGTAGAGGCTTCCTTTATGGGTGTGAATATGGTGTAAAACTTTGTCCATAAGACCACTTTGCGGTGTGCCTAAGGCAAAGTTTAAATCAAGATTGTCGGCTATGCGGATTATTGCGGCATGAAGGGGAATTGTGTCTTTTTTGAGCTTATAAAACCCAGAGCCATCCCAGTTTTCGTGGTGGTATAAGATAGTACCTCTCGGGGAACCTTGAAAGGGAAAAGAAGCGACATTTTTCTCCCCTAGCTTGCAGTGAATTTTTATGTTTTCAAGGGCATTGTAGTTTTTTTCTTCCAGTGTAAGCATGTAGGTCGTCAGCGCATTGTCGTGGAGAATGGAGTAAGAGGCGATGTCGAAAACTTCGTCTTCCTCAGATCCCATAGCCTTGCCTAGGATCATGCTCATATTGGCAACGCGCTTGCTATGGTTTGTGGTTATTCCTAAAAGGTCTTGTTCTACAAAGTCCAAAGCTTTTGATAGGCTAAAAAGAAGGTCGTTGAGTGTAATATTCATAAAAGCTACCCATGATAGCTGACGTGGTCAAAAGGTTATTATATTTATAGAAATTAAATAAAGTCCTATGATTATACACTAATTTTGGCTAGAGGCAATAACGTTTTAATAAAAACCAACCCCAAACCCTCAAGTGGTGCTTTAACTCGCTCAAGTTTTAAAGCATATAAATAGGGGTGCCTTGTGGTATCAACTTGCTGTTATATTAGTGCCCGAGGTCTTTTTAGTGAATCAGGGAAAGGTTATGAAAAGGAGCAGAGTGCGTAGTTCTTGTCGTTTACTTTTACCTATTGAGAAGGTAAACTTATAAAATCGGCATGATGGTTTTTCATGATTTCCATAATTCCCATGAGTCATGAAAGTTTGAACACAAGAAAATATAACTGGTTTTGGAGTGAATATATGCGGTGTCATTTAGTGACAGGTGGAGCAGGGTTTATAGGCTCGTGTTACGCGCTCTTAGCGCGCAGGGCGGGGATTAAGGTTATTAATCTGGACAAGTTGACCTATTCCGGCAACCTTGCCAACCTAACACCCCTTGAAGGTGATTCCGACCATGTCTTTGTACAGGGTGATATAGGCAATTCTGAACTTACCGCTCGTTTGCTTAGCGAGTACCAGCCGGACGCCATTGTAAACTTTGCCGCAGAGTCGCATGTAGACAGATCTATTCATGACCCGGAGATTTTTGTAAAAACGAACGTTTTGGGAACAGTTTCGCTTTTGCAAACAAGCCTGGCTTATTGGCAAGGACTTGGAGACCCCAAAAAAGATACTTTTCGTTTTTTACATGTCTCAACTGATGAAGTTTATGGAACGCTAGCGCCCAATGATCCCCCCTTTACAGAAAAGACTCCCTTTGCTCCTAATAGTCCCTATTCGGCCAGTAAGGCGGCGGCAGACCACTTTGCACGGTCTTATTTTGAAACATATTCCATGCCCGTGCTCATTACCAACTGCTCCAATAACTATGGTCCCCGCCAGTTCCCCGAAAAGCTCATTCCACTGACCATCATTAACGCGCTGGCTGGCAATCCTATTCCTATTTATGGCACAGGTGAAAATATTCGTGACTGGTTGCATGTGGAAGACCACTGCCTTGCCATAATGCGTGTTATTGAACAAGGCGAAGCGGGCTTAACCTACGCCATTGGCGGCAGAGCCGAGCGAACCAACCTTGAGGTGGTAAAAGGTATTTGCGCGACTCTTGATAGGTTGGTGCCCAGCGATAAAGGTCCCTACGAACGCTTAATAACCTTTGTGAGCGACCGCCTTGGCCATGACTGGCGTTATGCCATTGACAGCTCATTCATTGAACATTCCCTTGATTGGGCTCAGACTCATTCCTTTGAACAGGGATTACGCGATACAGTACAGTGGTACCTTGATAATCAGGGCTGGGTTGAGCACGTTCAGACGGGCGCGTATCGTGAATGGCTTGAAAAAAACTATTCCAACCGATAGGCGCGCCTTTGATTATAAGTATTAGCAGGCGTACGGATATTCCCGCCTTTTATAGCCGATGGTTTATGCAACGCCTTGAAGCGGGCTTTGTGGATGTACAAAATCCCATGAACGCCGAACAGATTAGCCGTATCCTTTTACATAAGGAAACGGCTGATTGTTTTTTATTTTGTACGAAAAACCCTTTGCCCATGATGCGCCCTCGTCACAGCGACGGAGAGGCTGGAGATTGTCTTGATACACTTGATGATTTTGGCGTGCCCTATCTTTTTCACCAAACACTCACCCCCTATGATGTGGATATTGAGTCAGGGCTTCCCCCTAAAGCACTCTTGCTTGAAGGGTTTCAGCAACTGAGTATGCGATTGGGGAGTGAGCGTGTGGTGTGGCGCTATGACCCTGTTGTTTTTGCCAATGGTTGGGATATTGAGCGGCATAAGGCGGCTTTTAGCGATTACGCCCGTCAACTGGCGGGGTATACTCATCGCTGTATTGTCAGTTTTTTGATGATTTACAAAAAATTTACCTCGGAGACCATTGCTTCTTTAGGGGGGCGCATCCCTGCCACCGCCCGTTTGTTGTTGGCGAGGCATTTTACTGAGGTCTGCAACAAGTATGGCATGCGCCTCTCCATTTGTTGCGACGCTCATGACTATTCATCCCTTGGGATAGACCAATGTGGCTGTATTGATGCCGAGGTTATTGAAGGCGTGGTGGGCGGGCCCATAGAGACCCCAAAAGAAAAGAGCTTACGCGATAATTGTCTGTGTCTGCCAAGTACGGACATTGGCGCTTATGATTCCTGTGCCAATGGATGTGCCTATTGTTACGCTGTATCTTCAAGGCAATGCGTTCAAAGAACTATGCGCCTTCATGACCCCACCTCAAGCTTACTTATAGGGCGTCTCCCGCCAGATAAAGAGCCTGTGGTAAGAAGCCTTCCGTCCATTAAGGTCAAGCAAATGCAGTTAACGCTTTTATGATTGGCAGAGGGTAGAATACAATGAAAGTTGTCGGATGATTGCCCTTGGGTAAAGGGCACTGGCTAAAAGGCACCACATAAAAGACCAGATGAAGGCATCGCGATAAAAGTCGCCCAATCCATGTCGCCAAATGAATGCCAGATGAATGCAGTCAGATGAATGGAGGCAGGCGAATATAACCAGATGGTATGAGTACGATGGCGGTTGTCAGAGAAAAGAAGCTTAAGCAAAGGCCTTCAGGAGCAAAAACCGCACTTATAGCTTCATATAAGTGCAGTTTCCTTCTATTGAGCCCCTTATTTTAAAAAACAAGGGGCTCGTTTTATTAGGACTTTAGTCAGTTGAAAGCACGAAGTGCTTGAAAATAATTATCCCCCGGCGTAGCCAGGGGTTTTTCATATGCGCCTGTAAGGCTCTATTACTAGCTGCGCCCTAGCAGGCG
>CAZYJQ010000024.1:0-25179 GCA_964647835.1 uncultured Desulfovibrio sp. | reverse complement strand
CTAGGCAGGAGCATGTCTTCTCGACCGGTAAAAAGGGAGGCATGGGACGCGTTTTTGTGCATAATGTCTTGAAAGTGCAAGAAATCCACCATGCTTCCACTTGAATCTTTCATGCCCACCACCTGTTTGTGGGCGGTAAGTTTTGCAATGGTCGAATAGCTTAAAGGTTGGGTAAAAAGAGGAATGTTGTAGAGAATAACGGGGATGGGTGAACGCTCCAGAATATGGATAAAGAATTCATCAACGGACTTTTCCGTTGGCTTATAGTAATAGGGTGGAGTTACTACAATGGCCGGACAGCCCAGCGAGTGAGCGTATTCAGAAAGCTCAATACACTCGGCTGGGTTGTCAGAGGCAATGCCTGGTGTGACGGGCAACTGACCTTTTGCCGCCGAGACCACTGTTTTCATGTATTGTTTTTTCTCTTCAAAGTTCATGCAGATGGCTTCGCCGACTGAGCTTACTGGGAAAAGTCCGTGTAAGCCGCAGGTCAAGTAAAAGTTGACGAGTTTGCTCAGCTCTTCGTAGTTAATGCTACGATCTTCATCAAAGGGAGTGAGCATTGCTGGGTAGATTCCCTCAAGTGTAAACATCATGACCTGCTTTATTGGTTATAGGTTCCGTTTTTTATGGCCAGTGAACGTAAACCGTACACGGTGTAGACTAAGACGCCAATGGCTAGGGGCAGAAGAATAAAACCGCTTTTTAAGTTGCCAGTAACATCACTGATTATGCCAGTAATTAAGGGTGCGCTGGCGTAGCCAACCTGTCCCATGATGGCGATGATGATAAAATAGCCAGCTTTCGCATCAGGGGCGTGGTCTGAGATAAGACCTGTAATGGAAGGCCACAAAGGACCAACGGTTAAGCCTGCGAATGCAAGGGCGATATAAAAGGCTTCAAGGCCCGTGAGGAAGAAGAGCAGGCAGGAAGATATAATTCCGGTTACGCCAGTTATCATAAGGACATGATAGGCGGACTTTTTACCCGGCAACAGCCCTGTTGTGAGGCGAGATATAAACATCGCCAGCCCAAAAATTGCCAACCCCGTGGTGGCGATTTGCTGGTTATCGTTTAGATAGTTTTTAATGTAGGTGGCGCTCCAGAGATAAAACATGGCCTCAAGCCCTCCGGCGATGATAATACCGTAGGTAAACAGCCTGCCAGCCCGAAAACCGAAAACTTTTTTAATGGCCTCTTTGTAACCCCCTTCTTCGGGCTCAACATCAGGCAAATTGCTTAGATAAAGAACAATGGCTACGGCGATAGGAAGAGCACTGCTTACCATGAACAGAGTTTGCCAATGAATCCCTTGTTGCATAGCGTAGCCGTAAACGAGGGGAACGATGATAACGGCTATGGAGAAAAAGCTGTGGATGCAGTTAAAATATTTATCAATGTTCTGTTCACCTTTATGAATATTGGTAATTGTTTGGGCGATGAGAGATTCCAAGAAACCTGCCCCAAGCCCAGCCAGAACAACCCCGAATAAAAAGAACATATAGTTGTCTGCCATGGCGGAAACGACAAAACCAACGGCTATCCCCAAACGGGATATGATAAAAAGCGTTTTTGCCGAAAAAATCTTGAGCAGGCGAACCGTGATAACCAGAACAACGGCTATGCTTAAACTGCGAATGGTTTCTATGCTTCCGGCCTGGGCGTCGGATAGTCCATAGGAAATGATAATCCCGGCCAGGGTGGTTCCTGTTAAAATGGCGCAGACCGCATGCAGGAACATGAGAAACATTATGGAAAAGTCAGTCCGCTTAAACCCTTTGAGAATATCCATACCAAAACTCCTTGAAACTTTTTCAAGCTTGCTTCTTTAGGGGTTAGACCTGGGGTGTGGTGTAAAGTACGTTTCCGTCAACCTCAATGCGTGCATCAATGAGATATTGGTGGAGGACTTCCATATTAACGTCTATGCCAAGACCGGGCGCTTCGGGAACAGAGATGTTGCCATCGACGTCAGGCAAAAGGCGTGGTGAATTTATACCCAGCGCCAACTCACTTGGCGCAAAAGGGAATTCACATAGGTCAAAATTTTTAATACCCGCCATGGGCTGGAGAGATGCCGAAAGGGCAAGGGAAGTTGTGAAAGTATGGTTGACATACTGGACCCCCATTTTTTCGGCCTGTCGTGCCACTTCAAGGGCAGGGGTGATACCACCGATGCGGCCAGTATCGATTTGGATAAATCCGACCTTTCCGTATTCCATCAACTGCAAGGCCATTTCTGGCATATGCGAGCCTTCGCCTGCCGCCATACGTATTTTTTTACTCTGGCCCGCAAGCTGGGCATAGGCATTCAATTCATAGGTGCTGAATGGTTCTTCCAACCATTCTACGTTGGCTGCCTCAAGGCAGGGCAGACGTTTTTTCGCTTCCTCAGGTCGTCCTGCCCAAATGGTCCCGGCATCAACCAAAAGACGTGTTTCAGGCCCTGCCGCCTTGCGTGCGAGCTCAATATGCGCCTCATCGTCTTGCAAATTGCGCCCGAAGGGCCCCCATCCAATTTTTACGGCCTTAAAGCCTTTTTCAACAGCAGAACGCACGCTGGCTTCAGTCTGGGTGGGCGTGTCTCCAAATAACATCGAGGCGTAAGCAACCTTTGGATAAGCCTGTTTATAGCCGGCTAGGGCATAGCTGGGTACTCCCTCTTTCTTGCCTAATAAATCCCATAAAGCGATATCCACGCCGGACAGTGTATGGGGTGCTTGCAGAAGGTCAAAACTGTTTTCCAGAACTTGAGAGCGCAGTTTTTTAATGTCGTTAACGCAGTTAAGCTCAAAGCCCTCTAAGGAATAGGCCACGGATTTAAGTCCGCTGTGAGACATGGGGGTTACAAAGGCCGCTATGGATACTAGGGGAGAAGCTTCACATTCGCCCCAGCCTTCAAACCCTCCTCCTTGCACTCGGACAAGAAGAGCATCCTGACTGCCGTCACCCTTGTTCTCAACTTTGGGCAGGGCGAGATAAAAGAAATCAATACGTTCTATTTTCATGGTTCTTCCTAAAAAGTAATGGTTAATCCACCGTCTACGGTGATGGTTTGCCCGGTAAGATAGCTTGCTCCATCACTGCAAAGGAAAAAAGCAACGGAGGCGATTTCTTCGGGGTTTCCTGCCCGCTTAAGTGGTAAATGGTGGCCAGAAACATAGTTTTGCTTAAACCAGTCGCCTTCGGTTTCGTCTTTGCCGTCCACTATGCTCATGGGCGTTTTTACAAAACCTGGTGCAAGGGCATTGATATTGATACCTTTTTCTGCAAGCTCGACTGCGCCAACACGAACAAGCTGAGCAAGGGCAGCCTTCGCCATACTGTAAGCGCTAGCGAACATTTCCGCCTTTTCACAGTGAACGGAAGTAACGTGAACTATTTTACCGCCGGGTTGCATAAATTTAGCGCCAAGGCGGGTGCTGTATATTCCGCCAAAAACCATGGTGTCGAATACAGTGCGCCATTCTTGTATCGGGGTGTCGATGAGCGATACCTGGCTGCCTAGGCCCGCAGCGTTGACCACGGCGTTTAGGTGCCCCCACGCACCCCCGATAATTTGTTCAGCCTTCACAAATGTTTCGGGCAAGCCGTAATCACCTGGGCAAACGAGATGCCCACCGTTTTGGGGCAACTCTTCCACGAGACTTTCAAGGGTGGCAGAGCGCCGTGCATTGACAGCCACTTGCCAGCCTTTTTCTGCGAACAAACGAGCGGTTTGCATCCCGATACCTGATGATGCTCCTGTGATAAAAACTTTTTTGGCCATGAGAAAAACCTCGTTTTAAAGGTTAGAGAAGACCACATTCGACAGAAACGCGTGTTTTCAGACTTTCTCCCGGTTGTAGTAAGGGGCAAGTGTTGTTTTGAATGGATTGTGAGAGGGCGGTAGGAATTGCCGTAGCAGGCTCGAGTATTCCTGTGTATAAACCGTCCCACCCACCATAAGAGGCAAAATACCAAGCGTAAGGAAAGACTGTCGTGTCAAAGTGATAGGTAAAATAACGGTTCTGGTGCGTGCTTTGGAGGGTAAAAATCCCTTCAGAAAGTTCGCTCAAATAGAAAAATTCGCATTTTTTACTATCGGCTCCAAGGACAGTGTCCAAGCGTTCATCTTTCCAAAGGGGCCATTGGAAATATCGTTGTCCATGGCGGTTAGTAAATTCTTCGTCGGCTATTTCACCCATTGCGGCAGAACAGATAAGGGTATCGCCGGGGGTAAGGGAGAGAGCAGCGTGCATTTTGAAGAGAAAAGGATTGGGGCAATGTCTGATGTTGGTAATGAGGTAGTCTTGATGAAGAAAGTTGTTTTCGAGGGAAATGGTCTTGGAATAGGAGAATCCCGTATGAGGCAAAACCCCTTTAAGAGTTAAACCGTCATCATTGGCTGACCAGTTGAGTAAAGATGTCCAGAGTTCCCCATGGTCGGGATAGTCCAACTCCCCTATGTTCTCCGCTTCATCATTGGGTAAAAGTTCGTCCATGCCGCCGAAAAAGTTGGGATCGTAAGCAGTGCCGTAAGGCAATACAGAAAGTGAAAGGTTCGGATTTTTCCATAAAAAGTTCTCATTTGAAGAGTTGTGGTAAAGTTCGACAATTTTACCACCCGCCGCAGGACAAATAAGAAATTGCAACGATTCTCCCTTCACCTGAAGGCAAGGGATACCGTCATAACTTGTTTCTTTAATTTGCATAACACCTCCATGGGTGAGGGAAGATCAAGAATGAATTGCATCTAGTTCATTCTGATGAACTCGAGTTCAGGATATTTTTACAAAGCTTTTTATTCTTGTCAAGTACGTTATGCTTTGAGTAAAAGTTTTTTCCTTTTCATCTAGGAAGAGGAGTGGTAAAACTTTTTACACACTATAAAATGCAGTTAACCAATAATGCCAGACGGTGATTTCATGAAGAGCTACTGTGTGCCTGCCATTGTGCGGGCCAATGATATTTTAACCTCACTCAGTCAGCAGGAGTTGTCCTTTGTTGAATTAATCAACCAAACCGGGCTTCCCCGTAGCAGTCTTTATGGTATTGTTAAGACTTTGGAAGATCTTGGATTTATCCGACTTCAGGCCAACAAAAAATATTCGCTGGGCTTTAGGTTATTTGAGTTGGGATCCCTTTCAGTAGCCGGTATTGACTTACGTAAAGAGGCCATTCCCATTATGCTGGCGCTGGTTGAAAAGGAGCAGTTAACGGCCCACCTTGGTAGTCTTGACAGTAAGGGTGCTTTTTACCTTGCAAAACAACAACCATCTAACGCCTTGCTTGTGAACTCTTGGGAAGGTAAAAGGGCATCATTTACTGCTTCCGGCATCGGTAAAGCGCTCATGGCTTTTCAGCCTCAAAAGCAGGTGGAACAGTATCTTGCCCAACTACCGACAACCCCCGGAGGACTTGGTAAATTTCGTAGTTTAGATGAGTTGTGGGAAGAATACAGAGCAATACGTTCGCGAGGTTGGGCCCTTGATGATGGTGAAGATTCTCCTCATATCCGGTGTGTGGCGGCGCCAATCAGAGATGTTACCGGAAAAGTCACGGCTTCCCTTAGTTTGACAGGGCCTGTATTGGATATCCCCGATGAGCGGATTCCACAGCTTGTGACTACAGTTCTCCAGGCTGCGGAGGATATTTCTCGCCTTTTAGGGGCGTAACACATGCCATTCCTTATGAGTAGTTTACTGTGATAGAGCGGGCACTTACATTGCGCTCTATTCATAGCCATCGCGCCCACCCATATACCTAAGTAGCATATTTACCTCCTGCATCCTTATGATTTCGCTCATCGAGCGTAGATACCCAGACTCAAGACCACGATTCTCATATAAAGCAATGAGCATATCTTGGTCGGCTATTCCCCCGCTTTGCTACATACCACTGGCAATGGTTTCCTTTTTCACGAAGCTTTGTGTTTCCTCATAAAAGTAGACCTTTAAGACGCCAAATTTGTAGACGAATCAATTTTTAAGGAAGGCTCCTCCTAGTGGTAGAACGACCTTTGAGTCTCTCAACCACGGGCTATTATCTTAGGGAATCACTAGGAATGTTGTTTCTGACTTGTTGTCGCTCAAGAAATATGAGGAGCATGATTCAACGGAGGCGTATAAGACGAGTTGTCTCCTTGTTTTGGGACTAGGTCACTTTCGCTTATCTCATTTTTCCTGTGTAAGGCTGGCCTTATACGCATTGACGAGTTGGGGAATTGAGGGGCACACTCAGCTCCCTGCAATGGGTAGGATTCCCTCTGAGCTCCTTGCTTCCCCTATATTTATTCATGATAACAAAAAGCCGAAACCTGCTTTTCAGCGGAGTTTCGGCTTTTTGTTGGGATAAGGTGAGTTCTGTGGATGAGGGTTTTTCTGAGATAATTTTTGATGGGTATGGGGATAACCTGTCCTTCATCACCAGAGGGGCATTTACTGTCTGGATATTCCTTGGATAGATGGCATCCCTTGAGATTAAGGGCATCTACTGCTCTGGTCAGAGGCGCTGGCTGTCGCGAAAAGTTTTTTTAAAAATCTAGGCTAAATAAGGAAGGACTTTGGCTATATCTTCCGGTCTGTCGACACCGGGGGAAACATGCTCAGTCATGGCTACGCGGATGGGGATATTATTTTCCAGAAAGCGGAGCTGTTCGAGTTTTTCTCTTTCTTCAAGACGAGAGGGAGGCAGGTTCACAAAGCGCCGTAAAGCGACCATGCGAAAGGCATAAATTCCCACATGCCCAAGGGAAGGGAGGGGGGAATCGCCGTCCCTGTCATGGGGGATTTGGGCGCGAGAAAAATACAGAGCGTCGCCATTGTTGGCGCAAACGACTTTAACAGCGTCATAGGAAAGACTTTGCTCGGCAGGAAGAATTCGGGCCAAGGTCGCCACCTGAACAGTTGCATCGCTAAAGAGGCTGACGAGTTGCGCGAGGCACTGCGGGTGCAGGGCTGGTTCGTCCCCTTGGATATTAATAACGATGTCTTCGTCTTGAAGTCCCAGAAGATTGGCGGCCTCATGCACTCTGTCGGTTCCGCTGGGATGATGGGGTTTCGTCATCACAAAGGGAACATGGTACTCCTTGGCTACGGCGGCAATGCGCTCATCATCCGTTGCCAGAGTGACGGATTGGATAAAATCGCTTTGGGAGGCTCTGTTCCAGACGTGCCAAAACATGGGTTTCCCAGCTATTTCAGCGAGGGGCTTTCCCGGAAAGCGCGTTGAGGCGTACCTTGCCGGAATAATGGCGTGGGCTTTGATTGCGCGTGTATGAGAGCTGTCAGTCATTTGAGGGTACCCTTTGTGCAATGGCGAAATTATACCTTCCCGGAGCGTGAGCCTTGGATATATTCCTCATAGCTCTGCTCTAGGCTTTCAATATAACGCTTGGTCACATTGCTCATATCTTCCATAAGCGTGGTGGTGGCTTCAAGGTCATTGGCGCTGGTGGCGCGTATGACGCATTGGGCGATTTTTTCCATTTTTTTGAGCCCAAAGGTTTCGGCCTTGGAAGCGACGCTGGATACGGCCTCTTGAACGCCGAAAACATGACCTTCTGTTAAGGCAGTTTCCGCATCGGTTAATCCGTCTTTAAGGGCATAAAGCAGGCCGGGGATGAGGGGAAGCATGAGTTGTTCGATATACTCGCCTTCAATACCCGCGAGGGGGTGCATGCCTTCGGTTTCCACCGCTGTCAGTCCTTTTCCTTGCTGTAAAGAGGCGGTGGCTTCATACGCCACGGCGCCGCCTTCATCATCGGCGACAATGAAATCAAGGAGTGAGTCTTTTATCTTAGGGCCGGATGTTTCTTTTTCGCTTGGCCCGTTGGTGTTCTGGGTGTCCTTGGTATCATTGGGGTGAAAAGAGGGGGAAGCTGTTTTGGATGCCATTGCCTGAGAGGCCGCGCGACTTTCTTCTTGGTCTTGGCTTGGTGCCTCGGAATGAGGGGGCAGGGAAGCAGAAGAGGCAGGGGCTACAGACGGGGAGACTGGGGGGGTAGCGG
Organism: uncultured Desulfovibrio sp.; assembly: GCA_964647835.1. Classification (GTDB taxonomy): domain Bacteria; phylum Desulfobacterota; class Desulfovibrionia; order Desulfovibrionales; family Desulfovibrionaceae; genus Frigididesulfovibrio. The sequence continues at coordinate 17,189 of CAZYJQ010000024.1, read as the reverse complement.
GGCCAGAAACGTATGTTCCGTAAGGTGTTTGAGCGCTATTATGCACATCAACAGACAACATTTTTGAAATGGCGGAAGCGGTCTGGTCTTCGGCAGTTTGGTTGCCCGAACGCGAGGGAGCTCCCCCGCCGTTGAGTTGAGCCAACAAATCGTCTACACGTTGTTCGGTAATTTTTTCAGCGCCACTGGGAGCTTTAGTGTGTTCGTCCTTTGTTTGGCGGTGTCCGCCAAAGAGTTCCTCAATGTAAGCTTCTTCGGCGTAAGAAAGGTTCGCGCCATTTACAGGGCTATGCTGCTTTGGAGCAGATGAACCAGCAGAGCCAAAAGAACCAGACGAGCTGGACTGCCCACTTGTTGTATCACTGGGTGTTCCCGTCGTTTTTGCTACCCGTTCCGTAACCAGTCCTGTTGCCAGTCCTGTTATCCGTCCAGAAGATGAAGGAATATTCCCTTCATTCTCAAAGGATGGGTTGTGGGGAAAGAGATCCGGCGCGGCGCTTTGGGCGGCTGTAAATAAGCTGTCTTTGGTAAAGGGCTTGGTGACGGCGAGGGTGGCCCCTTGTTCAACAAGTTGTTTGCCTTGGCTGGGCACGCTGGTCAGCACCAAATGCTTGGGTGGTTTAGCGGCTTGCTTTAATTGCCCTATGGATTGGATAATGGCATCGGCAGGCGAATCCGCATCGTAAATAATGAGGGGGGAGCCTGTGATGGCTTGGATGGTGGTTGTGTCCTCAAAGTTTTTCGCTTCAACACAAGGAATGCCCACTTCGTTAAAATAGCTTCGCAAGAGACGCTTGTTGCTGGTGGTCATCTCCGTAATAATAATGCAATGACCGCCATAGGACTCAAGGACTTCCTGTTCTTTTTCACTGTGGCTTTGCAGATAACGAGCGACCAGAGGGCTAAGGGGGGCAGGCTCGTCATCAAATGAGCTGGGTTTGTCTTCGGTGGAGAGCAGGGCTTCAATATAGGCTCTTTCTCTCACGGCCTGCGTGTCTTTGGGTAGGGCCGCCGAAGGAGCTTGATTGACGGTTATTGTTCTAGGATGGCTCAAATGCTGAGCTGGTAGGGACTCGGCAGGTAAAGCCGTTGTTTCTGCCTTTTGAGATTCTGGTTCGTCCGCATCGTCAATCTCTACAGTTTTCTCCGTAACTTCAGTAATCTCTGCAAGGTCAGCGTCCACCCTCTCTGTGACTGGTGGAGTTTCTTCCATTGACTCAGGGGGCATCGCTGGACTTGTGGTTTGTGCTGCTCCGTTCTCTGTCATTGTCAATGAAGCGTTCAGGTCTTGGTGCTCTTCGCTCACTGAATTGTTGAGGGCATCCAAGATATCTAGGGTGTCAGTGGCGTCAGTGGCGACAGCGGCACTAGGGCTATCCAAGCTGTCTTGGCTATTGTGGCTATCCACGTTGTCTAAAGTATCCACGCCCTCTGTGCTGTCCGCTATGCTTTTGTCCGCCTTCTGCTTCCCTTTGGAGGAAGTATTAAACCCGTCTAGACTTGCGAGCATGGCGTCAACTTTTCGGGTGGCGCTTTCAGGAATAGAGTCTTCTAAGGATTCATCGGTCAAGCGAATAATATCAGTAGAGGATGGGGCATCCGCTTCTCCGCCTTGGGGCGCGTCCATCTGAAAATCAGTATAAAAGCTATCGAGCGATGGTAGGGCGCTTGGGGTGGCTTGGCTTTGGGCTGAACTTATCTTCTTTTCCTCGGTCTCTTGGGGCTGACTGGGGGCGTCAAAGAGCTCTGTGAACTCTGCTTGAGGAGCCAGAGCAGGTGGTGCCGCAAAATCCGCGGTCTCGTTAATGAGATTTTCTGCTGTGGAGTCAAGGAAGATTGGGGAGGGTATTTCTTTTTCCGTGGCTAAAGGGGAACCCCCAAAGGGCGCGCTTAGTTCCGCTGAGGCAGTCGTGCTGGGCTGGCTAGGAAGCCTTGGTGCTTCTTCTGGGACAGGCCAATCAAGAGTTGAAGATTTTTTTTGTTCTCTGCGTTGGCTTGCCCGAGTTTTTTGGATGCCCTTTGCTTGGGTGGCGTGAGGAGCAATATCAGTTAAAAAGCTTGGCTCCGCCAAGGTGTCGAGGTCAAGAATATCGTCGCCTAGTTCATTGGCGTCTTCTATCCTTGCGTTTTGGGCCTTGTCTCTTTGTTCCTTGTCGCTTTGTTTCTTGTCATCTTTCCCTTTGGGGCTATCAAGCTCTTCTTGGGCGTTAGACCTAGCAGACAGGGGTGGGGCACCGGGGCTCACATGAGAGTTGTCAAGACGCAATTCATCAACCAGGGCTTGCGCATCAGCGTCAGAGATTACGCTGGTTTGAGGGAGACTTGGCTCTGGCTGTGGAGTCTCGCTTTCTTGTGGGTTTGCTTCCTTGGTATTTTGTTCAGCCTCAAGCCCGAAGGATTGAGAGGGTTCTTCAGCCGTTCCTTCACCTTGAGGCGGTGCTGGTTGGTTTTTTGCCTCTGGTTCTTTAGGGTCAGCAAAGGCTTCAGGGGTAGAGAGGGTCCCCGACAAATCGGCGTATTGGAGTGAGGTGAAAATATCGTTGGGTTCGCCCCCCATGGCGAGGGGAGAGACAAGAAGGGGCGCTACCTTATCATTTTGGGCAAAGGCGATGTCAAGGCCGGCTTCGTTGGTGGACTCCGAGCCAATGACGCCTTGCTCAGTCCATGGTGAGGGGGTCTGTGTCCTCTCTTCGTTATGCTCTGTCTCTTCTTCGTCCTTTGAAGGGTGAGCCGCGCGGGCGAAGATGAGGGCGAAGCTTCCTATGGCGACACCCCAAAAGGTTCCTGTTTCAGCCAGCATATCGATGCTGGGCGTAAATATCCCATAAAGGGCTATGGCAGCGCCCAAAACGGGCATGAAGGTTGCCACAAAATAAGCGAAACTGCCTTTGAGTTGGCGGAAAAGCGCGTTGGTCGCTACCACAAGGAGAGGGACGAGGAGGAGGCCCCAAAGGGGGAAAAGTCGTGTTATCCAGTATAACTGAGGGACGAGGGGAGCCAAGGCGGCCAGGGCACCTACCAGGGGGTAAAACTTCAAAAAGGCGTCGGCTTTGGGAAAAGTCGTTGGTGAATGGAGAAGGAGCCGACCCAAATGAGCGTAAATCATCACGGCTATCCCGGGAGCCATAAGGACGGGGAGATTGCTGTAATGGAGGATTTTAGTGGAAACAGGGATGGAGAGGAGAAGTTCAGTAATAACGCAGACTAAGATTGCCGCGGCCCATACAGGCCAAGCCGTGCGGTCAATGGCGAGGCGCAACAGACTAAAGGCCAGACAAGCCAGCAATATACTAGGTAAGAGTAAGTCATGGGGCAGGATAGGGCTTTTGCTGTCCGTGCGGCTTAATGTGGGATTGAACCAAAGGCCGGGGGTTTCTTCGAGTTGGATGTAGTAGACGGCGTTGCTAATGCTAGGCTCGGCAAGGCGTTCGACTTGAAAAGGATAGACCCGTGTGGCGAGAGGTTGGTGGCGTGTGCTGGGGTGAGAAGAAAAACTGCCTGTTTTATAGAGGGTTGCTTTGCCAGAGGGCAAAAAATTGAAATTCAAGTAGAGGGACTTTTTATCAACTCGAGTAGGAGCTGTGGACGTTTGTTGGTCGTTTTTCGCCAGTTCCAAGCGTAACCAGCCCGGCCCAGTGTCTTGAAGACCGAAACCAGTGGTTAAGGGAAGGTAGCGGCCTTGTGTCTCGGGCGATGAGGCAGAGGCGTAGTCTACGTCCTTGTGAGGGTCGGGTAACCATGACATTTGCGACAGGATACCTTGAGAGCCTTCGATGGCGTAGGTGTTAACGGGCTGAGCCCATGCGGTGGCCGCGAATAACATCACGGCGAGAAAAACGGAACAAAATCGTATCATAGCTATTGACCAGCGTTATAATGTTCTTTGAGTATGGTTGTTAAAAGCTGACCGTTGGGCGTTTTAAATTGCGGATTGATGGTGGCGAGTTTTTCCCAAACGGCATAGGCTTCGGTGTCGTTCTTTAAATCATTATGGAGCACAACGCCGGAATTAAAAAGAGCAAATTCGTGTTTTTCGTTAATTTCCAACGCTTTTTTAAAGTATTCCAGAGCCTTCGCGAATTCTCCGTGGGCACGGTACATGACCCCGCAGTCTACCCAAACGTCAGGGTTTGAGGGGTCAAGGGCCAAGGCTTTTTCATAGGCCTCGACGGATTTGCTGTGGTTCCCCGTATCATAATACAGATTCCCCAGAGATATCCAACTTTTTGCATCGTTAGGAGTGACAGCGAGACGGCTTTCCAGCTCCAATATAGCACGGTTGTGCTGGTCTTGTTGCTGGGTGTTTTGTTGTTCCACCGCGCTGTCGAGGGGCACCTTGTAGCCGCCTTGGGCGGTTTGGTGTTGCCCAGCGTTTGAGGGCATCAATATATACATCCCCATGGCTCCGATAAGGATTCCCAAACAAAGGGCGGCAAGGCATATTTTACGGCTGACGTATTGGCCCGTTGCGATTTGACGGCCTAAAGCTTCAAAGTTAGCAGAGTTTTTCATAGTGTTCCAGTGTATTAAAGGGGAAAAGAACCAACGCCGAAGGTGGCTTCATAACGGCTAATAAATTCTTCCATGGTAAAAGAGTGCTCTTGCGAGCCGTTTTGTTCAACGCAATAAGCCGCGCAGGTGGCCCCTAAGGCGCAACATTGGGAAAGGGGTTTGTTGGCGAGGAGACCTTTAATGACACCTGACCTGTAAGAGTCGCCAGCCCCTGTGGGGTCTTTTACGGCGCTGACTTTTACAGCTTGGATGGAAGTCGGGTCTTCGCCTTTTTCAAAAATAGTAGAACCGTTTTCCCCATGGGTCATAATAACCCCGCGCTGGCATTGCGCCACCATATCATCAATGCTCACGTTCAGCCGCTTGGCCATGAGGCTTATTTCATACTTATTGCCCATGACAAGATACGCGCCGTTAATGGCCTCGCGCAGATAATCGTCAGAAAGAACCGGAAGCTGCTGAGAAGGGTCAAAAATATAGGGGACACCCTGTTTTTGGAAAAGTTTGACATGCTGTTCCATGTCTTGAGGGTTGGTCGCGCCGATGTGCGCGATATCGCTGGCCTTATTCAGGTGAGGAAAGGTGTAGGTCGAGGGGTAGGCGAGGGCCGCCGCGTGAAAGGCCGTAATTTGGTTGTTTTTTTCGTCGGTGAAAATATAAGCGCTGGCGGTGAGCTGGTCGTCAAAGATAGAGATGCCTTCGGTGGGTAGGCCTTTTTGGGTCAAATAGGCGCTGTATTGATCAAAATCTTTGCCTGCGGAAGCCACGATAAGGGGTTTTTCTTCCAGCAAGGAGAGGGAGTAGGCAACGTTTCCGCCGACTCCGCCATAACGCTCGGTGAGGTTATGGATAAAGAAGGAGACGCTGAGGTTATCCAGACTTTCCGGTAAAATGGAATTGGAAAAAAGACCGGCGAAGTTCATTATTCTGTCGTAAGCAAGGGAACCAGTAAGGTAGATAGCCAAAGTACGCTCCTCAAATCAAAGTTGGTAATAGATGTTATTTTTGGATTTCGCCAATTTCGCCAGCCTGACCCGTTTTAGGTGTTTCACCGGCTCCACTGATTTTGCCTGTCTCTCAGGCTTCACCCGCTTCACCCGTCTCACCCGTTTCAGTGGTCTCACTTGTCTCACTCGTTTCATGGATAAGCCACTGCAGAAACGAAGGGTTGCCTTGGTTTACAGGAAGGCTAAGTATGCAAGGAACCTCGTAAGGGTGAAGCGCTTCGACGCGCTGGCGGAGTCGCGTAAAAAGTTTTTCCTGAGTTTTGAGCAGGCAAACGGTTTCTTGTGATTCCTGCAGAGTGCCCTCCCACATATAGAGGGATTGCACCGGGCTCATAATATTGGCGCAGGCCGCGAGCTTTTCCTTAACCATGGCCTGCCCGATGGCCCGAGCAACCTCATGGCTGGGGCAGGGTATGTAAGCAAGGACGATAGACATAGTTTTTCTCATTGTCTGGGCAGTGTGTATATACTATAGATTCTTATAACGAAAGAACGAAATATTGACAATTGGAAGCTGGCGTTGAAAAAATGAGCCAGTTCGACATGTAATACACTTTGACTGCCCCTGATGGTGACTGTGCCAGCATGCTGGCTGTTATGAAAGGCGCGGTTGGTCAAAGTCTTGTGCCTTTTTAGAGGCATAGATTGGAGCTACTCTCTATGGATAAAGAGAAAATAAATTCAGGCCTTTCTCCTAAAAAACGCGCGGCGATATTGTTGGAAAAGCTGGAGCAGCGCTATCCCGAACCAGAAACTCACCTCATCGCCATGAATGCTTGGGAGTTGCTGGTGGCAACGGTTCTCGCTGCTCAATGCACTGATGCCCGTGTGAATATGGTAACGCCGGTGCTTTTTGGTAAATGGCCCACCCCCCGAGATTTGGCGGCGGCAACCCAAGAAGAGGTTGAAATTGTCGTGCGCTCCACGGGTTTTTATCGCAATAAGGCCAAAAATATCATCGCGGCGGCGCAGCGCATTGAAGATGTGTATGGCGGCGAGGTGCCAGACACCATGGAGGATTTGATAACCTTGCCAGGCGTCGCACGCAAAACAGCCAACGTGGTGTTGTGGGGGGCCTTTAAGAAAAATGAAGGGGTGGCGGTGGACACTCATGTAAGCCGCATTATTATGCGCCTTGGCTTCACCAAAGACCGTGATCCCATTAAAACAGAAAAAGTTATGATGAAGCTTTTTCCGCAAGAATCGTGGGGAGATGTGAATCATATGCTGGTTTGGTTCGGGCGGCATGTTTGCGATTCTCGCAACCCGCGTTGTTCAGAGTGCGAGCTTGAGCCTATTTGCAAAAAACAAGGGGTATAGGTGGGCTTTGGGGGAATTTTTCATTCCGCTCATCCTATGTCTCAAGGGTCTTTTGACCACTGGCCTCAGTCGGGAGTCGCATTTTGCCCCAGTGTGTTTTCGCAGGAATATTCTGCGTAGGGGAGGGCGCATGCCTTGTCTGTTTTTACCCAATACCTTTTATCGCAAGACCCTTGCCGTGAGCAGGCCATGTCTTTTGAAATATCCGTAGTCTATTGGCGCAAAAGGGAGTATACTTTACAAGCTGCTGATTTTTTAAAGCGGTATGTCCATGCGGGCCAGCCGCGGGCCAGCCATGGAACTCTTGGCTCTAAAAGGCCCAATGCGCAGGACGAAACCTTTCCCTACAAGCAAAAAAGAATGGGTATAAATGTTTTTGATTCTGGGTCGATAAGTTCTTTGAAAGAAAATTGAGCCCACAGGAGAAATGCATGAGTGGCGTAACCTCGAGCGTTCAACGCAACAACGAACAAAATGCGTTAGAAATAATAGAGTTTTATATTGATGAAGTCTTAGAAGATGGTTCAACCTACCGTAGTTACTACGGTATGAACGTTGCCAAAGTCTTGGAAATCATCCGTATGCCCAAAACGACCATGGTTCCGGGCGACCATCATGCGGCTGTCCTCGGGAGCTTTAACCTTCGTAACCGCGTGCTTCCGCTGGTTGATTTAGGGGTTTGGCTCGGCAAGAAGGTTATCCAAAACGACAATAATAAGGTTATTGTCTCCGAGTTTTCAGGTGTTGTGGCCGCCTTTGTGGTAACGGGCGTTACCCGCATTCACCGCATGACCTGGCAACAAATAGAACCACCGGGAAAATATTTACAATCCTTTAGCCATGGTTCGGTAACGGGCGTATTGCGTATGGAAGACCGTATTCTCTTCCTTTTGGATATGGAATATATCATTGGCACCATGGATGAAAGCGTTCGCCTTGAAAATAGGGTGGAGCTTATCAGCGGTGGCGGAGAGAGCGGAAAAGGCTACCATATTCTTGTGGTGGACGACTCTCCCTCTGTACGAACGGTGATTAAACATTGTCTTGAAACTGAGCAATACACGGTTTCAACAGCCACAAGCGGCGTGGAAGGCTGGGATACGGTGCAAGGCTGGGCCCAGCAGGCCGAGGAAGAGGGACGCCCCATTACGGATTATGTGCACCTTATTATTTCTGACATTGAAATGCCGGAAATGGACGGGCATACCTTTACCGCCCAAGTGAAAGGGCACCCCATCCTCGGCAAGTTACCGGTAATCCTCTTTTCCGCCATTATTTCCGATGTGGTGCGTAAACGTGGCGAGGATTCCGGCGCTGATGACCAAATTGCCAAACCGGATTTGCCCGAACTGACGGCACGAACTCGGACACTTATCGATAGGTATGCCAGTGAGGGCTAAGGCGATTTTGTTAGGGAATTGGTGGGGAACCTTTGGTAGGTCCCTTTGTCCTCAAGTCCGTCTGGTGCCTTAGGGATAGCCCTTGGTATCCATTGATGCCTTTAATGCGATGTCGTGGCGTTTAGCACTATTTCATGGAGGTTGTGAAGTTCCACGGCATCTTTTGATGTCTAGAGATTTATTCTCCCAAAGAAAATAGTGAAGAGTGTTTTGAGCTGGTTAAACGAGCAACCACGAGGCTTGGCATTGTCCAAGTTTTTTTGTCTGGTTGAGCCCGAAGGGGAATGTCGCTTACCATGCTTTTTTGTTCAGGTCTTATTTTTGCTGGTATAGTCCGCGCTTCTATCTTTTTTTGTTTTACGAAAAAAGAATAAGGGTTCCAAGGGGATAATCCCCTTGGCGGATATATTTAAAGAAAGCCCAATCAAAGATTGGGCTTCTTCTATTCTCGAGTATTCTTTATCCGCAAACTCCGCCTATTAAAGCGTGATAAAATATTTAGCCGAGCGGAGCATTTGTGCCACATAGCCATTTTCGTTATCGTACCAGGCCACGACTTTGACAAGGCTCAAATTGTCGTGGAGGGGGGTGCAACGGGTTTGGGTCGCGTCAAAAATGCCCCCTTGGGTCGTGCCGATAATGTCCGAAGAGACCAGATGGTCTTCGGTATAGCCAAAGGATTCGCTTTGGGCGTCTTTCATGGCGGCGTTCACTTCTTCGACGCTAACATCCTTGGTGCAAACAGCCGTAAGTTCAGTAAGGCTGCCCGCGGAAACAGGCACACGCTGAGCGCTGCCGCTGAGATGACCGTTCAGCTCAGGGATAACAAGGCCGATAGCTTTGGCGGCTCCGGTGCTGTTAGGGACAATATTGCAGGCCGCGGCCCTTGCTCGTCTCAAGTTCCCTTTGCGATGGGGCCCGTCTTGGAGCATTTGGTCACCCGTGTAGGCGTGGATGGTGGTCATGAATCCCTTTTCTATGGGGGCCAAGGTATGCAGGGTATTGGCAAGGGGTGCGAGGCAGTTGGTGGTGCAGGAAGCTGTTGATATGATGGTATCGTCGGCCTTGAGAGTAGCGTGGTTTACCCCGTAGACGATGGTGGGCAAGTCGCTCCCGGCGGGGGCGGAGATAATGACTTTTTTGGCTCCTGCGGCGAGGTGGGCGCTGGCTTTGGCTTTGGAGTTAAAAAAACCCGTGCATTCAAAAACCACGTCAATGCCGAGTTTTCCCCAAGGGAGTTGCCCGGGGTCAGGGTTGGCGAAAACAGGGATAGTGGTGCCGTTAACGATAATGGCGTTGTCCGTGTGGCTTACACCTTGGGCGAATTCATAGCGCCGCTGGCTTGAGTCATACTTTGTTAAGTAGGCTAACATCTCTGGACTTGTAAGGTCATTTATGGCAACAACATCAAATTCCGGTGTGCCGAACATCTGACGAAAGGCGAGGCGACCAATGCGCCCAAAGCCATTTATGGCGACTTTTATAGACATATATTCTCCTTCTCCGTGTTGTTTGGAGAGTCGAGTCGTGGTGGTTGAGAAAACTCAAAAGCGGGCAGTCTCGGCTTTGAGTTTTTCATAGTGCGCTGTATTACCAGTTAAAATAGTAACCTCCTTGGGATGCGGGCGCAATTGTTTTTTTAACAAAAGTGAACTGGGCGAAAGCATCTTTATTATTGTTTGGAAGGGACAAAGCCGAGTAAATGTGGTGACAAGTCCTTAGACGCTGTGATAGAGGCACAAGGGTGGAGTGTTCATGGATTCATCAACAGTCATAGAAACGTCAACTGTTTTATACGCCTTGGGCTTAACGCTTTTCGCCGGTCTTTCAACGGGACTTGGCTCTTTATTGGCGTTTTTTACTAAGGGAAACAGCCCCCGCTTTTTATCAACTTCCCTTGGGTTTTCCGCAGGGGTGATGATCTATGTTTCCTTTGTGGAGATTTTTCCCGGAGCTTTGGAGCAGTTAATTCCGGCTTTGGGACAAGGAATGGGCTCTTGCGTTGCCGTGGCTTCATTCTTTGGGGGGATTTTGGTCATTGGCCTTATTGACAAACTTGTGCCGGAGGAAGAAAACCCGCACGAGACAATATATGAAGGCATTTTAGAAAAAGGCATTGAGGAGCAAAAGGCCGTGGAGGCTAAAAAGCTTCACCGTCTGGGTATATTTACGGCTTTAGCCATTGCTATCCATAACTTTCCCGAAGGCTTGGCAACCTTTGCCGCCACCCTTGCTAACCCTGAGACGGGCCTTATTATTGCCATTGCCATCGCTATCCATAATATTCCCGAAGGCATCGCTGTTTCTGTTCCCATTTATTATGCCACGGGAAGCAAGAAAAAAGCCTTTATACACTCCTTTTTGTCAGGTCTTGCAGAGCCTTTCGGGGCTTTGGTCGGCTTTCTTATTTTAATGAATTTTCTCAGTCCCGTTGTTTTCGGAGTTTTGTTTGGATTAATCGCCGGGATTATGGTGTTTATTTCTTTGGATAAACTTTTGCCCACGGCTGAACAATACGGCGAGCATCACCTGTGCATGTATGGGATGGTGCTCGGCATGGCTGTGATGGCGGTGTCGCTTTTGGCACTAACGAACTAGGTGTAGAGTAGAATATAGGTAATAGAGTATGGGTAAGGATTTGATTATTGTGGAGTCTCCCGCCAAGGTGAAGACGATTAGTAAGTTTTTAGGGAAAAATTATATTGTTGAAGCAAGCGTGGGGCATGTGCGTGACCTGCCTAAAAGCACGCTGGCCGTTGATGAGGCTAATAATTTTGAACCTAACTACCAGATTATTGACGGTAAAGAGCGGGTGGTAAACGCCCTGCGCTCGGCCGCGGCCAAAGCCGACAATGTTTACCTTGCCCCTGACCCCGACCGAGAAGGCGAAGCCATCGCTTGGCACGTGGCTCATCTTATTGAAGATAAAAACTCTAATATCCAGCGTATCCAATTTAACGAGATTACCCAGCGAGCCGTTAAAGAAGCCCTTGAACACCCTCGCCCTTTGAATAAAGACTTGTTCGACGCCCAGCAGGCAAGGCGTATCCTAGACCGCCTTGTGGGCTATAAAATTTCTCCCCTGCTGTGGAATAAGGTAAAGCGCGGCATATCCGCGGGGCGGGTTCAATCCGTTGCCTTGCGTTTGATTGTGGAAAGAGACAAGGAACGCCAAGCCTTTACGCCCGAAGAATACTGGGTGTTTAAAGGCAAGTTCGCCGCTGAAACGCCTCCGTCTTTTGTGGCGGACTTGCATAAGGTTGACGGCAAAAAGCCGAAAATCGGCAATGAGAAAACGGCCCTTGCCTTGGAAGAGCGCATTGTGGGCAAGGCTTTTAGCGTCAAGAGCGTTGAGATTAAAGAGCGCGAGCGCACGCCCGTGCCTCCTTTTATCACCTCGTCCCTGCAGCAGATTGCTAACCAGCGTCTTGGCTATACCGCCAAGCGCACCATGAATATTGCCCAGCGTCTGTACGAAGGGGTTGACCTTGGCGAGCGGGGGACAACCGCTCTCATTACCTATATGCGTACCGACTCGGTGCGGATTTCGGACGAAGCCCGAGGGGCGGCGAAGGACTATATTATCGCCACTTGGGGCGCGGAATATTACCCTAAAAAAGCCCGTTTTTTCAAATCCAAGGGCGGGGCTCAAGACGCCCACGAGGCCATCAGGCCCGTTGATGTTTCCATTGCCCCCGAAGACATTAAGGGCATGGTCCAGCCAGAACAATACCAGCTGTATCGCCTTATCTGGACACGCTTTGTGGCGTCCCAAATGGCCGCGGCCAAAGTGCAGGACACCATTGTTGTGGTGGAGCATGACGCTGTTCAGTTCAGAGCCCGTGGCGAGCGGGTGCTTTTCCCCGGGTATTTTGTTGTCTCGCCTCAGCGCAGTGACGATGTGGTGGAATTGCCCGCCCTTGAAAAAGGCCAGCCCATAACCCTTGAAAAGCACAGTAAGGAACAAAAGTTTACTCAGCCTCCCGCTCGGTATAGTGAAGCCACGCTGGTCAAAGAGCTTGAAGAAAAAGGCATTGGCCGTCCTTCGACTTATGCCAGCATCATCGCCACCCTGGTGGACAGGGAATATGTCGCGTTGCAGGAAAAACGCTTTGCCGCAACGGAACTTGGCTTTGTGGTAAGCGACCTACTGACGGATTATTTTAACAGCATCGTGGATGTGGGATTTACGGCCCAGATGGAAGAGGCCCTCGATAAAGTGGCTGAGGGCGAGATGAATTGGGTTGACTTGCTCCAAAGCTTCTCGGATACCTTTACGCCTACCCTTGAAAAAGCCACCACCGCCATGAAAAACGTTAAAGGCGGACTGCCTTCGGGCATAGATTGCCCTGAATGCGGCAAACCCACGGTTATTAAATTCGGTAAGGCCGGGGCATTTATCGCTTGTTCGGGCTATCCTGATTGCACCTTTACCAGCAACTTCGCCCGTGACGAGCAGGGTAAAATTGCCTTGGTGGAACGCGAGAAAATACAGGAAGAAAAGGTGGGGACCTGCCCTGAGTGTAGTTCCGATCTTGTTATCCGAAAAGCCCGCACAGGGAGCCGCTTTATTGCCTGCACAGGATACCCCAAGTGTAAATATGCCGCGCCTTTTTCAACGGGAGTGCATTGTCCTCGTTGTGAAAACGGCGAATTGGTGGAAAAAAGCTCTAAACGAGGCAAGGTTTTTTATGCCTGTAACCAATACCCCGCTTGTGATTACGCCATTTGGGATTGGCCCATTCCTGAGCCCTGCCCCAAATGCGGGTCAGCCATTTTAGTTAAAAAGACGGCTCGCGGAGTCACCCGTATAGCCTGCCCTGAAAAGGGTTGCGGCTATAAAAAATCTGAAGATGACGAATAGTTTCGTTCAGGCTAAGGATATATAGCTTCTTCATTATGAGCCGCTTAGACTTAAGTTATCACCAGAACCAGTGCGTTCGGCAGGCTGGAAAGCTTATGCAGGCCACCGAGATGGTCTACCCCGGCGCGCGTGTCGGGGTGGCGGTGTCTGGCGGAGTGGATAGCTGGGTGTTATTGCAAACCCTGCTTCTGCGCCAGCGCATTGTTCCCTTCCCCTTTGAGATCATGGCCTTACATGTGAACCCGGGCTTTGACCCCAAAAGCCACGCTCCCCTTATTCCGTGGCTGGCTGAAAGAGGCATTTCAGGTCATGTTGAAGTGACTCAACATGGGATGAGGGCGCATTCCTCTGAAAACAGGCGGCGTTCTTCCCCTTGTTTTTATTGCGCCATGCTCCGCCGCACCAGCCTTTTTCGCCTTTGTCAGCGTTATAATCTCACGCATTTGGCCTTTGGGCACACCACAGAAGACCTGGTCAGCAGTTTTTTAATGAACGCTTTTCAAGCGGGCAGAATCGCCGGTATGTCCATGAAAGAGCCTTTTTTTAAAGGAAAGTTGATGGTCATTAGACCTCTGCTAACCTTAGAAAAAACTGTCATCGTCAAAGCGGCGAAGCAATGGGATTTACCCATTTGGGCCAATGATTGTCCTTCGGCGGGAAAAACCCACCGCCAAAGTCTTATGGATGATTTAGGCATTTTTTGCGATGGGCATAAAACAAGGAAAAAAAACCTGTTCAACGCTTTGGGGCGCTGGCAGTTGGAACAATCCATGGGGCGTAACGCTTCTTTTTCTGAAAACATAGTTTTGTCTGATGATGCCCTGCCAACGGATGTAGGCCCAAAAGACAAAAAGTAAGACGCTTTTTCACTTTTCCCACCATGAATATACCCACTCTCCCTCTTCATGCCGATGCCCCGTGGCTTGCCCCCTTAGCCGGATATACAGACTTACCCTTTCGCCTGTTGTGTCGTGACGAGGGCGCCAAGGTCGCCTGTACTGAAATGGTCAGCGCCAAGGGACTTGTGTATGGGCGTCGAGGCGGAAAAATCGACTCCAACACCCTTGATCTTCTCTCCAGCAATGAACATGACCTGCCTCTGGTCGTTCAACTCTTTGGGGCCGAGGCGGAATTTTTAAGGGAAGCCGTGCATATTTTGCGGGAGATGGGCTTTATTTGGTTTGACCTGAATATGGGATGTTCGGTGCCCAAGGTCACCAAAACCGGAGCGGGCTCTGCCATGCTCAAAGATGTGGAGAACGCGCTGGCGGTCGGTCGGGCAATGATTGAGGCAGCCGGACAAGGTCGGGTGGGCTTTAAGTTGCGCTTGGGCTGGGCTGTTGGGGAAGAGGTCTATCTCGCTTTGGCCCAAGAACTTGAACAGCTTGGGGCGGGCTGGATAAGCTTGCACCCTCGCTATGCCAAACAGGCTTTTGGGGGTAAGGCGGACTGGTCGGCTCTTCGGCTCTTGAAGGAAAAACTGAGCATTCCTGTCATTGCCAGCGGGGATTTGTTCACGGCGAGGGATGCCCTGCGGTGTCTTGAGGAAACAGGCGTGGACACGGTTATGTTCGCAAGGGGAGCCATAGCTTCGCCAGCGGTCTTTCGTTTTTATCACGCCTTACGGGCAGGGGAGTCCTTTGCCCATGAATATCTAGCGGCTCAAGACCTTTTTAGTCTCATCAACCGTCATGCGGCCTTGGCGAAAGAACTCACCCCCGGTCGCCCCGGCAAAAAAGGCTATAGCCCGGCCTTGCTTAAGATGCGCACGGTGGTGCCTCGCTATGTAAAGCACCTGCCCGGCGCGCGGGAGCTACGCTTGCGCCTTGTGCATTGCGCCAGCTGGGAGGAGCTTGAAGCATTCTTACATGATTTTTTTACGGCTCAGTAAGCCGCATTAAGAATGCTCCCTGGTCTGAGCTATAGATTCTTCACCCGTACTTTCTCCAAAACGCGAGAGCACCCAATTGAGCAAGAGCAGATAAAAAGCAGCGAAAACACAGAGTAAGGCGCTTATGTAGTGGGGTGAGCCGAGGGCGATACGCATGAGCAGGGTGCTCACGGCAAACCCTGAGTTTCTAAAGGTCGCTACAAAAGAAGGTGTATAGTACTGTCCGATAAAAACGAGAAAAATATCAGTAAAAATAAGGATAGTATAAAAAGAACGCAAAAAACGACTGCTTTCGCCCACAACTGTCATGCCATATACATCATAAACCAAGAGTGCCAGAAAGATGGCGAGGAGAACAAGGGAGCTGCATTTTTTTATGTTAACATAGGCTCCCATGTCTTTATGGCTTTGAACATGGTGCCATTGAAGGAAGAAGTGTTTTACAACAAAAAGCGCTATGGCGGCGAGGGAAGCCAGCATAATCTGGATGATAATAAGCCAGTCTCGCCTTAGAAGAATAACATAATCCAGTTGACTAATGTCCGTGAAAGCTTCACGGAGCAAGAGTAAGGACATAATTTCAAGTTGTTTGCCCGTGGCTAACGAGGTCGAGTCCGCGATAATAAAGATAAGGCTGATTACCTCTACCAGCAAAAGCATGCTGAAAGCGAAGCGCACCGCGGCAAAAATGTCTTTGGGCAGGCGCGTTTCCAGAAGAGGCGGGAGCAAGTTTTTCGTGTTCAGGCCAATGATAAAAAGAGCCAGTAAAAAAAGAAACATAAGGACAAGGGCGATGCCTTTTGACGTTTTCTCGCCGTTCCATAGGTTTTTTAAGCACTCATAAGAGCGTATCAGATGGCGCAAGGGACCTCCTTGGGATGATTCTACGGGTGAGTGTATGGCAACCCTATTTAGACTCCACAGGTTACGCTTTCATGAACCTTGTATGACATTTCGGTTATGCTAGTGGGCAAGGGCAGGCAGGCGTGGTGTGTAAACGCCTTATGGCTTGAGCACCCCCCCTTGCCTCACAAAGATATTTATTATTTAAGGTTCAGGGGATTACCCCCTGGCGGGGTTTGGGGCAGAGCCTCAATTCGCCTTAATGAGCCCTGAACCTAGTCAATTGTCATAAAACTGACTACTATGGCTCTTTCAGAGAAGGTAAGGAGGCGTGTTGATGAAAGTATTGCGCGCGAAAACAGCAGGATTTTGTTTTGGGGTAAGCTATGCCCTTAAGAAACTTGATGAGCAGGTATTGCTTTTTCAAGAAAGCCTTGCCAAGGGCGGCGAAGCGCAGGGGCGGCTTGTAACCCTTGGCCCTATTATTCATAATCCCCTCGTCATGGCGACCTACGCTGAGCAAGGTGTTGTTTGTCTGGACGACTATGCCCAAGTGCAGGCAGGCGACAAGGTGGTTATCCGGGCGCACGGCATTCCACAGTCCATTGAGTTCGCTGTCCTCGAAAGCGGCGCCGAAGTGATTGACGCCACCTGTCCCAAGGTCAAAAAAGCTCAGCTTTCCATTGCCCAAGAAGTTGCCAAAGGCAAAAAACTTTTGCTCCTCGGCGAGAAAGACCATCCTGAGGTGCAGGGGCTCCTGAGCTACGCCGGACCCGATGCCTTTGTTTTCTCCTCCCAAGAGGAACTGGAAGCTCATCCCTTAAAGGCTGACACAACCTATTTTTTAGCGGCTCAAACCACCCAGGAGCTTGAGGGCTATTATCTGGCGGCTCGTTTTTTGGAGGAAAAACTCGGCAAACCTCTCACGGTCTTGGAAACCATTTGTAACGCCACCAAAGAGCGTCAGCAAAGCGTCATCGAACTGTCTTCGCAGGTGGAAGCTATGATTGTGGTGGGGGGGCTGAATAGCGGCAATACCCGCAGGCTGGCAGATGTGGCGCGGCTTCACAATGTTCCTGCTCAGCATGTGGAAACCGTAGAGGGCCTTGATTTGCAAGCTTTGCAGGGGCTTTCGGTGGTGGGATTGACGGCGGGAGCCTCAACGCCTGATAAATATATTGATGAGATGGAGATTTTTTTACAGCGCCTTTCCTAGGCTGTGTTGTCTGTGGGGGTGATGAATGACCGCATCACCATGATAGCGAGGTGCCTTGGTGGCGAGGGCGCCGGGCAAGGTCTTCTGGTAAGGTCTTCGGGCAATGTTATTTGGCAAGCTCATGTGGCAAGGTCAT
>CAZYJQ010000023.1:0-25646 GCA_964647835.1 uncultured Desulfovibrio sp. | reverse complement strand
CTTGCAAATTCCCCAGACCGATACCAATACACCGCCAAAGTTCTATATTAATAGACAGCAAGAATCGGGTCTAGGGAGTGGCGCAGAGCAACAAGACTCTGTAAAATCGGGTAATGCTAAAAAAGCGGTAAAGCGTGAGCAGTCAGATAAGGTTGGCAAAGCGAGTAAAGTTGCTAACGTCGGCAATGCAGGTAAACCTGAAAAAAAGGCCCCTCAAAAGCCCTCTCAAAAACCAGTAGACAAGAAAAAATAAGTATCAGCGCGATAGTTGGCGTTTATTTTACGAAGAGCTGTCCAGAAGGATGGCTCTTCGCCTTTTTAGCGCTATGAGGAAATGCTTTCAAACAGGCGGCTGATGATGGCGTTTGAGACCATCATGCCTGAGGGGGTAAGGGCGAGGTGGCGGTTATCAAAAGTCGCAAGGTTTTCTGCGAGAAGTTGCTGAACAAGGGGGAGGGTGCGCAAGGGAGTGGGGCTAATGGCGTTCCAGTCTTCGGTGGCGAGGCCTTCGGTCATGCGCAATGACAGCATGACCTTTTCTTCTTGAAGGATATGGAGTGTAAGAGTTTCTTCTTCACCTTCGGGGGCACCGTTTGTGATGCCGCTGAGCCAAGAGGAAAAATCTGAGGTGTTGGCGAAGCGGGTGGTGCTAAGGGTGGAGACAGCCGATGGGCCAAACCCGTAATAGTTGACTCCTCGCCAGTAACCGAGGTTGTGTTGACACTGGTGTCCCTGCTGGGCGTAGTTGGAAATTTCGTATTGCTTGAAGCCGTGGCACTGGAGGAGGTCGATACCTTCTTTATACATGCCCAGCTCGTCTTCTTCTGAAGGGCTTTGGAAAAAAGCGTCATTCTTTTCTAGGGTTTGAGCTAAGGGTGTGGCTTCTTCAATGATAAGACCGTAGGCTGAAATATGGTGAGGCGAAAGGGCGAGGGCTGATTTTAGGTTGGCGAGCCAGCGGTCTGTAAAGGAGAATGAGGTTTTTTGTGCGGAACAGGGCGTGGATGAGGGGGAAAGCTGGGCATTGGACTGGGAATGAGAGTCGGCCCTGCCTGAAAGGGCTCTGGGACTTGAGGGGTCTTCTTGGAGACGGCGGGGAATGCCCCACATAAGGTCGAGGCTGATGGACGAAAAGCAAGCTCGGTGGGCTAAATTGACGGTTTTTTCAACGTCTGCCACGCTGTGCTTTCTCCCAAGGAGAAACAATTCATCATGGTGGAAACTTTGCACGCCCAAGGAGAGGCGGTTTACGCCGGCCTGCCGTATTTCCGAGAGCCAGTGAGGGCGCGAGGC
The DNA here is from genome assembly GCA_964647835.1 of uncultured Desulfovibrio sp. Classification (GTDB taxonomy): domain Bacteria; phylum Desulfobacterota; class Desulfovibrionia; order Desulfovibrionales; family Desulfovibrionaceae; genus Frigididesulfovibrio. Next base: position 24,353 of record CAZYJQ010000023.1, on the reverse strand, counting down.
AGATTCGGGGTTGGCCTCCATGGTGATTTCAATTTGGGAAGCGAGGGAAAAGTGGCGTTGAAGGGCATTAAGAACACGCTCTACCTGACGACTCGAGAGCAAGCTTGGCGTGCCACCGCCAAAAAAAATACTGGTAACAGGGTGACTCTCAGGGTGACTTGCAGGGGGCTGTGCGGGGTGACCTACAAGGCCGTTTGTCTGATTCGCGCGCCAGGCTATTTCAGTCTCAAGGGTTTGGCAGTAAAGCTCAAGAAGGGGGTTAGTTTCTGTTTGAGCGATGGGGGCAGTCGGTAATGGAGCAAAAAACGAGGACTGGGCTGGGCAACGGCCCTTGGAGGGGCTGGAAGTTGAGCTTTGAGGACAAAAAGCATTGGTGGCTGTGTCTAAAGGTAGGGAATAAAAAGCGCAGTAGGCGCATTTTTGTCGGCAAAAGGGAACGTGAATGTAGAGCAGCATAATCTAAAAATCGGCGTTAGGGCCCACATAGGGGAGTTCCCACTGAATTTTGCCCATACTTTTTTTGTATTTACGCAATAAAACATACAAGGCACCTGCTCCTCCATCACGCGGTTGGGCAGAGCAAAAGGCGAGCACCACGCGTTTGAAAGGGTCGTGGGTGAGCCATTCTTGGATGAGGTTGCGAATGACGGCGATACCATCGGGCGAGTTTATTCCCCTGCCGGTTATGACGGTGACGGTGCGCATATTGCGCTGATAGGCATTTTTTATGAACCGGATAAGCTCGGTATAGGCTTGCAGGGCATTAAGACCGTGGAGGTCAACATGGCCTTCGGGGCTGAGCTGGCCCTCGCGCAATTTGTCTAGCACTTCGGGCGAGACGCCTTGCACGAAGCTTTCCATATATTCACCTGTATGCTGGATGGCGAATTCAATGCGCCCGTCAATAATTTCTTGCATGATTTGGGCAGGAGTTTTCCCCGAAGGGTGAAGGGGGGCTTTCGTTTCAGCGGGTGTGTGTATTTCTCTGCCACGTTTGCTGACGGGAGCGACATCGTTCATGGCTTTGGCAAAAAGAGCGAATTCCTGCTCGTCCAAATCATCGGAGATGGGGTGTGTGTGCGCTGTTCCATGGCTCGAATCAAGAAAAGCGCCCTTGCCCTTTTGGCCTGTTGCCGGTGTCGTCCCTAGCTTTTTTGTTCTTTGGAAGGGGGTACCTTGTTTGTTGCCCTGTCCGTCCCCTGTCTTGTTGTCTGGGCCGTAATCTTGCCCGCTGTCTGACTTGTGGGCAGGGGTGGAAAGACTTTCTTGTTGGGGTGGAGGGGGTGTGGATGTCGCTGTTGAAGAGCGTTTTTTGTGTTTTTTCCCCTTTGCTTTTTTGCCCACGGGGACAATGCCAGCGGCTTGCATGGCCTGCTTGAAAGCAGTGTCTTCTTGTTGCGTCTGAGCGCTTGGGGAAGACTGGGGGAGCTTATTGACCGTATGCAGAAAAAGAGCGTTTTCTTCATCGTGCTCCGAGCGTTTTTTATGAGACGGCGTGGTGCCAGCAGAAGAAGGCGAGGGTGAGGACGAGGGACTAGACCCCTTGGCAGTAGCAGGGCTGGGGGCTTTATCCTTGAGAAGGTCCTGAAGTTTGGCAAAGGGGTTAGAGTCGCTCATGGATCTACTTTTGTTTGGCCGAAGCTTTTTTTGCCTTTCTGGCTTCGCGCAGCCAGGTGTACCACTCTTCCAGCCCTTCGCCTGTGCGGCAGGAGACGGGGTAGGTTACCAAAGACTTGTTAAGGCGACTGGCAAATTTTTCGGCCTTGTCCATGTCAAAATCAACATAGGGCAAAAGGTCTACTTTATTCAAGAGCATGATGGTGGCCAGATTGAACAGGAGGGGATATTTCTCAGGTTTATCGTCACCTTCGGCGACGCTTAAGAGGGCTATTTTGTGGTCTTCGCCACAATCGAATTCCACGGGGCAAACAAGGTTACCCACGTTTTCGATGAATAAAATGTCGATGCTGTCGAGGCAAAAATTGTGAAGCACATCTTCAATCATGCTACTGCTTAAGTGACAGCCGCCATTGGTATTGATTTGTACGGCCTGAGCGCCCGTGGCTTCTACCCGGCGGGCGTCGTTGTCGGTTTGCAGGTCACCTTCAATGACAGCCATGGTGAATTCGCCTTTGAGGGCCGTGAGGGTTTTTTCCAACAAGGAGGTTTTTCCCGCGCCGGGCGAGCTAATCATATTTAGCACCAACAGCCCTTTTTTAGCGAAGAGCTCGCGGAGCTTGTTGGCGGTGGCATCGTTGGCTTCAAATAAATTACGCTCTACTGAAACTTCCATGGAAACTCCCTTTGAGTAAAAAATAATATCATTGGACTATGATGAATAAGTATCATGGCACGGCTCCTTAGCAAAAGAGGGTAAAGCCATGAGTTGTAAAATATGGTTTAGTATCCGTTTACACTCCGCCCTGTGGTTAAGGCATAAAGAGTGGGTAGCACGCTTGAGCAATGTCTGGGCCGATGTTTATGCTGGTGCCTAGCTTTGAAGCCTGTCTCGACGCCTGTTTCGGGACTTGCCTAAAAGCACACGCGATGGTTGTTACACCCAGACGCGAAGCGTGTTTTAAAAATCAGATGCGAAGCGTGAACGAATGAGTCTTGGGAAAGAAATGACAGTGTGTTTAAGGAATTGCTTAAGTAAGGTGGCAGTTCAAGATATGGGTGCCACAGACACGGTTTAGCGCTGGTATACTGGACTCGCTGAGCTGGGCTTGCTAGCCCATGGGCGTTTTTCGCTAAGCAACAAGCCATGTAGGTTACAGGCTGTGCGGATGACCGCTATGCGAGTGGCAAGGTGCGCGGGCAACCATCTGTGTAGGTAACGGACTGGGTGGTTTTTACGGCTTGAGCCAAAGTCCCATTACACTTTGCGCTATTCAATTTCGAGCTGATCCAAGTACATTTCTTTACCTGAGAGTACTTTGTGACCGAATTCTTCGCCGCATTTGGGGCAGGCTTCAAAATAAAAGGGTGAGGTGGATTCGGAGGTAAATTCGTTCTTGCAAGCGCCGCAAGCAAGTTTAAGAGGCTCTTCAATGGTTTCGAGGGTCGCCCCTTCCAAGTCCGTATCAACCGTCATCACTTCAAAGGCCATGCTCAGCGCCTCAGGCACAACACCCGCCAAAACACCATGCCGCACACGGACTCGTATAAGACGCGTGGCGGAATGCTTTTTCATTTCTTCCCGAATAAGGGTCACCAGATTTTGGGCAATACTCATCTCATGCATGGGGGCAGTTTACTCTAAATACGCATTATAGCCAACGCCAGAACAGGCCTTTTTTATTTTTATTGACGCTGTGTGGCAAGTGACCCATACTTGATTGCCCTAGAGGGTAAAGCACCCATGGAGTAAGGGTAAAGCTGTTCAGAGTTTGGGGTGGCGCGAATCCCCTTGAGCTTGTCCAAAGGGTCTGCCTTCCTTGAGAATACGCTCGACATGACTTGTCTGGCTTGGTCTGTTCTTACGGGGAGCTTGGAAGCGCTCACAAAGGCACCACAGAGGTTCACTGGGCTTCACAAAGACTTATCAAAACCTCGCCACGCTCCTTGAAATTTTCGTTTGAAAGGTCAGTTGACAAGAACACTGGTTGAGTCAGTTCCTAATCTGATAGCCCGAAAAGGGGTTTCAGCAGCCCTTGGTTTTTTCGGTGCTTTTCACTGTGCGTTGTAATTCGTTTTTATAAGGTGTTTCATGCAAAAAAAGATACTTACTATCCGCGCCCTCTCAGGGCTTTCAGGCGATATGCTTTTGGCGGGACTGTGTAAAATGCAAGAGCTTAATCAGGCGGAACTAGATGCTTTGGTAGCAACCTTGAATCTGCCGTCTCTCGCTTCAGGTTGCGTACAAGTGAAAGAGTACAGCCTCCAGCATATTGGCGGCTGGCGAGCATATGTTGACTTGCCTCATGAACATGCTCACCGTACTTTGCGTGATATTACCGAGATTATTGAAAAAAGCGCTCTGGCGGAAGAAGCCAAAAAAATGGCGCGACTTACCTTTGCCCTTTTAGCTGAGGCAGAGGGCAAGGTGCATGGCATAGCGCCATCTGAGGTGGCCTTTCACGAGGTGGGGGCGCTGGATAGTATTGTTGATATCTGCTTGGGGTGCTTGTTGTTCGAACGGCTGGGGCACCCTGCTTTGCGGGTGAGCCCCTTACCTTTGGCTGATGGAGATATAAGGTGCGCTCATGGGATTATCCCCTCTCCGGCCCCTGCGGTATTACAGCTTTTGGAGGGTGTGGAGGTTCGCTCATTTGAGGGAGTAGGCGAAACTGTTACCCCGACGGCCTTGGCCTTGTTAAAATCGTGGGGAGCTGTTTTTGGGGCTTGGCCTCATATGCGAGTGGAAAAAACAGCCCTTGTCTACGGCAGTAAGGTTTTTGAAGGGGTCGCCAATGGCGCCGTTTTTGCCAGCGGTTATGGCGTGGACTAAAGGTTCGTCCATGTCTTCATCCACAATAGACAAAAAGCAGTTGCCCCTAATCTCATTGCCCTTGGCTTCTTTACCTGTATTCGCGTTGCCCGTAGCCTCCTTGCCCATAGAAGTCTTACCCGTGGCATCGTTGCCGATTATTCCCCTCTTGGATGCTGAAACCTTTTTTTCCAAAGAGAATCAAAGAAGCTGGACATCTACAGAGATGCCAATGGCGCCAGTGCTAAACATAGGAACAAGCGAACCAGATAAGCCAGATGAGGCGAGTGAGCGAAATGAATTAAGTGCGCCTGCCAATGATGGCTTTGGTGGCAATAATAGTTGTAAAAATAGAGTTTCCTCTGGTGACCTTCCCCAAGCGTTAAGGCGTGGCTTTGTGGTTGAAGGATTGCCGAACGAAACATCTACCACTCATTTCGCTGTTGCCCTAGCCTATTCGGGTGGTCTGGATAGCCGTTTGCTGGCCTTGTTGCTTGGTAGAATGGGGAAGAACCCCTTGCTTTTCCATATTTTTGGGCCGCAGAGTATGAGGGGAGAAAGCTTACAAGCTCTCCGCTGGGCGCATAAAAATGGCTTTTCCACTGTCTGCTTGCCATTAAACCCTTTGGATATTCCGGAAGTTCGAGCCAATGGAGAGCGGCGGTGCTACTATTGCAAACGAGCCATGTTCAGCCTGATTAAACAGATGAGCCAAGTGATTGCAGGGGAACAGAATGAGGGGAGGCTCGTCGATATGCCTCTTCACTGTGACGGTGAAAATAGCCCTTTGGAGGTTCACACGAGGAAACTTCTCCTTTGTGATGGAACCCTTGCTTCTGATCTGCAAACCTATAGGCCCGGCTTGCAAGCCCTGCGTGAGTTAGGGGTTGTGTCGCCCTTGGCTTTGGCGGGGTTTGATAAAAAGATGGTGGGCCTTGTGGCGCACTCTATGGGACTGGAGAGAGCAGATCAAGCTTCACAGTCATGCTTGTTAACCCGTTTTGGCTATGGCCTCCCCATAAATCAAGAGCTTTTGGGTGATATGGCTGTGGCGGACATCATAGTGAAAGACTTTTGGGAAGCCTATTGCCAAGAAAATTCCCTTGGGCTTGTCCATCAAAGCTTGCGTCTCATTGATGCCCAGAGTTTAGAATGGCACATTGAGGGGGCGAAGTTTTCACAGGAAGAGGAAAAAGCACTTACCATGCAGGTTGCCAAATATTTGGCAGGGCGCATTGCGAGGAAAGCGCCTTCCTTGCCATGCTTGCGGGTGCGGCGAGTCGAGCGGGTCAAAGGTTTTTTTGACAGAGACCTTTCGCGATAAGGAATTGTTTATGGCTACAGTCTTTTTGGCAGAATTGTAACGAATTTTGAAGTGATGAGTACACCTATTAGTACTGATATGAGCACTGAGCAGCGCTGGATAATGCATCTGGATATGGATGCTTTTTTCGCTTCTGTGGAACAGCTTGATAACCCCGCCTACAAAGGAAAGCCCGTTATTATCGGCGGGGCGCAGCGAGGTGTTGCCGCGACTGCTTCCTATGAAGCTCGCGCCTTTGGGGTTCGCTCCGCCATGCCCATTTTTCAGGCTCGTAAGCTGTGTCCTCATGGTATTTATTTGCGTGGTAATCGTAAGCGCTATGAGGAAAAATCGCGTGAGGTTATGGAAGTGTTGTTTTCCTTTTCCCCTCTGGTGGAGGCGGCCTCCATTGACGAAGCCTATGTTGACCTGACGGGCCTAGAGCGTGTTTTCGAGATGGATGTCAGTCGTCTTGTGCATGTGATTCAAAAAAGAATATACGCGGTTTCGGGACTGACCTGCTCCGTGGGATTGGCCCCAGTGAAATTTTTGGCGAAAATAGCTTCGGACATGCGAAAACCCAATGGGGTGAGCGTTCTCACCTTAGACGATATCCCTGTTTTTTTATCGACCTTGCCCGTTCAAAAGATTCCTGGAGTGGGGAAGCGCACCCTTACGGTTTTGGAACAACTCGGTGTTGTTACGGCGGGCGATGTTATGCGTTACCCTGAAGAATTTTGGACGCGCAAGCTGGGTAAATTTGGTGGGGAGCTCTACTTACGGGCTCAGGGGATTGATAATCGACCTGTGGTTGTTGAGTATGAACGCAAATCAGAAAGCGCTGAAAATACTTTTTCTGAAAACACCAAAGATATGGATGTGTTGACCGGTTGGCTTTTACAACAGTCCGAACGGGTTGGGCGGAGCCTGCGCCAGCAAAAACTGGCAGGGAGAACCATCACGCTGAAGGTCAAATATGATGACTTTAGCCAAGTTACCCGAAGTAAAACTTTGCAAGAAACCACCAACGCCACCATGCAGATTTATGAGGTGGCTTGCCTTTTGTTAAAAGAGCTGAATCCCCAAAAGATGATTCGCCTCATAGGGGTTGGGGTTTCACAGTTTGGACAATTGGAGCAACAACTGAGCCTTTTTGATTGTGGTATAGTGCATGAAGCCGAGAAAAAAGGGACTGCCCTTGATGAAACCTTGGATACCCTACGGGCCAAGTTTGGGCGAGACGCGGTTATTCGAGGTAAGCTTTTTGACAGAGAGACGGACTGATTATGCTGTTGGCTCATTCGCTTATTATGAACCGCTGGCTCAAGCCCGTGTGGGAGGACGAGAGCCTTTGGAGGAGGCTTTGCCCAAAGGCCAGTACAGGGAACGGCCTGAATTGTATACTGCCTTGGCAAAAACGCCGCTCAAAGCCAACTGTTGAAACAGCCGTTCTTTTTCATTGCTCCCCAGAGGGCGGAATTGCGGGAGGATGGGACGGGCTAGGGGTCATGGCCCTCGTGCTGAGCCACCATAGTAACGGCTTTAAGGAACTGGCAGATATGGCAGGCAAGTCACGCTCTCTTTGCCTGATTGATTGGGCCATGCCGGAGCGAAACCTTGACTATCTTTGTCATGTCTTACCCCGAGCGTTGGCCCTTTTATCGGGGAACCAAACCCGGCAACGGTTCCAATCTTTTATGGGATATGGACTGGAAGGCTTTGTGGAGCGTTTCCATCGTCAGCAGACTGATTTTTTCTTACGGTATAAAATCCATAAAAAATATAGGGCAGGGAGCCTTATTGCGGTTTGGTACGAGGTTGAAAGGCGCTAGGCAAAAAGGGGTTCATAGGGTATGACGCCCGAGATGGATGGCAAGAGGGGCAGAGCCCCTCTTTTTTATGTCAAAATTATTTTTTGGCTACTTTAAGGGCCATATCAATGGCTTGTTCAAAGAGCTCAGCGCTCAAAAGACCCTGTACTACAATGTCGTTGACGAAAAAATGAGGAGTTCCTGTGACATTTAAGCGGTCGGCCTCTGCTTTATTCTCGGCCAGCATAGTAATTATGGCTTTGTTGTTCGTCATATCGTTACGGAGTTGTTTATAGTCAAGGCCGATTTCTTCACAGGCGGTGAGGATGAATTTATTGTTATTCATCTCAAAATCCTGAATATTCTTGAAAAACTTTTGATGAAGCTGCCAGCCTTTGTCGGGATTTTGCAAAGAGGCGGCAAGGGCATATTTAGCAGAGATAAGCGAGGTTTCTTGCTCTTTGGGGTAATGGAAGAAGACCACTTGAATGTCATTTTTACGGGTTTCAAGAAGGACTTCGAGCAAAAACTCAGCTTGGCTGCAGTAGGTGCAGGTATAGTCGGAGAAGACCGCGATAGTCACGGGGGCTTTGGGGTTGCCTCGGCTTGGTCTTCCCTTGGTGACAATGTTTTTGGGGGTTTGCAGGTCTTTTTGCCATTGCTGGGTTAGGGCCCGGCGCTTGCGCATCATATTGCCTTGCTGGGCAACCTCGAGAATGATTTCGCTGTTTTCTCTGATAACATCCATGACAAGGTCAGGCTCGTCGCGGAGCAGTTCTTTAACGGCTTTACGAAGGTCGTCGCGCGAGATGTCCGCGGCTTCGGCAACGGTAAAGGATTGGAAAGCAAAGAAAGCAGTCAACAGGAATATACATAAAGAACGCATGAATCCTCCTTGGAGTGGGGAGTATTATAAGCCAGTTAGGCGCAATAAGGCAACAGAGATCATGCCGACAATGACGGTAATGAAAAAGTTTTTAAAGATAGCGCCTACAATAACCGTTGGGGCAAGGGCCAAAAGGAAGGTGTTATCGAGGGACAAAAACAGTTCGGCCTTGCCGTCTATTTTTGTGAGCAAAATCTCCTGCGCGAGCAGGGCGGCCAAAACAGCCGGAGGAATCATTTCAAGAACCCGCAAAATGGCGGGAGGGATAGTTTGAGAGGACAAAAACAAGAGGGGTAATACCCTGGGAATGGCTGTTATCAGCGACATGCCGACTATAATGATGAGTTGGGTGGTTATATCCATCGTGGCGTCCCTACTCTTTTGATGGTTTTTTTTGAGGTGAAGGCAAGGCGGCGGTGACAATGGCGGTCACAAGGGTGGCTGTCATAACGCTCCAGCGGTCAAGGCCAAGGAGGGTGAGGACAACGGATAAAATCGCCGCCATAATAACCGCCACAAGTTTTTTAGGCACGCCCAAGTGGGGAATGAGAAGGGCGATGAACATGGCGGGGAGGGCATAATCGAGACCCCAGCGGGTGATGTCGCCCACGATTTGGCCAAAGTAAGCGCCGATTAAACCACCGCAAATCCAGGCCGAATGGCTGGTAATGTTGGTGCTAAAAACTTCTGTGGGAGCGGGAGAGCGCTGGCTGAAATTTGTATAATGAATAGCAAAAGTTTCGTCGGTCATTTGCAAGCCGAAGAGGGTTTGGGTGGTTTTTGACCACTTTTTCAAAAATGGCACCATGGCGGCTGACATAAGAAGATGGCGCAGGTTGACGATGCCCGTGGTTAAAATAATGGTCATGGGCGAGGCGGAGGCGGCGATAAGGCCGACGGCGATGAGCTGACCAGAGCCCGCGTAGACGAGAAAGCTCATAAGGCCGACCATGGGCGGAGAAAAACCCGCGTTAACCGCCAAAATACCAAAGGCGAAGGCCACGGGAAAATATCCGAGAATGATGGGGAGGGCTATGCTAAATCCCTTGGAAATGTCCCGTTTATTCATAGTTTCGCTCATTGTGGCTTGAAGGGTTGTTTTTTCAAAAAGAGATTTTTTGCGAGTAAAAACAGACAAGTACTTTCTGAAAAACTTTGGAAAGGCCGATTTTAGACCATGCCGTAATGGTTACCTATACCCCTTGTCCGCTCCCTTGCCAAGCCCGTTAGGAGAGGCTTTATACCTTAAGAGAAAGGCAGGGGAACAGAGGTGGAATGAGCCTGAATGGGCCAGGCTTGGACGGGTAAGGGTGGACAAGGACTAGGCAACGCCAGATACTTGTTTGGCAATTATCTGGTAATTATATGGCAATGTTTGGCAACGTTGAGGAGCGCCTAGTAATTATCTGGCTACTAGCTGGCAACTACCTGGCAACTAGCTGGAAACCAGAAGCAAGGAGAGGTTTATAGGGGGGGATTGGGGCTGGCAAGGCGCAATAAGTTTTGGAACATGGGCTCAATATGCACGATAAATTCTTCTATATGACCCGCCATAATGGTGAACAAAAGCCCAAGGAAAAAGAATCCAACGGAAATTTTAATGGGGAATCCCATGGTCATGAGGTTCATTTGGGGCGCGGCTCGGCCCATGAGCGCAAGGGCCAGCTCGACCATGAGCAGGGCCACCATGACAGGGGCGGCGATTTTAATGGCGACCACGAACATGTTGGCGGACATGGTGAGGATGGTGCCTACAAGGGGCGGGGTAACGAGGATGCCTCCCGGTGGGATATAGGCGAAAGAATCCATAAGGGCGCGTAAAAGGTGGAGGTGTCCGTTAAAGCTTAAGAATATGAGCATGGAAACCATGTAGAGGATTTGTGAGGTAACGCTGACTCTGGCCCCTGAGGCGGGGTCCATGATGGAAACCATGGTGAGGCCCATTTGAAAGCCGATGAAGTCGCCCCCGGTTTGAATGGCCGCGAAAACAAAGTGGACGCAGAGGGCAAGGGTGAGGCCGAGAATAAGCTCGCTGACCAGCAGGAGAATAAGGGTAAGGGGGTGCGGTTCTAAGTCTGGCATTTGCAGGGCGAGGCGGGGCCAGATGGTAAGGGTGACCACGATACAGATAAGGGCTTTACCTAGGGTGGGGAGGTTGTCGCCGCCAAAGAAGGGCATAAGAAAGATAAGCAAACTCACCCGCACCAAGGTGAGGATGAAGCTTAAAAATTCTGCCTGGCTGAACGCGTAAATATCCATAGGTGTATTGTTGGCAACTCTTGAACCATGATTGTTAGTGGAGAGGCTTTCTCTTAGCGAAGGCTCTGCCTTTCCTGAAATCTATCTGCCAAGGATGGGTATACCTTGGAGTCTCTGCTTCCCCTTATATTTTTTAAAAAATATAAGGGAGTAAAGGGGGTTAAAAGGAATCATACCCTTTGTGGGGTGTCTGAGGGGCAAAGCCCCTCAGTATTTCCATTTATTTCACAGCGCAATAGGCTACAAAGCCGCCAGTTGTTGCAGTTCTTCATAGCCTTCTTCTAAGGTAGAAGCTTGGGTAACGCGCTGGCGGAGAAAATTATTGATGTCGGGCATGGTGGCGATGGCTTTGTCGATTTCAGGGTTGGACCCTTGGGCGTAAGCGCCTATATTAATCATATCTTCCACTTTTTTATAGGAAGCCATACGCGCGAGCACTGTGCGCCCGGCGTCGACCAGCCCAGTGGAGCAAATGTCGGTGCGAACCCGGCTAATGGAGCGCAAAACGTCAATGGCGGGGAAGTGCCCTTGGTCGGCAAGGTCTCGGGTGAGAACAATATGACCGTCCAGAATAGAACGGACAGCGTCGGCAATGGGTTCGTTGAAGTCGTCCCCGTCAACCAGCACTGTGTAAATGCCCGTAATGGTGCCAAGTTCGTTGCGACCTGTGCGTTCCAAAAGGCGGGGCAGTTGAGCGAAAACAGAGGGGGTATACCCCTTGGTTGTTGGCGGTTCGCCAACGGCAAGACCAATTTCGCGCGCCGCCATGGCAAAACGGGTGACCGAGTCCATCATAAAAAGAACGTCATTGCCAAGGTCTCTGAAATATTCTGCCACGGCGGTGGCGGCGTAGGCCGCGCGCATGCGGACAAGGGGGGACTGGTCGGAGGTGGCTATGATAAGAACAGAGCGTTTCATGCCTTCTTCGCCAAGGTCTTTCTCCATAAATTCGACAACCTCACGTCCCCGTTCGCCAATGAGACCGATAACGTTCACGTCAGCTTTGGTATAGCGGGCCATCATTCCCATCAGGGTTGACTTGCCAACGCCGGAACCCGCCATAATGCCCACCCGCTGACCCTTGCCGAGGGTGAGCAAGCTGTTTACGGCGCGAACGCCCACATCCAAGGGGTCGGAAATGCGAGGGCGGGAAAGGGGGGAAGGAGGATCGGCATAGAGGGGCGCGACATCTGGCAGATTGAGCCCTGTTTCGTTATTGAGGGGTTTTCCAAAGGCATCAAAAGCCCGTCCCAAAAGGTCTGGCCCCACAGGAAAGAAAGGGGGGAGGCTGGAGTTTTTTACCAAGCTTCCGGGCTGAACACCTCGTAAGTCGCCATAGGGCATGAAGAGAAGATTCCCGTCTCTAAAGCCGACAACTTCAACAGGTACTTCGTTGTTCTGGTCGGGCGTGGCGTTGAGGTGGGCTTTGGCGTTTTCTTTTATCTGATGGATGGCTGATGTGCCTTCGGGTAAAATATGACACAAAGAGCCCAAAGGAGCTTTTATGCCGGAACCTTCCGCCACAAGACCTACTATTTTAACAACTTTTCCGTAGGATGTTACGGGCGCAAGGGTGCTCAGGTACTCTTGTATGACTTTGGGGGCGGGGCTCATGATGATTTGGTGAGGGTAAGGTGTGAAAGGACTGTATTTACCGCGGCTTGGCGCGATTCAACCAAACTTTCGGCAAGGGAATATTCGCTTTCCATCACAAGGCCGCCGGGGGTGATTTCGGCATTGGGGCGGACATCCCAAGTGGTAATATCGGGGTATTTAGCCTTGGTGCTTTCAATGATATCGCTAATGACGGGCTCATCGTCGGGATTGGTAAATATGACAAGGCGGCGGTCTTTTTTGAGTGTAGAAACGGCTTCGTCAAAGAGGGTTGACAGTGAAGCGGCGCGCTCTTCGCTGAGTTGTACGGCGGCAATCTTTTCGACGGCAAGCTTGCAAACAGCGATAATGTCTTCGCGCCAGTTTTGGTAGATGCTTTCGGTTTGCTCATCTATGGCCGACACCACGGCAGAGACGGAATCCGCCATGTTAGAACGCAAAGCGTCCAGTTCTTCTTTGGTTTCGTCCAGCGAGCGCTGATAGGCTTCGTCATAGCCTTTGGCAGAACCCTCTTCTTGTCCTTTGGCAAATCCTTCTTGGTGTCCTTGGTTTTGGGCCTCGGCGCGGATGGCGTGGCTTTGGGCCTGAGCTTCCTGCACAAGGGTTTCCGCTTGGGCTCTGGCATCGGCAAGAATTTGACTCGCCATGCTGGTGGCTTTAGCCCGCAGTTTTTCGAAATAATCCTCTTCGTTGAAGGTGGATATTTCGCTGGCCGTCAGTTTGGGTGCTTCACCCTTGGGGGTGACGGCTTCGATAATTTTTTCGCCAGTGGACGTGAATATAGTCCCCCACTTTTCATCGGTGGTGACACGAAGGACGGTGCCGTCATTCAGAATATCGCTCTCTTTCTTTTTAGACAAAAAGGTCTCCACTGCCGCGGCTTACCACTACACGGCCTTCATTTTCAAGGCGACGCACAATCTTAACAACGTTTTGCTGGGCCGCTTCGACCTCAGACAGGCGGGTGGGTCCCATGACCTCAAGGTCTTCTCGAATCATGTTGGCGGCACGCTCGGACATGTTCTTAAAGAACAGCTCGCGTAAATCGTCTTTGGCGCCCCGCAAGGCCATGGAGAGATCTTCGTTGGAAATTTCCTTAAGAAGTTCGCGCACAGAGCGGTCGTCGAGGTTTTTAACGTCTTCAAAGACAAACATGAGGTTACGGATTTCATCGCTCATGCCAGGTGATTCTTCTTCAATCTCAGAGAGAACTTCTTCTTCGGTCGCCCTGTCTACGGCGTTAAGAATTTCAGCTACAGCGTGAACGCCACCCACTTTTTTGCCCTCTTTACCGCCCATGGCGATAATTTGACGCTGTAGAACTTTGTCAACGGCCATAAGCATTTCTTCGGGGACGGATTCGAGGTTGGCAAGGCGGAGGAGTATTTCAGTGCGGACTCCAGCGGGCAGGCTGGTGAGAAGTTCCGCCCCTGAATCAGCGGGGAGGTTCCCCACGATAAGAGCCAGAGTTTGGGGGTGTTCGTTGCGTAGAATTTGAGCGAGGAGTTTGGGGCTTACCTTTCCAATTTCATCAAAGGGCACAGGGCCTGATTCCAGATTGAGGACATCGCTCACGTATTTGGCTGTTTCGCTGTCGAGGTTAGGCAGAAGCAGACGTTTTACAGCTTCTTGACCGCCACGGATGCTCTCTCTGCCTGAAATCATAGATTGGTAATAGTCGCGCAGGACGGCCTCGACGGTTTCTTTGGGCACAGTGCCGAGTTCGACCATGGCCTTAGAAACAGCGGTGAGCTCTTTTTTATCCATACGTTTGAACACTTCCGAGGCAAATTGCTCGCCAAGGGAAAGAAGAAGGATGGCTGTTTTTTGTGAGCCGTTCAGACTGGTTATATCTGCACTGGACATGGAAACTCCTTAGAAATAAATAAATAATGCCCTAGTATAGTCAAGACCTCGTCATATGTCGATATGCGATGAATACATTAAGGCTATCTTTCATTTACGGCGACCTTTCTCCCTGTTTGGTTTTCCTTCATTGGGCTCAATCCCTCGGCCTGCATTCATTCGCCCTTTTCACCTATGGTTTCCTTTATCCCCTCTCTCTCAATGAATCCAGCTCATCTTAGGCAATGAACAGTGCTGTGTTGAATGGGCTAAGAGCTGGTGGGGAAAGGATTGGGCCTGGAGCGGTTATTTTCAGAAAAAAGAGTATACAGATTGCATGGTTGAGCGAAGGTGTTGGTTATCAGAGTCGCGTCACGGTGGCGTGAAGGTAATAGTAAGGCCATGTTGAGGTGCGTTAATTCGCTGGTCAGTTTATTAGAACGCTTCACTAAGAAGGGTGGTTTATAAAAGAAGGGGCATCGCAGTGACAGGGTAGACGGTCGCCGTGATGCCCCAAGGTTTTGGTTAATTAGGTTGTCGCGGGGAGGCTGGCTGTTGCGGTCTCGGTTTTGTCGTTTATCCAGACCCGAAGGATGTTAATGGCCTGATCCATATTTTGTTCGCTCAACTGGAGAGCATGGGCCTTTATGTCTTCGAAGCTGTCGGTGACGACGGGCGATACCAGTTCTTCGTCGCTCAATTCTTCAATGGCTATGCGCTCTTCAGGCATGGGGAGTCCCTCAAGGCCTTCAAGCATTTTACCTTCCACTTTGGGCTTAATGAGGGCCAGAACCACAGGGCGGACGATGAGAATGAGGAAGAGGAAGACCAGCACGGCGTTGAGCAAGGGTTTGCCAAAGCGTGAGATATAGTCGGCAAGGACGGAGTTGACCGAGGGCTCTTCGGTGATTTCAGGCATACCAAAGGAGATGGAGCTTACTTCAATGGTGTCGCCACGAGCCGAGTCAAAGCCAACGGCATTGGCCACAAGCTGGCGCAGGCGGTTCAGTTCTTCATCGGACTTGGGGGTGAAGCTAAAGCTGCCTTCTTCGGTTTTTTCATAGGTTCCGTCAACGATAACGGCAACGGTCAATCTGTCGAGTTCGCCCACGGTGGAGACGATATTGAACTCTTCTTTATTAATTTCGTAGTTAGTCGTGCGGGTTTCACGGTTGGAGTTTTGGGTGCTGGTGCTCCCGCTGAAACCGTCTCCGCGGAAGTTAGGGTCGGGCACGCCGCCAACGTTACCACTGCCGTTGGTGCTTTCTTCGCTACGCTGTTCAGAGCGCACAACGGTTCTTTCGGGGTCGAAAACTTCGCGGCGAATGGTCTTTTGACTGAAATCGAGGTCAGCGTTTACTTTGGCAATGAAGTGGCCTGAGCCCATAATGGGGGTGAGCAGGTCATCGATGCGCTTTTCAATATTGCGCTGAACAAGCAGTTTATGGTCGAGCTGGGTTTGGGTCATGCCAGTAATGGAGCCTTCTTGGTCGGGCTCATACAGAATTTTCCCTGTGGTCGCGTCTGTGACGGAAATTTTTTCTTTTTGAAGGCCTTCGATGGACATAGCCACCAGGTTAACGATGCCCATGATGTCTTTTGTTTCCACTTTCTTGTTGCCTTCTACCTTAAGGACGACAGAAGCGGAGGGGTCGCGCTGTTCTTCTATGAAGAGCGAGCGGTGGGGGATAACAAGGTGAATGCGGGCACTTTCAATGCCGGGGAATTGGCCGATGGTGCGGGCAAGTTCACCTTCAAGGGCGCGGCGGTAGTTCAGCTTTTGAACAAAGTCGGTTTCGCCAACTTTTACATTATCAAAAACTTCAAACCCGATACCTTGTCCGGTAATGATGTTTTGTCCTGCGAGGTCAACGCGGGTATGCACAACCTGATTTTTAGGGATGAGGATGGTTTTCCCATCATCTTCAAGGACATACTTAATTTGCTGAGCTTCAAGGGCTTTGATAACACGGTTGGAGTCTTCTACCCCAATGTTGGAATAAAGAACGTCATATTCCACCTTGTTTATCATAAAAAGCATACCAACGAATAAAAGTATGGTTGCTACCGCTGCGCCTCCAATGACCATTCGTTGAGTAATGGTAATTTTTCCCCAAAATTCTTTGGCGCGCTCGATGGTTTGAAAAGCAAGTTCCTTAAAGTTCATGGTATCCTCCAAAACACGTAATCGTATTGCCCTAGGGGCTGATTATCCCTGTTACACAAAACGTGCCACGAGGGATTGAGGTTGTTAAAGCATTGCTGGAGAACGAAAATAAAATTGTTCTGTGGCTGTTAGTTGTTTAGAATTGCAGACGTGTCAATTCTTTGTAGGCTTCAAGGGCCTTGTTTCTCACGGTGGTGGTCATGCTCATGGCGAGACTGGCCTTTTGCATGGATATCATCAATTCGTGAACGTTCTGACTCTCGCCGGAAGCGAAAGAGAGTATCTTGTCCGAACGCTCCTGGCGCATGTCGTTGACCTTTTCCAGTGAGGTCTTCAATACGTCTGAAAATTCTGCAACGGGTTTATCCGAAGAAATACCCATGGAAGAGTTTGTTTTTTGTTCGGCTTTTTTAAAATTATTAAGAGCGTTGGTGTAGGCTTTAAGGCCGACGGCTTGAATACTCATGGCAATAATCCTTTAGACTAAGGGGTTATGAACGGTTTATTTCCAGAGCTTTCTGGTACATGTTTTTAATGGTGTCCACTGTGGTGACGTTGGCTTCATAACCGCGCTGAGCCGTCATAAGGCTTGCCATTTCTTCCACAACGTTAATGTCGGGATAGGCCACATAGCCTTCCTCGTTGGCGTCGGGGTGACCCGGCTCATACACCATTTTGTTGGGGCGTTGGTCAAAGGCGATGCGCTCGACGTTTACGCCGCGTAATTCTCTGCCAAGTTGCGATTGCATGGTCTTACTGAAAGGGCCGTCAACTTCAGCCGTTTTTAAAACGACGCTACGGCGCTTGTAAGGACCACCTTCGAGGGTTCTCGTTGTTTTCGCGTTGGCGAGGTTCATGGAAATGATATTGATATGGCTTCTTTCGGCGGTAAGGCCGGAGGCGCTTATATCGAGGGCTGTCATAAAATCCATGGTATCTTCTCCTTTATCCTTCAAAAAAAACAAGGCTGAGCGTCCCCCCATCGCATGATATGGGGAGGTCAGCCATCATTGCTATATCTTTCCGGCCTCTTGAATGACCTGGCGGATGCCGTCGAAGTTGCTGCGGATGACCGAAGTAAGGGCGGTGTAGTGAAGGTTGGTCTTCGCCATGGTCGCCATTTCTTTATCGAGGTTCACCCTGTCTTCGCCATGGACAATACGGGGACGCACAGCGCGCTCCCATTCTGGTCCAAAGCCTTCGGCATTAAAGGCGTGGGGCATATGACCGTTATCCGTGAGGCTCATCTTGCCCTTTTTATCAAGGGCCAGGGCAGCTTGCATTTCTTCTTCAAATTCAAGTTTGAGCGCTTTGTAGCCGGGGGTTTTGATGTTAGCCATGTTCCCGGCGACAACATTTTGACGCTGGAGCTGCATATCAAGCACACGGCCTACAACGCCAACGTGATTTTCAAACAGGCTTTTCATATAAATTCTCCTTAACAGTTGGGTAGGCAAATTTTACCTACATGAAATGCCACTGTTCAAGCAATATGTGTGCCGTTTTATAAGTGTCTATTATTGTTGACATAAATAGAGCGTTGAAATGGGAGGGTCGGTTTTTTGAATTCGTTTTTTGGTTGGCACGCTGTTTGCTAATCAACTTGTGCCTGCCGCGCCAATGCATTTTGCAGGTCAAATTTAATAGAGCCCTTAGGAAGGGTCCAAAAAACGGAGGGGAGAACAATGAAAGACTCCATTAACTACGAAATTAATAAAGAACTTGGTGAGTGCTACCTTTTTATGGGTGAGTACGAAAAAGCAAAAGACTACTACGAAAAGGCCGTTGGGTGTGACACTCAAAACGCAGACCCTCACATGGGGCTGGCCGCCGTCGCCCTTGGTCTTGGCAACCTTGAGCTAGCGCATGCTCATTACAAAGAGGCCAACGCCCTAGCTTCATCTGCGAAAACCCTTGTGGGGCTTGCCATGGTAGAAATGGAACTTGGCAAACACGCCGAAGCTTTTGACCATTTTGAAAAATCTCTTGAGTTTGACGCTATCAATATGATTGCCATCAACAGTATCATTCAGCTTGGCTATGTTCTAAAGGCCTTGGAGCGTGTGGTTCCTTTGCTTGAAAACGCCATTAAGAAAGATGAAAGTTTAGAAGCCGTTCGTTACGCTTTGGCCGGGTGTCTAACCTCCCTTGGCCGTGAAGATGAAGCTAAGGCGCAATTGGAGACTATCCTCGGCGCTAACCCTGAAAACGATCAGGCTCAGAATCTTTACGCTTGTTTCTCAGCGTAAAGTGTGTGCGAACGTAGGTTCGTACCATATGTCCCCCCCGTATGATTTCTCGGTCCCTAGCTGGCGCGAGGGGCCGAGAGATCGCTGGACAATGTATGGCGGGGTGGGTTGTCGGTGCATATGACAGGGAGGTCTATGCGCTAGGACACTTTTGATAAGGAGACACACGGTGATTGTGTGGACACCATAAAGGCTGTTTCAGGATGAAGCGGCCTTTATTTTTTTAGGCCATAAGAAGGACGGGAAAAAATGAAGAAAGCAACGAGCATGAGGCGGCTGTCAACCTTGCTCCCCAGCAAGGGCACCATTTGTCCTCACTTGCACGAGGAGGGGTTGGGCGTTTGTAGGGGAAAATTTTAGAGTAGTGGCTAAAATGGACGAGGTGTTTTGTAATCACGTAAGGAGGGGCAAAGGAGAAAAGCGGTGGGTGGCATGCTTGATGAGAGATGAAAAAGGGTCGGTCACATATCTAAACGCAAGGACGAAGGGGTAGGGCGTAAGAGCGGCACCACCCCTTTTTATGGCCTTTGCCTCAATTTTTCATGTTTTGGAGAACTCGTGTGGAGAGAAGCGCTACGACAACCATGAGGCCGCCTAAGACACCAAAGGCGAAAAAGAGGTTTGTGAAGTGGGCGATAAAACCTATTAAGGCAGGGCCGATTAAGATGCCGGAATAGCCGAGACTTGAGACAATGGCGATAGCTGAAGCCGTGCTTATTTGCGTTTGTTTCCCTGAGGCTGAGAATAGGATGGGAATAACGTTGGCATTGCCAAAGCCGATGAGTAAGAAGCCTACGAGAGCCCATTCTTTGGGTAAAATAAACAAGGTTAATAAAAAACTGCAAAAAGAGAAGACGCAACTGAGCAAAACAATTCTACTTTCGCCTCCCACCAGCCTAATGAGGGCTGAGCCCATAAAGCGGCCCAAGGCAATGGCGGCTGAAAAAAGAGCAAAGCCAAGGCCTGCCAAGGATAAATCAAAGTCCTTGTATTCTGTGAGAAACAGCGCCCCCCAGTCCATTAAGCCACCTTCAACCAGAAAGACAGAAAAGCACATGCACCCGAGGATGATGATAGTGAGGGGAGGGAAGAGTCTTTTCGCTTTGTCAGTAGTTTGAGCGGGGGGTTGGGGTTGACGGGCGAGAAGGTTTTTTTGATAGCGAAAAATCGTTAATAGAACGACTGCCACAGCGCAGAGCGCCACAAGGGGCGGAGGCAGTCCGCAGCTAAGCAAAAGCACCACCAGAGCAGGGCCTGCAATACTGCCGACGCTGTAAAAGGCCAGCATGGTGGGCATTATCTGTCGGCCTATTCTGTTTTGTATAAGCATGGATTGAACTGCTGCCACAACATCTAACCCGCCTGTGGCAATGCCAAAACAAAAGAGCACAAGGGCAAGAACTAGGGGAAGAGGGGTTACGGTGAGCAGTGGCAAGGTGATGCAGCCAAGGGCCGTGAGCGTCAAAATAACCTTACGGCACCCAAAGTGATTGGTGAGCATGCCTGTCATGGACATAAACAAAACTGATCCCAAACCAAGGCATAAAAGTAAAATTCCCAAAGCGCCTTCGTCCAGCTGGAGCTGTTTTGCCACATAGGGAATAAAGGGTGACCAAGCGGTTAGGGTAAACCCGGCGATAAAATAGGAGGCCTTGGCAGAAGAAATTATATGGCGAACGTTGTGGGAAGTAATGGAACGTAAAACAGAGGGCATTTTCTAAACTTCATTGGGTTATATAGGTTATATATTGTTATGGAGGAAATATCAGTCATAGGAACCTACGTCCCAAATTTTTGAAAGTCCAGAACTAAATTTTGTTCTTTCAAACCAGTTGAGATTGCTGCCTCAGTATTGGTTCATGGGCATAGAGAAGGACTAAGGGAAGGGCAAGGCCAGGGAGGGGAGATGGGGGATGAGAAAAAATATGAGGGCGGTGTACTTCATGCTCCCTGCCATTGCCCCGTATAGACAAGGATAGTGGGAGACGCCTTTATGGAATAGTGGCGAATGGTTCTTGAAAAAAGACAAGAGGAGATTGTATCGACATGAAGGGGCATGGCTTAGGGAGACGTTTTGTTAGAAGGAAGGAAAAAAGTAAAGGGAAGCCTTGTTAGAAACCGAGACTTCCCTTTATCTGTAACTGTACGCGTTTTTTTAATTATACTCTTCGAGCAAGGGCGTAGAAGATTCTTACCCCTTCACCTGTGGCGCCGCCAACGGGGTGTTGTGGGCTTGGTTTTACCACATATCCAGGGCCGGCGATGTCGAGGTGGAGCCATTTGGTGTCTTCTTCGATAAAGCGGCGCAAGAAAAGAGCCGCGAAAAGCGCGCCGCCCATGCGTTCGCCCATGTTGCCAAAGTCAGCCACGTCGCTTTTGAGGCCTTTGTCATATTCATCCCACATGGGCAAAGGCCACATGAATTCGCCGAGTTCTTCAGCGCAATCAAGCACTGCCCTGCGCAAGGAGCCGTGTTCGGTGAATACGCCGCTGGCATAATCGCCAAGGGCAACAACACAAGCGCCTGTTAGGGTGGCGATATCAACGAGGGCTTTGGGTTTCCAGTTCTGCTGGGCATAGGTGAGGGCGTCGCAGAGGATTAGACGGCCTTCGGCGTCGGTATTCAAAATTTCGACAGTTTTTCCGGAAAGGGTGGTGACGATATCGCCGGGACGGGTGGCGTTGCCACCGGGCATATTCTCGGCGGTGGGCACAAGGCCGATAATGCGAGGGAAATCGTCTTTTTCTGGTGAGAGGCCAAGGGTTTCAAAAAAACCGAGGACTCCGGCGGCGCCAGCCATGTCGCTTTTCATTTCATGCATGTTGGCGGCGGGCTTAAGGGAGATTCCTCCTGTGTCAAAGGTAATGCCCTTGCCAACGATAATAAAGGGGTCGTCTTGTTCTTTGCCTTTGGGGGCGTGTTCAAGAATAATAAACTTGGCTTCTTCTTTGGCCCCTTGAGCCACAGCGTAAAAAGCGCCCATTCCCAGTTCTTTAATGCGCTCTTCAGACAGCACTGTGCAGGAAAATCCATGGGTTTTAGCGATGGTTTCGGCTGTTTCCGCAACAATGGTGGGGGTAATGATATTGGCTGGGCCGTTGGCTAAGTCGCGGGCGAGCATAACCCCGTCGGCTTGGGCTTCGGCGGCTCGGATAGTCCTTTGCAGGGAATCTGGGGTGGAGGCTTCAGGAATGAAAATTCCCATCCACTGAATAACGCTGCTGTCGTCTTCTTCCTGCTCTTTCGCGGTCTTTTTCCCTTTGTAGGTTTCAATACGATAGAGGCCAAGCTTGGCGGCAATGACGGCTTCGCCAGCTAAGGTTTCAGCGTTCATAGCAAGGGGCTCAGCCAAGGCGCTGAAGTTACACATGAGCATGCCGATGCTTGCATAGCCTTTGTCTTGGCAATGCTTCGCTGCTTTGGCGATGCCGTTACGAAAGGTATTGCCTTTGGCTTTGGCTTTTTTGCCAAGTCCTACCAAAAGCACTCGGGAGACAGGGGCATCGGGGTGGCCATACAGCATGAGGAGTTCGTCCTGCTTGCCTTTAAAGTCTCTAAAAGCAGGAGAAATGGAAAGCCATGAAGCTTTTTCCCACAGGGTAGGGCTGGCTTCTTCTAAGCTTTGTCCTTCGTAGAGAGCGAGGATGAAACAATCGGCGGTCCATTCGCCGCCCGAAGTATTGTGAAAACGAATATCCATAGAAATAATTCCTTTGTTTGAAAGGTGTAGTTACTTTATGAGAGTCAGGGGTTGGTTGCTGGAGGACGCTGTCCTCCAGACCTCCTGCAAAGGGCATGATGCCCTTTGCACCCCAATAATTTTGGGGTGTTTTTGTGTTTTTTTATTGTGTAATTTACATTTTCCCTCTTTTTATGGGTACGAGTAAAGTTACCATGAGTTATTGGTTTGACCTTGCCCATCCCCTAAAAATATGGGTTCCAAGGGGCGAAGCTCCTTGGCGAAAGGGGTCAGGGGAAAGCAGCGCTTTCCCCTGTATTTATCCTCTCTTCTTAACTATAAATCGTGTCCGCAATATGACAAGTTAAAGCTCTTATTACATAGCGGAAAATCTGAAATTTCTTGATTACGCAAAGCGAGGGCAAGCCCCGGCCAGTTATGGACGGAGGCGTCCACAATGGTATAGCCCGCCAGTTGTCCTTCGGCATCCGTTACCCCAATGTGGAATACTTCGCCCCTAAACCCTTCGACCATGCCAATGGCGATGTGTTCAGGCTGTAATTTCTCGTTGGCGGGGTTGAGGGGGACGGGGTTTTTCTCCACGGCGAAACTGTCCAAGAGGCGGAGGCAATAGTTGACTGATTCTTTAATCTCATCGTGCCGTATCAGGGCCCTTGAAAGGACGTCTCCACGTGTTTTGCGTTGGAGAATGGGTGGTTCAGGCAAGTGCTGGAGCGGGTGCTGGATGCGACAGTCGAGGTGAACACCACAGGCGCGCGCGCCGGGGCCGACCAACCCGAGAGCCAGGGCGTTTTCTTTAGAGACAGCGCCGAGGTTGGAAACTCTGCTCATGAACGAGCTTGAGTTCCAGAGAAGATTAACAGCGCCGTTAACATCTTTGGCCGTGGCGTTTATCCGTTTGCGGATTTCCGCAATGGTCTCTTTGTCGAGGTAAACATTGGCTCCGCCGGGCTTAATGATACCTCGGCTAAAACGGTTACCGCATAAAAGAGCCGTGGTGTTGAGCCAGTCGCCACGCAAGCGTCCGCAGTAGGATTGGGTGGGCAGAAAACCAGCGTCACCGGAAAGAGCGCCCAAATCGCCCGTATGGTTAGCAAGGCGTTCAAGTTCAAGGGCCAAAGAGCGTAATTTTTGCCCGTAGGGGCTGACCTTTGTTTTGCCGAGGGCCTCTATGACCGTGGCGTAGCTCCAGGTGTGCGCCACGGTGGAGTCGCCCGCGATGACTTCCATGAGGGAGAGAGTGCGACTATGAGCCGCTTGTGTTTGGGCGGCTGTTTGCAAAAGTTTTTGAACCCCTCGGTGGTGGTAGCCCAAAGAGATTTCGAGGTGCATGACCTCTTCGCCTATGCACTGGAAGCGAAAGTGCCCGCATTCGATAACACCAGCGTGGACGGGGCCAACGCCTACTTCGTGCACTTCCTCCCCTTCGATTTTATAGTAGTCCGTAATGCCAATGACGGGACCGCCTTCTTCAGGAAGGCGTGAAAAACGCACGGGTTTGAGCCAAGGGTGACCCGCTGGCAAAAGGTTGTATTCTTCGCACAAAATCCTTTCCGCGATATTGGCGGCGGGGATTTCGGGGGTGAGGGAGGTAAACCCGCCGGAAACAGGCGTTCCTAAAAGATAGAGCTGGTTAGAAAAGTCTTCGGCAATGACGATGACCATGGTGTACGCCGGGTTTGACGACGAGACTTCGGTTTTTTCAGGAAGAGTGAAAAGGGTGACGAAGCGCCCGCCGTTTGTCACGGTTTTGACAGCCCAATCTGCAAAGGTTTCCCAATCCACTGAAGGAATGGAAGAAACAGGCACCGCCATACTGTTTTTCATGGTGAGGGCTATGGGGGTGGAGCTTCCCATTTGTCCTTGAGGCAGGACGGTCGCTTCGGGAACTATGAAACTCACGGCAGAACTCCTCCAAGAATAGTTGGGGCGGTGTCGGGTATGTAAAGCAGAAGGGTGATGTCAATGAGAGTCTTTTCAAACCACTGGGGCATATAGACACCGAGGACGAGGGCAAGGGCCAAAAGTATGGCGGAAGGAGCGATGAAGAAGATTTTTTCACGCTGCATGAACAGACCTGTCCCTGTGG
>CAZYJQ010000022.1:0-25850 GCA_964647835.1 uncultured Desulfovibrio sp. | reverse complement strand
TCTTTGGTCTCTTCTTTTGACGGTGTTTTTTTAGCTGTTTTCTTCTTCGTGGTTGTTGTCTGTCGCTTAGTGGTTGAACGGCTATCGTTTTGCTGGAGGACATCCTCAAGATTCAAGGTTCTTTGAAACTCTGTGGATACCTTGCGGAAGGTGGACATGATGGTTTGGGTGGTTCGCATTATGCGAGGAAGGTGTTCGGGCCCGAGAACAAGGACCGCGACAATAAAGATAAAAAAGAGTTCACCGGACCCTATGCCAAACATGCTGTATCCTATAAAAAGTTAAGAGTGCTGAGGGAAATATGTGTAGTTTACTAATATGACAGATTAACAGAGGTAATTTACTTGGAAAAGGCTGTTTTGTCCACTTGTAAAGGGCTAGAGCAAGGCTTAAGGGGGTAACCTAGCGCAGAGGGAGAGATTGCTTTGGGTTTGGTTGGGGTTTATTAGGGCTTGATGAGGTTTAATGGGGTTTTATGGGAAGGAATGGATTTGGTGAATTACGCTGGGGCTCTGCCCCAAGCCCCGGCAAGGGCATGATGCCCTTGCAACCCCACAGGGTTGATATAAAGGAAGCTTTTTAATCAGACATTTTCTTTAAGCAGTAGGGTTTTATCCCGTTATCTAAAAAAACCTATCGGGCCTGTAAGCCCGATAGGTTGAATATGCATAAATGGTTTTATTCCCATTCAATGGTGCTGGGTGGCTTGGACGAAATATCCAGTACCACACGGTTAATCCCTTTCACTTCGCTACAAATGCGGTGGGAGATAGTTTCAAGAAGCTCATGAGGCACGCGTGACCAGGTGGCGGACATGGCGTCGATGCTATCAACAAGCCTCAGAGCCACAACGTTGTCATAAGTACGGTCCGAGCGTGAAACGCCAACGGTCTTCAAAGGAAGCAGAACGGCGAATCCCTGCCATATCTTCCTATACCAACCGCTGGAGTGGAGTTCTTCGGTGACAATGGCGTCGGCCTCTTGCAACAGCTTTACCCGCTCAGGGGTCACTTCGCCAAGGACACGCACGGCAAGGCCCGGCCCGGGGAAAGGGTGTCGCCAGATAACGTTATCAGGCAAGCCAAGCTCTTTGCCAACGGCGCGTACTTCGTCTTTGAACAAATCACGCAACGGCTCCACAAGTTCCAGTTTCATGGTGTCGGGGAGTCCGCCGACGTTGTGGTGGCTTTTGATGACCTTTCCACGAGGGGTGTAGGATTCGATAATGTCGGGGTAGACCGTGCCTTGGGCAAGGAAGCTGACATTGGATATTTTGTGGGCTTCGTCGTCAAAAACTTCAATGAAGGTATGACCGATAATTTTTCGCTTTTTTTCGGGGTCTTCAACACCTTTGAGACGGCCTAAGAAAGTGGCTGAAGCGTCAACACTGTGCAGGTTCAAGCCGGGAAGGTGCTTGTTCAGCATATCGGCTACCTGCTGGGGTTCATCTTTACGCATGAGTCCCTGGTCAACAAAGATGCAATGAAGCTGTTTACCAATGGCTTTGTGTAAAAGCGCGGCTACAACGGTTGAATCAATGCCGCCCGAGAGACCGAGAACGACATTCTTGTCGCCGATTTGGGCGCGACTTTGATTGATAATGCGCTCAATAAAAGAAGGCATATCCCAGTCGGTGGGGAGCTGGCAAATATCAACCAAAAAGTTTTTCAGGATATCCAAACCCTTTTGAGTGCGGGGTTCTTCCGGGTGAAATTGCATGCCGTAAATGCGGCGTTCGACGTCGGCAAAGGCCGCCACGGGCATGGATGGTGTGCTAGCGCAGGCCACAAGCCCTTGGGGAAGCTTGTCGATGGTGTCGCCACAGGCGTTGAGAGCTTTAATGGTTGCGGGGCAATCTTTCCATAGCATTGCATCGCCTAGGCTCACTTCCTCAACAGCGTAGGGGGAGTCACAGGGGGTAAGACTCGCGCCCAGGGCTTTGGCTAAAACCTGCATACCGTAGCAAATGCCTAAAACAGGCACACCCAGTTCAAGAATAACAGGGTTGAAGGGCGGAGCGTCGGGCAGGGAAACGCTTTCAGGGTCGCCGCAGAGAATAATAGCCGAAGGCTGCGCGTTTTCTATGGCCTTGGTATCGGCCGTGCAGGGGAGAATAGCCGAGTACATGCCCACTTCGCGAATTTTTCTGGCAAGAAGTTGGGTATAGGGGGAGCCGAAATCAATAATAAGAACGGTAGTGTATTGTTTCATCGTTTTCCTTTGTTCAGCGGAGCTGGAGAGAAAATAAAAAAGACCGAGTTCTCGTAAGAACCCGGTTTTTCTATTAGGATTTGTCCAACTGATAGTTAGGCGATTCTTTAGTAATAATAACGTCGTGGACGTGGCTTTCCCGTAGGCCTGCGGAAGAAATTTCCACGAAGTTGGCTTTTTGCCACAGTTCGGTGAGGTTGGCGGCGCCAACATAGCCCATGCCTGAGCGCAAACCGCCCACAAGCTGATAGAGGCTGTCCGCCACGGGGCCTTTGTAGGGAACGCGACCCACAATGCCTTCGGGAACAAGCTTTTTGGACTTGTCTTGGAAGTAACGATCCGAGCTTCCCTGCTTCATGGCGTCAATGGAGCCCATGCCGCGATAGATTTTATAGGTACGGCCTTGGAAAAGGAGGGTTTCGCCGGGACTTTCTTCGCTTCCTGCAAGGAGGCTCCCCACCATGACGGTGTTGGCGCCAACGGCGAGAGCTTTAACAATGTCGCCGGAAAACTTGATGCCGCCGTCGGCAATAATATGCTTATCGCACTCACGAGCGGCGCGCACGCCTTCAACGACGGCGGTAATTTGAGGCACGCCCACCCCGGCGATAATGCGGGTGGTGCAGATGGAACCGGGCCCGATACCGACCTTTACAGTGTCTGCGCCAGCTTTAAAGAGGGCTTTAGCGCCTTCATACGTGGCGACGTTGCCCGCGACCAGAGCCACATGAGGCCAGGCGCTTTTTATTTCAGTAACGGCTTTGATAATATTGGCAGAATGCCCGTGGGCAGAGTCCAAAACGAGCAGGTCAACCCCAGCTTCAACAAGGGCTTCGGAACGTGCCATGCACTCTTCGCCAATGCCGATAGCCGCGCCAACGCGTAAACGACCTTGGCTGTCTTTGGAGGAGTTGGGATATTTGATAATCTTTTCGATATCTTTCATGGTGATAAGACCGCACAACTCTTTATTGTTATCCACAACGAGGAGTTTTTCAATGCGGTTTTTATGCAGGTGAACTTTCGCCTCTTCCAGTGTCGTACCACGGGGAACGGTAACCAGACGGCGGCTGGTCATCACTTCTTTGACCAGAACCTTACTTGGGTCGGTGACAAAGCGAACATCACGGTTGGTTAAAATACCGCACAGCTTTTTACCGCGAACTACGGGAAGGCCCGAGACTCGATAGCCTTCCATGAGTTTGAGGGCGTCAGCCACGGTGTTGTTGGGTTTGACCGTGATGGGCGATGTTATCATGCCGCTTTCAGATTTTTTTACTTTTTCCACTTCGAGCTTTTGTTCGGCAATGGAATTGTTTTTGTGAACAATTCCCATACCGCCGTTGCGAGCCATGGAAATGGCCATTTCGGACTCTGTTACGGAATCCATGGCGGCTGAGATGAGCGGAATGTTAAGCTTGATATCACTAGAAACATAGGTTGTGACGTCAACCATGTCGGGCGTTACTTCGGAGTAGCCCGGTGCAAGCAGGATGTCATCAAAGGTAAGGGCTTTTTTGGCAAAGTTGTTCATAAAGGCCTCATTATATGTTGCCGAGGTTCACCAGCGCTAAAAGGAAACCCCGCTGATTAGAATAATAACTTTCTTGAAAAGAAAGGGATTTTCAGTAGGAAATTTTATTATTTTAGGCTTGCTTTTTTAATCAGTCAAGGGCCGAGGCCAAAGAGATAGTTAATTTGCCGTTTGAGCGAGCTTTTCAAGCTCTGATTTTCCTAGTCTCTCAAGCTGTTCAGGAATATTTTCTAGTTTCAGTAAATCTTCCAAAAGAGCTTTGGCTCTGGCTTTGTCGTCAAGTTTATAGGCCATGATGGTGGCGAGGTTAAACAGGGCTTCGGGCGTTTTGCCATGGGTGAGAGACATCTCAAGGGTCATGGCGGCGCCACCGTAGTTTTGCATGCGATATTGCGCCATCCCTAAAAAGGAAAGGGTCGAAGCATTATAGGGGTCAAAGGCCAGGGATTGTTTCAGGAAATACTCGGCTCTATTCCAGTCCTCGACCTTAAGGAAAAGCAAGCCGAGGTCTTTGAGGTTTTCCGCGTTTTCCGGGTCATCCTGCACTTTTTGCATAAGGGCTACGATATCATTGGAGAGCGCTTGATCGAGGGCGCTTGCGGGAGCCTCGACATGGGTGTGCGCGCGCTCTTTCCCTTGCTCCATAGTGAACCAGATGAAGGTGGCGAGCATAATAAAACAACCGCCAACGAGAAAGGAGCCCACCAAAAGGTTCACGGGATTCTTTTTATTGCTCATGATTGTTCCCTTCCATCATTTCAAGTTGACGAAGGCGTAAAGAAAGGGCCTTTTGCTTGCAGCCCAAGCGGAATATATACGCGCCAAGGCCAATCCAGACCACAACCCCAGCGGCGATAACATAGTGAATAGCTTCCATTAAATACTCCTTAACAATGAAAAAATACGAATGTTATTGTCATCAGTGTTTTGAGACAACTAGTGCTTGAGCATAATATTGGTCATTATTGTTTGCGAGCGGTTTTCGGTTAAAGCAAGGGAACACCGCAAGGAAACAAGGGCCAGCCACAACAGCCCGAAACTGAGAACGCAGGCGATGACGGTCAGCTTCATTTCCGGTTCAAGGGCTATTTTGGGGGGGTGGATATAACTCCAAAGGCGAGCCGAGAAAAAGACAAGGGGAACGTCAAGAAAGGCCACGATACCCACCACAGCACACAGGGCGGAGCGTTTTTGGGGGGCCATATCCATGGTGCGTAAAATCATATAGCCAGCGTAGACAAAACACATAATAAGGGTGGTTGTCAGGCGGGCGTCCCAGGTCCACCAAATACCCCAGGCTGTTCTTCCCCAGAGCATACCCGTTAGAAGGGCTAAACTAGCGAGAAGAAGCCCCACACAGGCAGAGCTGTGGGCGAGGGCGTCCCAAAAAGGGCTCTTGGTTTTCAAATAGACTATGCTGGCGATGAAAACGAGGAAAAAGCTGAAAAGTCCCCACCAGGCCAAGGGCAGGTGAAGATAGAAAATTTTTTGTGAAATGCCAAGGGTCGCTTCGGTGGGGGCGTAGGTAAAAATAAGCCATTGGCAGCAGGCCAGCGCAAGGCCGCCTAAAAGCCCGAGTAAGGGGAAAAGTCTCGCCCAAAAATGGGGAGGCTGGCTGGGCAAAGACCTGTGAGATTGATGGGTTTGTGTGTGCATAAAAGCTCGCTAGTTTTCGGCGGTATACAGATAAGGGAACAAAATAAGCCCCGCTGCCAAAAAAATGGCATCAAAGGCCAAAGCCATGCCGAACCATTGGCTTACGTCCAAGCCGGGTTCGGGTGAGAGGGCGCACTGCCCCACGTGGATTCCCGCGAGAAAAAGGGGAATAAGGAGGGGGAATATAATAATGCTAAATAAGGACTCCCGTCCTGAATGGCCTTGTGAAAGGGCCCCGAGGAGGGAGCCAAGGGCAACGGCCCCGATATCCCCCACAAGAATAATGCCCGCGCCAAGATACCAGTATTGGCTTGGCGTCTGGGTTAAAAAAACCACAATGGCAGGGATGAACAAGAGTTGCGCGAGGCAAAGGAGCAAAAAAGCCGCCAACGCCTTGCCCAGCCAAACTGCCTGAACAGGGGCAGGTGTGAGAAGCAGGGCGACCCGCTGACCGTGAGACTCTTCAAGGCCATAGAGGGCATTAAAAATAAGCACCTGACAAAAACAGGTCGCCATCCAAAAGATAGCGGTGGCGGCTTGGGCTGTCATGCGCTCGCCAATGCCCGTTGACAGACTGAAAAGAAAGATAAGTAAAAGCCCCAGAAGAATAGACTGGATAAATCCGGCGCTATGACGTCCGATAAGAAGCCGCAGGTCTTTTTGGGCGATGATAAGAGCGGCCTTTATCATATTCCATCCCCTTGGGCCTTGGCGGCGTCCTTTGCGTTACTGCCAGTCTCATTGGTATAAGCCTTATGGTTACCAGCAGGGCTGTGGAAAAGAGTGCTGTCGCCAGCCGCATTGCAGTCGCTATCTTGGCTGTCGGTCGGATGGTTCCCAGTCCCGTTGCTGGCGGCCGTCAGGTTTGTGGTATTGTTGTCGGCGGCCTGACAACAGACACTGGAGTCAAGGCCTTTGGCTGAGTTCTCTTTTGCGCAAGAGCCATGAGATGTTGGGGATAAAAATTGGCTGGCGTATTCAGGGGCGGGCAGATGATGACTTATGACGGCTTTGTCCAGTCGAATGACGGAATCGGCAAAGCCCCAATCGGTTTCAACGGAATGGGTGACCCAGACAATGGTAGTGCCCTTTTGGGCTTTTTCCTGAATGGTCTGGTGGAGCATATGCAAAGAGTGGGTATCGAGCCCTGTGCCGGGTTCGTCGAGGAGCATAACGCTTGGCTCAATGAGCAGGAGCCGCGCAAGACTCAGGCGCTGAGCCATACCGCGAGAGTAGGTGCCCGCGCGTTCATGCCCAAAATTGCCGAGGTCAACTTTATTCAAAGCCTCTTCGAGCATGGTTTGAGTGGGGGAAATATCGTAGAGGCGTGCCCAGAATTGCAGGTTTTCAAAAGCCGAAAGTTCGGGATAGAGAAAGGTGTTGTGTCCTAACATGGCGACACGAGCCTGGTCAGGGAAGGTCACCGAGCCGGAGCTTGGGGGAATAAGACCGCCCATAATAGACAGGAGAGTTGTTTTCCCCGCGCCATTGGGCCCAATAAGCAAGGTCACCCCAGCAGGGATGTCCACGCTGATATGTTTGAGTATCAGCCTGTGCCCATAAAAGTGCGCGATGTCGTGTAATGAAAGCATGCTGCTCCGCTGGGGGTCGTTGTTTTTTGTCATAGGCTGGGCGCTATACTAATACCCCTCACGATGAACCGCAAGGGGCGCCATGGGGAAGTTGTTTGAGGATAACCTCGTGCCACACAGTCTTGAGCGGCGGCACGAGGTCGTGTACACGGTTCAGCCTAAGGGCGAGGGGGCCTTTGGGCCTCTTTTCGCTTATGTCTAAAGAGAACAGCCAGAGGGAAAACACTCATAAGTACGCCGCCTATCCACAGCCAGTTTACCATGGGGTTGACGTTTACTTCAACGCGAGCGCGGCCTTCTCTATCGAGACTGGTAAAGGTCGAATACAGCTCGTCCCCCAGGGTGAAAATAGTGGCTACCGCCGGATAGTTTCGGTCTTCATAGTCTGTATAACGGCGCATTTGGGGGGAGAGTATGCCAAAATGTTTGCCGTCTTTGGTTACCCGCAAGGCTACTTCATGGAAGGAATAATAGGGTAAGCCCGTGGCGCTTTTGGCAGATTCGCCCACAAATATTTCTTCCAAGGTGATGGCATAGCGACCAATTTGGGTGCTTTGTCCCTTGGAGAGCAACAACTCATGCTTTGACTGGTAGGGGCCTGAAAAAGCCACGCCTATAAGCATCAGCAGCAGGCCAAGGTGGGTACCGTGGGCGATGATACTGCGGTTGTTTTTGAGGAGGGCGGGATTTTGCGCAAAAAGCATGATGATGCCGATAAAAGCCGCGAAAGAACTGGCGATGGCGACAACGGACAAAATATTGTGAAGACCGCGCAGGAAATATAAGCCAAGGCCTAATAAAATCGCGCCAGCCAGAATGGTTAGCAGGATGTTTTTGCTGATAAAGCCCTTGTTCCAAGCCTTGTAAGGGCAAAACATGAGGACAAGGCCGAGGGCCGCGAAAAGAGGTAAGCAGGTTCGGTTGTAAAAGGCGGGTTCCAGTCCCATGCCCTGATTGGGCAACTTCGCCGCGAGGGCTGTGGGAAGGTAAGGTTTGAGGCCGATGGCGGTTTCAACAATGACAGGCCACATGGTGGCGATAAGAATAATGACCGCAAGGGCGAGGAGTATCCAAGCGACAATGATAAGTAGGCCTTCTCGGCTCGTTAAATCGTCCATGGCTTCGGCGTCGCTGGGCAGGAAAAAGCAGACCAGAATGGTGAGAACCAAAAAGGCCAAAACAAAGGCGAGGAAGGGCGCGCCAAGACCTCCGGCGCCAAAGGCGTGGAGGGATTGAATAACGCCGCTTCGCACAAGATAGGTGGCGAAGAAAGCTGAAATGGTCGTGAGGGCCATAAGGAAAATATTGGTACGATGTAATTTATCGCGATGAATTTCTATGACACTGGTGTGCAGATAGGCCGTGGCCGCAAGCCAAGGAATAAGGGAGGCGTTTTCAACGGGATCCCATGCCCAGTAACCGCCCCAGCCCAGTTCCATATAGGCCCACCAGGCGCCAAGGATAATACCCGCCGTCAGCATGGCCCAGCCCACCAGAGTAAAGCCCCTTGTGGCCAAAGCCCAACGGGGTTCTTGACAGTCGTTGTGGGTCGCCATTTTAATGGCTTGGGCGAGGGCAAGACAGCCGGGCACCACAAAGCCGCCGTATCCCAAGAAAAGAAGGGGGGGGTGGAATATCATACCGGGATCTTGGAGGAGGGGGTTCAAGCCATAGCCGTCTTCTCTCACACGCTCAACAAGTTCAAAGGGGTTGTTCCAGGTAATGAGGATGAGCAGGAAAAAAGCCATGATGGTGAAAAAACAACACCAATACCAAGAGCGGGTGGTTGGGCTGAATTGCTTATAGATAGGTAAAATGGGGAAAACAAGACCGCTTAAAGCCACTGTCCAGGCCCAAAACAATAAAGAACCGGGCTGACCCGCCCAAAAGGCGGTTACACGGTAGAAAAAAGCCAAACTTCGGCTGGAATAATCCTGAACGTATTTTAAGGAAAAGTCGCAGGCAATAAAGGCATACAGCAAAAAAATACAGGTGAGCGTAATAAGAGCCGTGAGCACCCAATGAGCCACGTGGGGCCAACGGTGTTCATGGCGGCTGGCGGGCTGGGTTACGGTTTGCCAAACCAGAAAGCAGGTTGCCGAAAGAGAGAATATGAAAGAAGCCACCAGAACGAGGTTGGCGAATTGGTACATAAGGACTCCTACAACGGAAATGATAGGGGATCAAAGGGGGAAGAGGTAATAAAACACAGACCGCACAGCGCGTCCGCCATGGTAAAGGCGCGTTTTGATACGGGTATGTGTGTTATGGTCATATGATATAGTGGATGGTTTGGTGTAATGGCACCAGTTGAGGGTTAGGGGTACTTACATCGGGCTAATGAAGGGACAGCGGAGACAGCGAAAGTGCTGGAGACGCTGAGTCAGAAATGGCGCGGACTCTGGGGATGTCGCCGTATTTCGTACCTGCCCTTATACTCTATTTTCTTTTTGGTATTTAGAGGGGCATTTAGTCATGAGGGTTTTGGCCGCGAAATGTTCACCTGCAGTGGTAAAGCCGCCTTCTATAATGACTTCGGCGCCGTCTTTAAAGGTGTCCGGTACGGAACCTTTGTAGACCACGGGTAAAATTTGTTGTTTATTGGTTTGGTCTTCGAGCATAAAACGAACGGCAACACCTTGTCCTTCGTCGTACACTTCACTGTCTTTGACCGTGCCAAAAAGGCGAGCGGCCTTAAGCTCTTCCGCTGGCATGGCGAGGGCCTCTGATACATCAAGAAAATACACGGAGTTTTCAGAAATACCAGAAACAACGATATAGCCTATGCCCACTAAAAAGAGAACTAAGGCGGCGATATAAGGGCTTCTACTCTTTTTTTTCATGAAATTTTCCGTCCTTGCAAGGGCTGGTTCACCTTATCATTTCTGACAGCGAGAGGCACTAGGGAGATGAACCGCGCCGAGGTGATGTAAAATAGCAGAGATTGCTCGCGTGTCCAAGTCCTAATTATTGGGTCCCTGAGAGAAAAGGCACTCTTTTGGCAAATTGGTAGTTAGTAGCTAGGTAAGTAGCTTGATTCACTGTTAATCGACTGCGAAGGATGAGCATTGTACTGATGGGTTGACGGGCTGAACCGCTGATGAAGAAGCGGTGTACGGCGCGGGTGAAACTCGCTTGTGCTCTCCAATCACCAATACCTTCTGTTGCGGTGCGCTAAGCATCCTTTTGGTTATCAGGACTTGTTCTTGATAGCAGTCTAGTCCTTAACCAGCTTTTTTGCAATGCCTTTCACCGAATTTACCATGAGGCGAAAGTTTCTCTGTGATAGGGGTCACATCAGATGGTGGAGAGGGTCTTGCTCCACAAACCAAAGACATATTGATAATATCAAAGCCTTGCCGTATGGTGAGCCATGCAAAAAAAGTCTCCCCTTCCTTATTTTACGGCAGTGCTTTTTGACCGTGACGGAACGCTCATCGAGGACAAGCATTATCTCGCTGACCCCGAGGGGGTGGTGTTATTGACGGGCGCCAAAGATTTGGTCAGCCGTTTGTATGAAGAAAAACGCTTGCAGTTCGTGGTGAGCAATCAGTCGGGCATTGGGCGCGGGATGTTTAGCCATGACGCGGCCGAGGCTTGTAATAAGCGCATGGTAGACCTGCTTGAACTAGGAACAACGCCATTTGCCGCTTTGTTATACTGTCCCCATGCACCGACAGATGAATGTTCATGCCGCAAGCCGGCCATTGGTATGTGGCAAACAATACAAAAAGATTTTCCTGTCATGGCGGCGCACACCTTGATGGTGGGCGATAAGGCGGACGACTTGCTTTTTGCCCATAACGCGGGACTTGGCGCTTGCGCTTTGGTCTTAACGGGGAAGGGCAAAAAAACAGCCGATGCCCTTAATATCGCGCTTACAGAAAATGAAGATTTTCGGTTGGTTCTCCATGAAGAACGGCCCGGCTACCCTCAAATACTCGCAAAAGACTGCCTTGCTTTGCTTAAGGCCTTGCCGTTGTATGAAGAAAAAATGCGTCAGCGGAGTTCCCATGACCTTTCCTAGCTCGCGCTCTGTTCCTCCTGAAACCCGAATAGCCTTGTGGAATACAGCCTTTTTGGGTGATGCCGTCCTTACTTTGCCTTTGGCCCAAGCTCTGCATAAGCGCTACCCTGAAACCCCCATTGATTTTTATGTTCGGGCTGGTTTGGAACCGCTTTTTGAAGCGAACCCCGTCTTTAACGCTGTTTATGGCGTACGGAAAAAAAGTAAATCTTTGGGTTCCATTAGGGCAATGGGCGCCGCAGCGAGACAGCGTCGCTATTCCCTTTGGGTGGCGGCGCACAGCAGTTTGCGAACAGGTTTGGTCAGTTATTTGTCGCGCGCCAAGCGCCGGATAGGGTACAGCGAAACTCCCTTGGCTGGTCTTTGGTTTACCAAAACGACCCCTCGGCGCTTTAAGGAGCTTGATGAAATTGAGCGCCTTTTAGAACTGGCCCTAGCGGCAGGGTGTGAGGAATCGTCTTCTGAGCCCGTGCTTGTGCTATCTGACGAAGCCCATGCGGAGGCGGTGACCTTTTTCGAGACCATATATAATGATGGGGTAGCCTCGGTCGTAGGTCTGCACCCCGGCTCTGTCTGGGAAACAAAACGCTGGCCCGCAGAGTATTTTGCTGAAATTGGTCGGAAAGCCCTTGAACAAGGGGCAGCTGTCGTGGTTTTTGCAGGGCCGGGTGAAGAGGCCATCGCTTCTTTGGTGGTGGAGGCTTTGCGTAAGCATGAGCCTGAAAAAGCCGAGCGCCTTGTTTATGATGTTTCGGGAAAGCTGTCCTTGGCGCAGTTGGGCGCCTTTATAAGCAAACTTTCTTGCTATGTGACCAATGATTCCGGCCCCATGCACTTATCGTGGGCGCAAAAGGTGCCAACGGTAGCTGTTTTTGGCCCTACGGTTAAATCCCTTGGTTTTTTCCCTCGCGGTCGTGATTCCCATGTTGTTGAGATTCCCCTTAAATGTCGTCCTTGCGGGCTCCACGGGCACAAGAGTTGTCCCCTGAAACACCATGACTGTATGCGAAAAATTGCGCCCGAGTTAGTTTGGCAAAGGGTCAAAGGGTATCTGACGCCTCAGGAATAATAGGGTTATTGCTTTGACCATTAACGCAGACTCTTGCGGCGATATCTCGCTTCATTATAAAGAGGCGCCTTTAAGAGCCGCTTGCGTTTAAAAATGTGGGGAATGATATTTCTGTGTTCATCGGGTATGTTTTCCTGTTATTTGTAGGCATTTGCCAATCATTGGTCAGGTTCACTAATGGTCTTTTAATGGCCCTTTTATGGCGCAGTGTCAGGCTCGTGCCAGTTTCTCGCTGTTGACCTGTGGGTGTCTTGTAAAGAGTGTCTATTTATGAGAAAAGGAAGTTTATGATAGCGTATATTGAAGGCCGTGTTGCCGAAGTTACTGAACAAACCTGTGTTATTGTTACAGCGTCAGGCGTTGGGTATGAGGTTTTTCTCACTCCCGCTGATTTGGCTACCTGTAGGAATAATGACGGAATGAACCGGTACTATATATGTTCGGTCATCCGTGAAGATGCCTTTGATCTTTTTGGGTTTACAACTTGGGACGAACGTGAAACTTTCATTATCCTGCGAACCATTAACAGAGTAGGCCCTCGCACGGCCCTTGCCATCCTTTCGACTTTTTCCCCTGATGACCTTGCCCGCATTGCCTTTGATGAAGATAGTATGGCCCTTACCAGCGTGCCGGGTATAGGTAAGAAAACCGCCCAGCAGATTTTTATCGAATTGAAATATAAAATGGAAGGGCGGGTGCTAACCCTTGGCGCCAGCGAGGTTTCGGCCTCAACGGGCGTTCAGCATGACGCGGTGACGGGTCTTTTAAACCTTGGCTATGCAGAGCAAGAGGCTCTGGCGGCGGTGAAACAGGTTCTTGGCGAACAGCCTGACCTGAGCGTTGGCGAAGTCTTGCGCGAAGCCCTTAAAGTTTTGGGAAGAGGCAAATAATGACAAAGCCTGCGTCCTTTTCTGAAGAAAGCATTCGCCCCAGACGGCTGGCTGAATTTATCGGTCATGCCGACTTGAAGGCGAACCTGCATGTCTATTTGCAGGCAGCCCTCGAACGAGAGCAGGCCCTTGATCATACGCTTTTTCATGGCAATCCCGGTCTTGGAAAGACTACCCTCGCGCAAATTATGGCGTCTGAATTGGGAGTCAACCTTGTCTCGACTTCTGGGCCTGTTATTGAGCGTAGCGGAGATTTGGCGGCCATTTTAACCAATCTTGGTCGAAATGATATCCTCTTTATCGATGAAATCCACCGCATGCCCATTGCTGTGGAGGAAGTGCTTTATCCCGCCATGGAAGATTTCACCTTGGATTTGGTCATTGGGCAGGGGCCGGCCGCAAGGACTGTTAAGATTGATTTGGAGCCGTTTACCCTTGTGGGAGCCACCACCCGAATCGGCTTGCTGTCCTCGCCCTTGCGCGATCGGTTTGGTGTTTTATTGAGGTTGGAATTTTATGCCCCCCATGAACTGGCTGAAATCGTCAAACGCACGGCTCGTATTCTTAATATGGAAATAACGGAAGAAGGCGCCCTTGAGATTGGTCGGCGTTCGCGGGGAACGCCACGAATAGCCAACAGATTATTGCGACGGGTTCGGGATTTTTGCACTATTAATAATTCTGCCTGCGTTAATGCCGAGGAAGCGTCCATGGCCCTTGAACGGATGGATGTTGATGAAAGCGGCCTTGACCAGATGGACAGAAAACTTCTGACGGTACTTATTGAGCACTATGGAGGTGGCCCGGCAGGCCTTAAGACCCTTGCTGTGGCGTGTTCTGAAGACGTTCGCACCATTGAAGATATCTACGAACCTTTTCTTATTCAAAACGGTTTTATCAGACGAACCCCCCGTGGGCGTGTGGCCACGGCTAAAGCCTACAGACATCTGAATTTACTGGGTTAATCCATTTTTACCTTAGGCCGGAGATCGTTGCCAAAAGTTCGCATCGTCAGCTTGAGGCAATCTTTTTTTCGCTTTGAACCTTATATATTAAGCGAGGCTTCCATGGCACAGACCGCATTGCGTGTAGAGTTATTGGCGCATACCCCGGACGCTCTTTCCCTCATTTATGCCGCTTTCAGGCAGTGTTACCACAAGGGATTTGTGGCAGATATGTGGCCACGTTTGCTTGCGGGCGAAATTTCAAGGGCAGAGCAAGCCAAATTTGTGGCGGATGTCGTTGAGTCGGGCCATGTCAGCCCCATTGAGCATGTCAGTTTTACCTTCGCAGCAGAGGGTGTTTCGCGCGCTCTGACTCATCAACTCGTGCGACACCGTCTGGCTTCTTATTCCCAACAGAGCCAGCGCTATGTGGATGGTTCGGATTTTAATTATATATTGCCGCCTGCCATTGAGCGCAACGAAAAGGCCCGCCAACGCTTCTTAGAATGTATTGATACCATCCAACAGGCCTATGGTGACATTAAGGGTCTTTTAGAAGAAGACGGGAGAAAAGAACTCTCTAAGGAAGACGCGCGGTTTTTACTCCCTCAAGCGGCTGAAACTCGTATTGTCTTTACAATGAACTGTCGGAGTTTATTGAATTTTTTTGAAAGCCGTTGTTGCACGAGAGCTCAGTGGGAAATTCGTCATATGGCGAAGGCCATGCTCGCTTTGTGTAAAGAGGTATTACCCGAGGTCTTTGAAACGGCTGGAGCCCGCTGTGAGCGCCTGCAATACTGCCCTGAGGGCGAACGCTTTACTTGTGGGAAGTATCCTTTGAAATGATAAAACAATCGTTATAAATGAGGTTGTTAGCTACTTTCAAAAGCCATTTCTTTGTCAGTCAACGAGAAATGGCTTTTTTCTATAAACGAAAAAACAAATGAAAAATTGAGATAAATTGAGTAAAATTGAGAAACATAAGTTTATACTTGTTGAAAGTTTTGTTTCTTATTGTTGTCTGTTTCTCTCAAACCTCTGAAAAACTCAGTGGGCGAAGCCTTTTGGCGAAGTGCCATGATAGACGTCATAAGACAAAAAAAGTATAGTATATTAGTGTGTTAGGTTGTGTTTAATTGTTGATGGGTACTTTGGCTAGGTTGGCCTATAATCCTGTTTGAGCTTTTCTGTTTCTTTGCCTATTGTCTACTCCTTGCTGAAAGAGTCTTTCTCTATTCAGTTATTAATAAGGAACATGGGGTAAAGATTTTTCATAAACTGTTCCTTTTTTTTCTTACTTTACACTATATTTAGCTATTTGTGAGTTCGTTACCTTGTTAAAGCACCAGCCCGTACCCTTACCGCTCGCTTCTGTTCAGGTGAATCTTCCTTTTGCGCCCAACAACGCGCAACAGGCGGGGAGTCATTTCCCCCAGCCTAACTGGCGCTATAGCTTTGATGATTTTGTCGTCGGCCCGTGTAATGAGCTGGCCGTTGCCGCTTCGCGTCATATGTGCGGGGCAGACGCCACAGATATCTTTTATCTGCATTCAGCGCCCGGCCTTGGAAAGACTCACCTCATGCAGGCCACGGGGAAATACCTGTGCGAACACTGCAATCGCCGTAATCCTCGGGTGGAATACCTGACGGCTGAAGAATTCTCTTCTCGGTTTTATCTTTCCCTCAAAACCCAGGACACCGAATCTTTTAAGGCCCGCTATAGAGATGTGGACTTGCTTTTGCTTGAAGATATCCATTTTTTTCAGGGTAAAGAAAAAATGCAGCAAGAGTTGCTCAACACCATCAAGGCTTTGGTGAGCAAAGGTTCAAAGGTGGTTTTTACCAGCTCCTTCTCTTCATCGGAATTAAAGGATTTTGACGAACAGTTACACTCGCGCCTTGTGTCTGGCCTTATTTCACCCATTGAGCGCCCTGACAGACTCACCCGCAAGCGCATCCTGCAACAAAAGGCCAAGAGCTTTCAAGTTGTTTTGCCAGAAGAAATAGAAGACGCTTTGGCTGAATATATTCGCTACGATGTTCGCCAGCTTGAGAGTTGCTTGCGTAACCTCACCTTAAAAGCCAAGTTACTGAATTGTCACATCACCATGGATATGGCGCTAGATGTCATCGGCAACTATGTGGCTCAAACGCCCGTGCTCGATTTTGACGGTATCGTCAGCCATGTTTGCAAGGCCTTTGATGTTTCCCATGACAAACTTTGTTCTTCAAGTCGTAAGCAAGAGTATGTTTTGGCCCGTAACACAATCTTTTTTCTGGCTCGTAAACATACGGAACTCTCCCTGCAGAATATTGGGAAAAAGTTTAACAGAAAACACTCGACGGTCCTGAAGGGAATTACGAATATAGAACGTGATATGAGTAGCCAAACCCCCAGTGGCAAGCAGATTCACCATATTGTTAAGATGATTGAAAAAAACGGTGGCATCAATTTTCAAACCCTGTCCTAAGACTTATGTCCTTGGGTGGAATTGCCTTATAAGGTCTCGTGGAATGAGTTCGTTCGACTTCTCCCGTTGCACTTACTTTTTTTAATTCCCTCATGAGAAGTACTTCGTTACTCTTATTTTTTGAAAAGCGTCGTCAGGCGCTTTTTTTCCGTCATTAGCTAACTGGCTACCGTTATCCATAGGGTTCCCTAAGACCTTTTCTTCAGGCTTTATTGTTCCCTCAGAGGCAGGAATATGCTATAGAGGATGTCCTGCGCCCATCAAGTGACATTGCCAGCTCAAAAGCCCAAGGTAGCCAGTTTTTGCGTGGGCTCTTCTGGCTACCAGTCTTGTGTCACTGCTTGCTTGTTTATGGGCGATGCTGTGCCGACACAAAAACCCTTGACCACAAGTGAAAAAGTTGAGAATTTACTGGGGTGAGCCACGCGCAGACTGAGTCGGTTTGCACCGGTGTTCTTTGTCTTATTCTTTAAAATTAATCATAAAAATATACTTGCTTGGGAAAGCTGGGGAAATATATGTTTGAATTAGGTATGTTAGTGACCGCTGCCGTTATTGTTCTTTTTGCCGTTGTCTTGGTAGGTATGAGCATCGCCATTGTCCCCCAAGGCTATGCTTTTACTGTGGAGCGGTTTGGACGCTATACAAAAACTCTCCAGCCGGGCTTAAACTTTTTAATCCCTTTTTTTGATCGCATCGGTCACAAGGTGAGCCTGATGGAACAAGTTCTGGATATTCCCTCGCAACTTGTCATCTCAAAGGATAACGCTGCTAATATTCGCATTGACGCCGTTTGCTTTATACAGATTGTTGAGCCTGAAAGGGCGGTTTATGAGGTGCATAACCTGAAAAGCGCCATTGTGAACCTGACTATGACTAATATCAGAACGGTTTTGGGTGATATGGAGCTGGACCAGCTTTTGTCGCAGCGAGATGAAATTAACAAGCGGGTAATGATTGTTCTTGATAAAGCCACCAACCCTTGGGGAGTGAAGGTTCAGCGGGTTGAAATTCGTGATATTTGCCCGCCGGATGAGCTGACTATGGCCATGAACGCCCAGATGAAAGCTGAGCGTGAGAAAAGAGCGCTCGTTTTGGAAGCCCAAGGCCG
This sequence comes from uncultured Desulfovibrio sp., assembly GCA_964647835.1. Taxonomy (GTDB): domain Bacteria; phylum Desulfobacterota; class Desulfovibrionia; order Desulfovibrionales; family Desulfovibrionaceae; genus Frigididesulfovibrio. Next base: position 8,345 of record CAZYJQ010000022.1, on the reverse strand, counting down.
CCGAGAGGCCGCTATTTTGGTTGCCGATGGTGAGAAAGAATCGAAAATTCGCGAAGCTGAAGGTATTAAGCAGTCCGAGATACTTAAAGCCGAAGCCAGAGAGCGCTCTGCCAAGGCCGAGGCCGAGGCCACAAGGGTTGTTTCAGAAGCCATAGCCCAAGGGAACGAAGTCGCCTTGCAGTATTTTATTGCCACGGAATATACTAAGAGTATCGCCGCCATTGGCGAAGCCCCCAATAGCAAGGTTGTGATGTTGCCTTATGAAGCTTCGAGCCTCATCGGTTCCCTTGCAGGTATTAAAGAACTACTGGCTGAATTGCCTAACAAAAAAGCCTAACCAAAATCCTAATGGGAAAGTCCCCTGGGGCATTGTAAAGAAAGGGCTGGGAAAAAATCGTAAGCGACGATTCAGTCTGAGACTCCAAACCTCATTCGCCTAAAAATGGGTTGTATGGGTGTCTTTGGGGTGTTAGTTGTTTTCCTGTCCTCTTGGGGACGCGTAGCCTGCTTGAAACGGTGGGTTACAGAACCATGCCTAAGCTTGAGGCCCTCGCGGCCAGCGGGTCCCCTTGTTACGATGTTATAAAGCTACAATGTTAGAAAGGTGATGAAGAGTCCATGCTTGCATTTCTTGATTCCATAAACTCCGTATGGATTTGGCTCAGTGTCAGCCTAGTTTTTTTGATTGTGGAAATTCTCTCTTTTTCCACTTCGGGCTTTTTACTCTGCTTTTTCGTTGGCGCTTTTATAACAGGTCTTTTCAACCATTTTATGAGCAATGACCTTATTTATTGTCTTTTGTGTTTTGCTTCTGTTACACTGGTAAGTGTTGTTGGATGGTCCTTTTGGTATCGACGCTATATTACCGAAAAACGCGCCCCTTCTACACTGAATAACAGGGTGACTCAACTCATAGGGGTTCGTGGCGTTTTGGAAGAAGCTATTGTTTCGGGCAGAGGACGAATGATGGTTGGTGATACAACCTGGGCCATAGTCTGTGATGTTGATTATCCTGTTGGCACGCCCATTGAAGTTGTAGGCGCCAAGGGCATTATCTTGCAGGTAAAAAAAGTTTAAAGGAAATATTTCTTGACCTTAATAGGAATTCGTACTATTAATGTCCTGTTGATTTAGAATTATAAACTAACTTAGAAGGAGCAACTATGAAATCTCTTAAAGGTACCCAAACTGAAAAAAATATTTTAACTGCTTTTGCTGGTGAATCTCAGGCTCGTAACCGTTACACTTTTTTTGCCGGTCGCGCAAAGCAGGACGGTTTTGTTCAAATCGCCGATATGTTTGAAGAAACAGCCGAACAAGAAAAAGAACACGGCAAGCGTCTTTTCAAATTCCTTGAAGGCGGTAGCGTAGAAATCGTTGCTTCTTTCCCTGCTGGCATCATTGACGCCACTGAAGTAAACCTCATTGAATCAGCCGCTGGCGAAAACTATGAGTATACTGAAATGTATCCTAGCTTTGCTGAAGTCGCTAAAAAAGAAGGGTTTGCTGAAATCGCCGCTGTTATGCGCGCCATTGCTAACGCTGAAGAGTTCCACGAAAGACGTTTCCTGGACTTTGCCAAAAACATTAAAGAAGGCCGTGTATTTGTTCGCGAAAGCGCTGATACCGTATGGCGTTGCAGAAACTGTGGTTACATCCACACCGGTGCCAAAGCCCTTGAGCTTTGCCCTGCGTGCGCTCACCCCAAGGCTCACTTCGAGCTTCTTGGCATCAACTGGTAATCTCCTTACCAATTCCATTGCTAAAAGGGCCGCTTTTCGCGGCCTTTTTTTATGGCTTTTTTAGGAGGCAGAAAAGTGGCGTACAGCGATGATGCGAGCGAAGAGGAGGGAGCTCGTAAAGAGAAGAAGCTCGTAATACGCAGTATGCTAGCTAAGGAGTAGAAAAAGAGAATGTAACTCCATGGGAAAAAGCAAGGGTGACCACTTTATTGAATAGATGGCAGTCTAAGCATCACTTGAATGGAATATATATCCCCTTCTGGCCTATACGTTCTTTTATGGTGCCCTCATGGAGCCTAGAGAAGTCGGGGGCGTAAATGCTCATGATGGAAGGGAGAGGGGGAAATCTTTATAGTTTGCAAAGGGGCAGATGCGAAGGGTAAGGGGAGAGGAACAAAAAAGTTGCCAAGCATACGCCCGGCAACCTTTTAGTATGAATAAATCGTGAGAGAAAAAATAGAGGGGAATCTACCCAGCTAAACAGCGGAAGCTTTTAACGCTTGCGCCGCAAACGGGACAGCGCCATTCTTCGGGTAAATCTTCAAACTTAACGCCTTTGGCAATTTTGCCTTTTCTGTCGCCGCGGGTTGGGTCATAAATATAGCCACAGTTAACCACGTTGCACTGCCACATATCTTTAGGATCGCTCATAAGTTTTCTCCTGATTATTGATTATAATAGTTCATAAGACAGCCAGCCTGCAAAATGGCCCGCTCATCATCAGTCATATGAGGTAAACTCAATGAAAGTGTACCAATTTTTTCGTTATTGCGAAAGAGGGTAGCGGTGATGGATTCGGACTTACTCAAAAGGGCGGCTTCAATACCCTCAAAATACAGGAAATCGCCCAAGGCAAGGTTATGATTTTTGGGGGTAATAAAAGGTAAAATACCCCAGTTGACGAGGTTACTGCGATAGCGTTTGGTGGCGTACTCTTCGGCGATATTCGCCCACCCGCCAAGGACTTTTTGACAGGAAGCGGCTTGTTCCCGGGCGGAACCGTCCCCGGGCTTAACGGAAACCACAATGGAGCCCACGCCCGTGTCGGCCTCTTGGCCCGTAAGGCCCAGCCCGTTAAAAAGGGCTGTAATGGTGGCGCCCAAGGGAGCCTGAGTTTTTAAGTGCTCTTGGCGTTCTTTTTCAGCCACGGCATTTTGTTTAGCGCGACCCACGTACTGAGGGTCTTTGCGTGAAAGCGTAAACTCCGACAGCTTGTAGGGGTTAGAGCGATACGATGAAGTTTCGCCCGAAGGGATGAGCTCATCGGTGGTGGTTACGGGGTCGGTAATGACACAAACCACTTCCAAGAGAAGATTCTTGGGTAAGGCAGGAATGGCGGGCCAAGGGGAAATACCGGGGCCGGTGATAAGGTCGGCTTCTTTATGGGGGGTATCTATGCCATTATAAACCCGCTTTTCATACACTTCTTTGTGGAAGGTGTAGGCCTCGGTGGTTTCTTCGGGAAGGTTGGGTAAATCCGTGGCAGGGGTGAGGTAGCCACCTGAAATGGCCGTGGCGGCGATGGAGCGGGCATCCATAAGAGCCACATAGGATATTTGACCGTCAGAAGGCTTAGAGCCTTCGCGGTTGGGGAAGTTTCGGGTTGTGTGACGAATGGAGAACGCGCCGTTGGCGGGAACATCTCCCGCGCCGAAACAGGGGCCGCAAAAGGCTGTTTTAACGGCGCATCCGGCTTTCATAAGGTCGGCGCCATAACCACGCTCCACAAGATCAAGGTAGACAGGTTGGCTGGAGGGGTAAACCGTGAGACCGATGTCGTTGGCACCAACGGATTGGCCTTTGACCATCTGGGCTATGCGAACCATGTTCTCATAGGTTCCGCCGGAACAACCCGCCACGATGCATTGGTCTACCATAAAGCGCCCGTCGTGGAGTTTTTCATGGAGCTTGAGCGATTCGACAGGCTGATTGCAGATGGCCGCGGCCTCTTCGCCGATTTTATCTAAAAGTGGTGCTGGGTTAGCCAGGAATTCGCTAATGGGCAGGGCGTTGCTGGGGTGGAAAGGCAGGGCAATCATGGGCTCGATGCTTGAAAGGTCCACCACCACTTTACCGTCATAGTGAGCGTTTTCCGCAGGCTTTAATTCGACGAAATCGGCCTCGCGTCCATGAATCCTAAGCCACTGGCGAACAGCTTCATCAGTTTGCCAAATGGACGAGAGACAGGTCGTTTCTGTGGTCATAACGTCAATGCCGATGCGGTAGTCAACGGATAAGGAGGCGATACCGGGGCCGACGAATTCCATGATTTTATTTTTAACAAAGCCCGCGGCGAAGGTCTTTTCAATAATGGCGAGGGCGATGTCTTGGGGGCCAACGCCTTGGCGGGGCTTGCCTTCAAGCCAGATGGCGACAACCTCAGGGCGGCTAATATCATAGGTGCGTCCCAAGAGCTGTTTGACAAGCTCAGGCCCGCCTTCGCCCATGGCGAGGGTGCCAAGGGCACCGTAACGAGTGTGGCTGTCCGAGCCGAGTATCATTTTACCGCATCCGGCGTACATTTCTCGCATATACTGGTGAATGACGGCAAGGTGGGCGGGGACAAACTCACCGCCAAATTTTTTGGCCGCTGAAAGGCCAAAAATATGGTCGTCTTCGTTAATGGTTCCGCCAACGGCGCAGAGGCTGTTATGGCAGTTGGTAAGCACATAGGGCAAAGGAAATTCTTTAAGGCCGCTGGCAATGGCAGTTTGAATAATGCCCACAAAGGTGATGTCGTGGGAGGTGAGGGCGTCGAAGGCGATGGCGAAGCCTTTGCTGTTATCGCTAAGGCGGTTATGCTTGTTAAGGATGGAATAGGCTATGGTGCCTTCACGTCCTTGCTCTTCGCTAAGGCTAGAAGCCGCTTGCCACTGGCCGTTCACCAGCCAAGTACTGTCAGTGGAGAGGGTAATCATTATAGTATCTCGCTTTGCTTGCGCGGTTAATTATACGTTAAACAGGAAGTGAACCACATCCCCGTCCTGCATTATATATTCTTTGCCTTCAACCCGTAAAAGTCCCGCTGTCCTGGCGGCGTTTTCAGAGCCAAGGCGCACATAGTCATCATAGGCGATGACCTCGGCCCTGATGAATCCGTGTTCAAAGTCCGAGTGAATAACACCAGCGGCTTGGGGCGCTTTACACGCTACTGGGATAGTCCAGGCGCGAGCCTCTTTTTCTCCGGCGGTGAAATAACTGATAAGCCCCAGAGTATTATAGCCCACACGGATAACCTGAAGAAGACTGCTTTCTTCAATGCCGTAGGAGTCGAGTATTTCCTGTTGCTCTTCTTCGCTCAGACCTTGAAGCTCTTCCTCGATTTTGGCACAAACAACCACGACCTGCGCGCCGGTTTTGGCGGCGTATTCTTGTAATTTGGCTAGGTGGGGATTGCTGGTGCTGTCGGCGAGGCTGTTTTCATCAACGTTACCACAATAAATAACTGGCTTGGCGGAAAGCAGGCCCGCCTCTTTCATTACCTGTTTAAAACCGTCGCTTTTACCGCTTGTGAAGGTTGAAGCGGGTTGCCCGTCATCAAGGTGGGCAAGGAGTGCTTCTAGCTCTGTAACAGTTGCGGCAAGGGTTTTATCCCCCTTAACGCCTTTACGGGTGCGCTCAAGACGGCGTTCAATGCTTTGTATATCGGCAAGAATAAGTTCGGCTTCAATGGTTTCTACGTCGCGCAGGGGATCAACGTCACCATCAACGTGGGTGATGTTGCCGTCTTCAAAGCACCGCACCACATGCAAAATGGCGGCGCACTCGCGAATGTTCCCTAAAAACTGGTTACCCAGTCCTTCGCCTTTGCTCGCGCCGCGAACAAGGCCGGCGATATCAATAAAGTCGATGGTTGTGTAAATGGTCTTTAAGGGATGCACGAGCTTAGCGACTACATCCAGTCGTTTATCCTGCACAGGCACAGTGGCCTTATTGGGTTCGATGGTGCAAAAAGGATAGTTGGCGGCTTCAGCTTTTTGCGCTTTGGTCAGCGCGTTAAAAAGGGTGGATTTGCCTACGTTGGGCAATCCGACAATACCAATACTCAAGGCCATGAAAAACTCCTAAAAATGAAATGGCTATATAAAATTAGAGAGAATGAATCGTTTCCAGCGAGCCAACGCTCAAACATTGAAGCTCTTCGCTCTCTGCCATTCCCTTAAGAATGGCTGGGGTCATTTTGGTCAATACTTGTTTGGGCCCGCACTCGATAAAGCGGCGAGCGCCGTTTTTCCACTGGTTTTGAATGGTATCAATCCAGAAAACGGACGAAGTCATCTGTTTGGTGAAAAGTTCTTTGAGTTGGTCTTTATCCGTGGCAGGGGTAGCAGAGACGTTTGAGTAGACTGGGAAGCGGGCGTTATTCCATTTGTTTGGCGCTATGGCGCTGATGGCTTCGCCAAATTCTTTGGCGGCGTCTTCCATTAAGGGGGAGTGAAAAGCGCCCGATACCGCCAGCGTAATGGCACGCCCTTTACTCTCTTTTACTTCTTCAGCCACAGCCTCAATGGCGGCTTTGGTGCCGCTTACGACGTATTGAGCCGGGGTGTTGTGGTTGGCGATAATGAGCAGTTCTCCCGTTCTTTCACGAGCTTTTTCAACGCATTGGGTGACGGTTTCAAGGTCAACTTTGACAATGGCGGCCATGGCTCCTTTGCCTTCTGGGTCGGCCTGACTCATGAGGCGACCGCGATGGGTAGCGAGGGTAATCATATCGTCAAAGGGCAAAACGTTGGCGGCCACAAGGGCGCTGAGTTCTCCAAGGCTGTGCCCGGCGGTGAAGCTCGGTTGGATTTTGCCAGCGATGGCAAACCAGCAGGAAAGATTGACGGTAGTGAGGGCAGGCTGGAGATTAACCGTTTGGGACATGGCGGCATCGTCGCCATCCCAATATATTTCCCGCAGGGCTATGCCGCTGATTTTTTCAGCTTTTTTCCACAACTCCATAATGTCGCTGTTCGATTCGGCTAAGTCACGGCCCATGCCAAGCTCTTGCGAGCCCTGCCCCGGAAAAAGTAACGCAGTCTGTGCCATTCCATACTCCCTGAAAAATAGCGTTTTGCTCAAAATGTGCTGGGCGAGGACCATAAGCGCATTGGATAAAACCCAATGTACGCCGTTTCTTTGGCAGGATACCTTGAAAAAAGCGTGTATGTTTACGTTTCGCCTTGAATAATTTACTATTGTCTTTTACAACACAGGCGCTGTAAAGCCAAGCGAAATTGGGCCTAAAGGCGGAGAAGGATTCATGGCGAACAAAAGAGAAAAAGAACTAACGCGCGAGTCTTTGGTTGCCGAGTGCGAAGACGGTGGACTTGAGTGTTTTTTACGGACCGAAAAAAGTTTAGACGGGCTTTTGCAATATCTCGGACTGCTTATGAAGTGGAACAGGGTAATGAATCTTGTGGGGAAATCCCGTTGGGACGAAGCCTTGCGTACTCTTATTGCCGATAGCGCCTTTTTATACCCTTTTCTGACAAGTCTTCAAGGGAAGGGCTCTTTGGCAAAGGCGCCCCTCACTTGGGACTTGGGGGCGGGGGCGGGACTTCCCGGCATTCCATTGCGCCTTCTTTGGCAGGACGGTCGTTATACTCTTGTGGATTCACGGGAAAAGCGAACGCTTTTTTTAAAGACTGTTCTTGCTTCGCATGATTATGGCGAAACAGAGGTTGTTCAAGCCCGAGTGGAGGACTTTTTCCCCGCTCAGCCGCAGGCGCAAATGATTATCAGTCGGGCTTTTATGCCTTGGGAACAGGTTCTGGAGCTGGTCGCGCCCTATACAACCAACGGCGGACTCGCGGTGTTTTTGACTCTTCTCCCCGCCCCCAAAGAATATGCCCTTGAAGGACTTGATGCCCAATGGAAGCTGGTTGACGAAAAACAGTATAGCATTCAAGGGGATAGCCGTTATTTATGGGCTTTGCGGTTGGACAAGTAAGCGAGAATTTTCAGGGAAATCTCAGTTCCTTGAAGGACCGAGAGCTATGGTTTTGTCCGTGATAATTGCTTTTCCGTTGTAATTGTTCTTCTGGCATAGCTAGTTTTCTAATATGATTGCTTTTCTAGTGTGATTACTTATCGGCGTGACTGCTTGTCTGGTGCTATTGTCTGGTCGTCGCTAAGTGTTCTATCCATGGTGATAGCCTGTGCCCAGAAGGATAGTTTCGGAGCGATAGACTTGTTCCAAAAGCATGACGAGAGCCAGTTCGTGAGGGAAGGTGAACTTGCTGAGGGAAACGAGGTGGCGGGCAGAGCTTTTTATTTCTTGTGAAAGGCCATAGGCTCCACCAATGACAAAGCAGGGCGTTTCGCCGTAGTCATAGTGCTGCTGCAACAGGGAGGCAAATTGCTCGGAAGTGTGTTGCTTGCCCTTATCGTCTAGACAGATGAGGATATCTTTGCTGGCGAGATGGCGCATGAGGCGGCTTGATTCATCTTCCATTTTCGCTTGGGGGAGGAACTTTGGCGGGGCGTCTTTCACCGTTATCATTTGCAGTTTGGCGGTATGACCTATCCGCTTAATATAATGCTGAGCCGCGGCTTTCCAGTGGGGCTCAACCATGGAGCCAACACTGAGAATTTTAATGTTTTTCATTTACTCTT
>CAZYJQ010000021.1:0-29277 GCA_964647835.1 uncultured Desulfovibrio sp. | reverse complement strand
CACCCCCTTTAGTGGGGTCAGCCCCTTCCCCGAAGCGCCCAAACCATCTGGTTCGCCTGATGCATCTGTCACCACACCCGAAAATAAGGCCAAAACAACGCCCCCCAGCCCTTCTAAAGCCGCCTCGCCACGCCAAGATTCACCTACTATGGTCGAAGGCAGTTTGTTCAGCCTCGCGCCCCAAGAAGCAAGCCTAGACGAAAGTCTCTTCATCCCTTGCGCCGATCTCACCCCAATGCATCCCATGGGCCAAGGCGAGCCCGTCTTTATTATGCCCCTTGAGCAAGGTCTCCTTGTGGCTTATGCCGGCAAAGAATACCATCTTACGTCCGAAAGCAAGACCAATGAGGCGTCGCACAACACACTCATCACAGCCCTTGCGGAACGTCTCATAAAACAGCAGGCTGTTGTGGTCACCCCCGACAGTAAAATCCTTTACAAAACCTATTCAGCCCTTGCCGACCTTCCCGCCTCGCAATGGTTTGACCTCTCTTTGGCTACCTATCTTTTAAGCCCTGAAGAGCGCAATTATAGCTGGGATTTTATACGCGGTCGCTATGGACTCATTTCTGGAAGCGCTTACGCGAATACAGGCCATCACGGTCTTTTGGGGCTGGACATCTACCCCCTCATCAAAAACCAATTGCTCAACACCGAGCTCGATACGGTTCTCGGCACCATAGAAGCCCCCCTCGTTCCCATTTTAACCGCCATGGAAGAGCGCGGCATCACCCTCGACCTTGACGCCTGCGCCAGCTTTTTAAACGAAGTGCAGACAAGCCTCGACAAACTGACCGAAACCATCTACGCCATGGCTGAGGGCCCCTTTAATATCCGCTCTTCCCAACAGCTTGGTCATGTGCTCTTTGAGTTTCTCCAGCTACCCAAAGCAGGAAAAACCAAAGGCGGGGCCATGTCCACCTCCCAAGCCGCCCTTGAAAAATTGCGTGGGAAACACCCCATCATCGACGCCATCGAAGAATACCGCACGCTGGAAAAATTACGCTCAACCTATCTTGAGCCTCTGCCCCAAAGCGCTGACCTTAAAAATCGCATCCACACGACCTTTAACCAAACGGCCACCGCCACAGGGCGCTTGTCTTCCAGTAACCCCAACCTTCAAAACATTCCCATCCGAGGCCAATTCGGCCCGAGAATGCGCGCCTGTTTCATTGCTACGCCGGGTCAAACACTGGTCTGCGCCGACTATTCGCAAGTTGAGCTCCGTGTCTTGGCGCACCTTTCCCAAGACCCCACCCTTGTACAAGCCTTTTTAAACAATCAGGATATTCACCGCAGCACCGCTGCCCTGCTTTTTGATGTGCAGGCCGAGGATATCAGTCAAGACCAGCGCCGAGACGCCAAAACCATTAACTTCGGTCTTATTTACGGTATGGGGGCGCAAAAACTGGGGCAAGAGCTTGGCATTAGCATGAAAGAAGCCAAAGTTTTCATTGAGCGCTATTTCGAGCGCCTGAGCAAGCTGAAAGAGTTTTATGACAACATTGAAAAAGAAGCCGCTGAGCAAGGCTTTGTTGCTACCATGACGGGTCGAAGACGCCTTACCCCCGATATCACCTCATCTAACAACCAACTCCGCTCCCAAGCCAGAAGACAGGCCATTAACACCCGCATTCAGGGAAGCGCCGCCGATATTATCAAACTCGCCATGATTGCCGTTGAAAACGACCCCCACCTCCAATCGCTGGGGGCGCGCCTGCTCCTGCAAATCCATGACGAACTCGTTCTGGAAACACAACCCGAAGTAGCTGAGGAAGCCGGAAAACGTCTGGCTCAACTCATGAGCGAGGTAACGCCCGGCGGGCAGGCTCTTTCGGTTCCCCTTCTCGTTGACTGGGGCATTGGCGATAACTGGAGTCTGGCCCATTAAGAGTTGAGGTAATAGGGCGTTATTGGGAGAAGGCTTCGCCTTCCCCATACCCCATCCTACCAAGGGCATGATGCCCTTAGAACCCCTTATAAATAACGCGAGCGCTTGTATGGAAATACAAGCGCTCACTTTATTGGCTTTACTGGCTTTATTCAGGAGAGAGACCCTTCCGCCCTTAAGATTTTCTCGAACTTACTGCGGATATGGACTAAACTGTTCTCAGCTTTTGTTGGGATTTAGCGCTGATTACAAGCGGCTCACGCATTGAGCTTATATTTCCATAGGCGTGTTCACGGGTATTTTCACAGCTGTTTTGCCTTTTCACAAGCCGTCCCTGCCCGTTGTGACGCAAAAATCATTAACGAACGGGCGACTCTTGAACCTTGGCAATAACACAGGCGAATTGCTTTCGGATGGGCCCCATGAACCACAAGGTTGAAATGACGATGAGCCCTAAGGAAATATAAAAAATCATATCCAGCGAGAAAAAGTCTGCCAAGGTTCCGCCAAAAACCAAGGCCATCCCGATGGCAAGGTCCCATGTTAAAAAGTAGGTCGAGTTGGCCGTACCCCGTTTCTCTTCAGGGGCCAAAAGAATAATAAGCATTTGATAACTTGGGGCGACCAGCCCATAGCCAATCCCCAAAACCACCCCCGACACAAGCAAAGCCGTGAGCGAGTATGAAGCCACAAAAATGGCGAAGCCCACGAAAATTACAGCTTGCCCAAAGGGAATAACCTTAAACATATGTCCGCCGTCTAAAAGTTTGCCAGACCAAAAACGACTAGCAATAAGCCCCGCGGCGTAAAAGGTGAAAAACAAGCCCACATGCCCGGCGATGCCGTGGCGTTCTGTAAAAATAGCTAAATAGCCAAGCATAGCGCCGCAAGGAAAAGCTGTTAAAAGAAAACTCCCGACAATGGGAAGAGCATCTTTAAGAATAAAATTATCAAGGTTAAACCCTTTTTTATGCGGTTTTTTCAAATGAACAAGCTCAGACAAGGGCTTTGTTTTTATAATGAGCCCGACCAGAAAAGCTGTCGTGGCAATGCAGGCCGAAACCACAAAGACACAGGTAAAGGTGTAATTTTGATAAACAAACAACCCCAACATGGGCCCAAGAGCCATGGAAAGGGAGTTCAGCGAGCCGAAAATACCAATTCCCGTGCCCATCTTAGTGGGAGGGATAGCGTCCACCGCCATGGTACTCACAGAGGTTTGGGTCATCCCAAAAGAACCGCCGTGAAGGAAGCGTATTAAAACAAAAGCAAAAACACAGTTGAAGAAAATATAGCCGACAATGGAACCTATGAAGGGAAGCATACAGCAGATGAAAACCAGTTTTCGCTCAAAGGAGTCAATGATTTTTCCCGACACAAACCGAACCAAAAGAGCCGCCAAAGGGTAAGCCCCCATGATAATGCCCATTTCACTTTCGCTTGTTTTCAGATCGGTCAATAAATAAAGCGGCAAAACAGGCAAAAGCATGTGAAAAGACAGGCAAAACACGAGGTTGCACAAGCAAGAGAAAATATAGCCTTGGTTGGCTAAATGTGGTTCATTCATACACTATAATCTTTCGCCTATTATAACAGGCGTAACTTGAGGATGGCATCTACAACAACAGCTAACGCAAGGCCTCAAGGCTATGCCAAGCAACAACACCCGCGCCACAATGGCGCCGAGCAGGTCATGATAAAATGCAGGAAATACTATCGGGACGCAGAAATCTCCAGAACAGAAGAATGCCCCGAAACTCTCTTCATAAACAAAAAAAATCAGGTCATGGGAAGCAAAATACAGCTATGAGGCGCAAAGTAAAGACATCATACCTCAAGTAACAGCCCCCGAAAAAGACACCGTGGGATTGCCACCAGCCGAGCCAAATCCAAAGAGAGCCGAATTAAAACAAGCTCAAGCTCGAATAAGCCCAAGACTAAATAATCCAAGTCCAACGCATCCAACCGCAAGCCGGAACTCAAATACGGCGAACCAAAGAAGAACCAAGGGAGAGCCAGAGAGACCCAAATCCATACATTCAGGCCCCCATACATCACAGCTAGCTTGCGCCCTAGTCGAAAAGGCATTCACCGTAACAGGCTTCCTGGCACTTCCTATCGCCCCATTGACGTAAAGAAAAATATACCATAAGTCACATAAATATGCTAGCCATGCGCCCTCATGAGGTCTACGTCAAGGCTATTTTGAGCACCGCCCGACCTTACCAAAAGGCCCGCCATGTCCCACATTCATCCCACTCTGACCATAACACTGGCGCAAGCCCATGACTATGTCGCCCTCACCAATATTTGGGAACGCTCCGTGCGGGCGACTCATGATTTTTTGACCGAATCTGCCATCCTTGACATTCGCAATGATGTTTTCGACATATACCTTCGCGCCATGGACGTATACGTCGCTTTTCTCGTCTGGGAGGTTCCTCAAAACTTGCCCAAAAATAGCCCGAGCTACCCCTTACCCCAAAAGCTGAAAACGGCCCTGCACAAGGGGCTCTTAGGCAACGAAGGCCCCCATGGCTTCATCTTAGAGCCTGACCTCCCGGGGAGCGACTGGCAGAAGAATAGCCCCGAAGCTGGCCGCATTCCCCTCGGTTTTTTGGGGGTGCAAGAATCCCACATCGCCATGCTTTTCATCGATCAGCCCTATCACCGTATGGGTCTTGGTGAAATGCTCATCCGCTATGCCCTTGGCCTTGGAGTTCATAGCGTGGACGTCAACGAGCAAAATCCCGGCGCCTTCGCTTTTTATACGAAAATGGGGTTCTCCCAATACAACCGCTCGCCCCTTGACGCTCAAGGGAACCCCTTTCCCATACTTCATTTGCGGCTCGTGGGTTAGGCTCATAGCTCAACGAACAACCCCACATCGATTGCCACCTTACCAACAGCGCCCTACCATTTTACTCGCGACTCAACCAGCACTTACACTTAATCCCATACTGAGCAACGCCACAAAGCAAACCTTCAAATCTCTCTCCAACAATCCACCTAACTAACTAAAATAACAGACTCTTACAAAAACAGCTGTGAGGCTCAAATAAATGAGGTAAGATACCCCTTGCTGGGACTCGATACATAACCCGAAAGATATATTCCCAACGATGGACGATTTAACAACAGCGAGTTAAAGTCGTGCCACTTGATGTCAGACCGCCCTTAAGTCAAAGAATATGGAGGAAACCATGAAGATTAAAAGCCAAGATTGTGTCTATGCCTTTAGCAAAGAAAACGCTCCCGTCGCTAAGGTTCAAGCGCCCTGTCACCTTGTTTTTGAAACGCCCGACGCCCTTGGCGGACAAGTTCAAACAGAAAAAGACCTCCTTGACGGCATTGATTTTTCTCACGTTAACCCCGCCACAGGCCCCGTGTTCATTCAAAACGCTCAAAAGGGCGACACGCTGGCTGTGCATATCCAAACCATTACCTTAGATAAGCAAGGGGCTGTCGTCACAACACCCGGCCTGGGGATTTTCCCCGAAGCCGTCCAGAGCAAAACCGTCATCTGCCCCGTGAAAGATGGTCATTACACCTTTTGCGGCGTGGATATTCCCCTGAACCCCATGATAGGGGTTATCGGGGTCGCCCCCGAGGGCGAGGCTGTCTCCACAGGCACCCCCGACAGCCACGGCGGCAACATGGACACCACCGGAATTCAAGCTGGCTCAACGGTCTATTTCCCTGTCTTTGTCGATGGTGCTTACCTTGCCATGGGCGACTTACACGCCGCCATGGGCGATGGGGAAGTGTGCGGAACAGGCATAGAAATAGCGGGCGAAGTCGCTGTTGCCGTTGATGTTATGAAAGACTTTCCCCTTCCCTGCCCCTTACTCAAAACTGACACTGAGATAGCTTTTTTAGCCAGCGCCAAAACCATTGACGAAGCCATCAAGCTCTCAGCGAAATATATGCTTAACCTGCTGGTGGAGCACACGACCCTTTCCACCGAAGAGGCCATGATGTTCATGAGTTTATGCGGGCAGGCCCGTATCTCCCAATTAGTTGACCCTCTCCTCACCGCTCGTTTCTGCATGCCCCGCGAACAGCTTCGCCAATTTGGTCTCAACCTCGCTTTTTAACCTTTGAATACAGTAGCGCCAGCCTCAGAGTTTCTGGAGCTGGCGCTAGGGAAGTATTCAAACAGGTTTTTCCTCGCCAGCTTCCGCCTATTCAGCGTCCTCCACGGCGAGTTTCTTACAGGACCAGTCTATGGTTTTAGCCCTTAAAGCCTTTTTGACTGGCTCTAGACTTTTTCCTCGCGCCTCCAGTCCCTAAACGCGCGTTCCTCCATCCCCTTACTTCTGACCCGGCACCACATCTTCCAAATCTATCATGTGCACAAAGGGGCGACTCGGCTTATTGCCCGCTGGTGTTGTTGGCATTCCCCGTGTAAATTCCGATTCCTCCCCATCCCCTTCAAAGGTTTGAAGCGGTTCGGCCCGCGTCATCTTTTCTTCAGCTACAGGCCCATCGCCATCAAAAACAAAGCTGAATTTTCCTTGCAACACAGCCTGCGCAAAAGCATAAAGAACCACCACACACGCCATATGAACCAGCACTGAAAAAAGCGCCCAACGCCAATTCCTTTGAGCCTTCCGACCCTTCCCGCCCTTTGGTTCCAAGGCTAATGGTTCTTGCTCATGGGGTCTAGAACCCTGAGCCCCAGCAATCTGTCCCTCTGACACATGGGCTCCAACAGCCTGTATCCCAGTCTCCTGTACCTTAGTCACCTGTATCCTGGTCATCTGAGCCTGAGTCCCTTGCGAGGGTTCTTCTCCGCGGGCAACAAAGCCACATGCGCCAGCGTGGGGTGGGGGCATAAAAGACTCATCCTCTCCAAAAACTTCATTTGTTTGCCCTGCGCCAAGACTGAGCGCCCCTTCGTTATAGGGTTCGCTTTTTAAAGATTGAGTTTTGGTTTGAGCTTGGGATGGATTGTGGAATGAGGTTTGGGTTGGGACGCATTCTTCTCTTTCTTTGTGCGCTGACGCCCCCGGCGGCGAAAGCCCTTGATTTTCATAGGGGCTTCCCACGAAATCCAGAGCGATTTCAACCTCGTCTTCGGGTTGAGTCTCTTCGTCTATCCAGATCTTCTGGCGCTGTTTTTTAACAGATACAAGCACATTTTACCTTATGAAGTGTTGGGGATGACGGACAAAACAAGACCACACAAGGGTCTGCAAGACGAAAGCAAAACCTTCCTGTCGGTTTTACACGAAAACAGCCCATGACAATAGACTTCATATTGCTACACAGCTAAAAAAGGGAGAAAGAAAAGGCAGGGTATCCCCTGCCTTTGGCTGGTTATGGCCTGTTAATTTCCCGTATTGCCAATGGGAGCGATGACAAAGCCTTTGGTTGTCCCCCCTGTGGAAGAGGGAGTTCCTGCCATTTTCGAAAGGTAGTTATCGCCCAAGGTATCAATATGGTCTTTGATATTATCAAAGTAGCTCAGGTGCGCTTGCTCTTCAACGATAATGTCTTCAAAAAGACGGGCCGAGACGTTGTCGCCACATTCACGGCAAATGAGCAAAAACTGGTTATAACTATCAATGGTGTTGTCTTCCATATCCGAAGCAAAAGGGTAAATTTCTTTCACCACTTGGCGCTTTACAACTTTGCTGTCTGCGGAAGTACACGGCTCTCCGCCAAGTTCTTTAATCCGTTCGGCAAACATTTCCGCATGGCGCATTTCATCGATGGCAACCAATTTCATATTGGCGGCGAGAAGCCCATAGTCCATATCGTCCAAACCATAGTGCTGGTTCATATACTGGGCGATGGCATGAAGCTCCATGGCGCGGGCGGTGTTTAAAGCGTCAATGACTCGGGCGCGGCGCTCTTCACGAGTATCCTTAGCGCTGGCGGCGATATTTTTTGCTGTGGCCATAATATTTCTCCTTACAGGTCAATGGTGTGGCAAGACGGGAACACACAGGGGTTAAATGCTTCAATAGTCCAAGAATCCAGGTTGCTTAAGAGGATGAGGATGGTAAAGGTCCAGTAAATATTGAGGGAATCTAGAGTTTACAGAAGCTTCTGGGAGCTTCACAGCCTTCGAAAGATGAGCTCCTGCCCTCTCCACCTCAAATTCTTACAAAAAAGACATACCTCTTTTATACCCTCTATTCAATCATTAAAAGATAATTCCAGCTCCTGCCAGAGTCAATGAGCCGTCTTTACTTTTTCCTCTTTTAGTATAGATGCCAGCGTAGCCACAACTTGCAAGGAATCCGGCAAGAGCAAAATTCCTCCATAGAAGCTTTCAGGGAAGACAGGGTCTCTCCTAAATTCAGGATTCATTGAAGCGATACTGAGGCGAATTGGGACTCTACCCCAAACCCCGCCAAGGGAGAATCCCCTGCACCGTAAATAATAACCATAAGTTGTGAGGAAAACAGAATGAGCTTAACAAGTCCTGCACCTAAGGCAGATTCTTTTAAAAAACATCGTCATAATAGCCTAAAAAAGCACAGCCACGCCAATGATATATGGCGCGGCTGTGATAAGCATAGCTGAGATGGTTACAGGCGTAACAGTCAACAGGCCTGCAAATTATTGAAGATGGCTAGGAGCAGGCAGGCTTGCTCATGGCTTCGAGGCCAAGGCGCACAGCCTCTTTGTTCACATCCACAACCTTGGGGGGAAGGTATTTTTCGATACCTTTTTGCAGGGCGTCCACTCCGCAAGGCAAAAGACCCGACTCAAGGAAAACCGCCAGCAAAATAGTGTTGGCGCTTTGAACGGCTCCTGCCTGTTGGCCTAAACTGGCTATGGGCAAAAACACATTTTTAGACGCGACCTTGCGAACGGCATCCACAATATAGGTAAGTTCGGGCAAGGATTCGCGACCGGCGTTTACACCCGGAGGGGGAATAAACTCCGTGGAGGAAAACACCGTGCCGTTCGGAACGAGATAGGGCAGGGCCCGATAAGTTTCAAGGGCTTCAAAGCCTAGAACAACATCGGCTTCGCCATGGGAAATAACCGGACTTTTCCAACCGCCCACAAGGATGGTTGATTCCACAACACCACCCCGCTGGGCCATGCCGTGAATTTCACCAGAAACAACCTCAAGTCCTTCGTCCAGCAAGATGCGAGACAATAAGGTTGTGGCCGTTAAAGTGCCTTGTCCACCCACACCAGTGAGATAAATACGCAGGCGGCTCATTACGCACCCCTCTTTTTACCTTTAAAACTATCAGAAACTTGCATGCACACCATGCACCCGGCGCACAGCTCTTCATCAACGCTGATTATATCGCCATTACGACGAAAGGCCTGACAAGCCAGAGTGTTAAGACACTGCAAAGCGCTGTCGTCCTGTTCTGCCACAAAGGCCACCTGATTACGCTTTCGCTTCAATGTCCGCCGTGCGAAAAGAACACAGGGTTCTTCCACGATGAGAACTTGAACACCAGAGTTTTCCTTCATGTCTTCCAAGGCGCTTTGAATGGCTTTTTGGTTATAGCCGCGAACCTTGGCAAGCTTCGTAACTCCAATGCCCTTCACAATGGATTCAATATCCAGATGGGTGGAGGTCGCACCCAAAACATCTTGTTCAACGCCGGGGTTAGGCTGGTGCCCAGTCATAGCCGTTGTACCGTTATCCAGAATTATCAAAATAACGTTGTGCTGGTTAAAAACAGCGTTGGCGAGGCCAGTCATACCGGAGTGAAAAAAGGTGGAATCACCAATGAAGGCCACCACCCGCTTGCCCGAAGAACGGGCAAAGCCGCTTCCGGCGGAAACCGAAGACCCCATGCAAAAGAGGAAATCCGCGGCGCTAACAGGGGGTAAAAGCCCAAGGGTGTAACAGCCAATATCGCTTGAATAAAAAGCGTCGTCCCCAAAGATTTTACGCGTGGCATAAAAGACCGAACGGTGAGCGCAACCAGCGCACAAGTTAGGCGGACGCTGGGGTAATTCTTCTGTTTTATTGGTACGAGCACATACCGCGCCGCCCAAAAGCGGGGCCAGAGCGTCATATACCAAGAGGGAGTCATATTCGCCAAAAACAGTCAGTTCACGCCCTTTGCCATATATTTCAACTTCAAGGCCTGTTTTTTGCGCTAAAGCTCGCAAGGCGTTTTCAATCAAGGGCTCGCCCTCTTCCAACACCTGCAGTTTTTTAACGGAGCGCATGAAAGCCAGAAGGAGCTTTTCAGGCAAAGGCCAGCTAAAGCCCAGTTCCAAGGTGCGAACCTTATCTTGCCAGCCATTGGCGTGTAACACGTCATGTAAAAAATTACGGCTAATGCCCGAAGCGATGATGCCGACTTCCCCACGTCCTGTCTCTTTGTTAAAAGCCGAATCAACGGCCTTTTCTTCGGCGATGCGCATATTTTCCACCAAGACGGGGTGGCGACTGCGTGCCACCGCGGGCACAGGCACAAAACGCCGCACATTGCGCTCAAAGGGCACAAGGGGAGCAGGAGACTGGGGCAAGGGGCCGTACTCTACCGCCCCGCGCAGGTGGTTAACCCGCGTGGTGGTGCGAAGCATCACTGGTTGACCCAGCTCACGAGATAGCAAGAGAGCCGCCTTGGTCATGTCCTTCGCTTCCTGAGCGGTGGAAGGCTCAAAACAGGGCATATGGGCAAATCGGGCATAGGTGCGGTTGTCCTGCTCGTTTTGGCTTGAATGACAGCCCGGGTCGTCCGCAGAAAGAAGCACCAACCCACCGGGTAAACCCGTATACGTCATGGTCATTAGAGGGTCGGCCGCCACGTTAACACCAACGTGTTTCATGGTCACAAGGGCCATGGCGCCGCCAAGGGAAGCTCCAGCCGCCACTTCCATGGCGACTTTTTCGTTCACGGCGTATTCCAGATAAAAGCGATTACAGTTCTTAATACGACGGAAACTGTCAGGCACTTCGGAAGAAGGCGTTCCGGGGTAACAGGAAACGATATTGACGCCTGCTTCCAGCGCCCCGCGTACTATGGCTTCGTTGCCCAAGAGCAAGTGACGCTCACCCGCGCCACCAAGGAGATAATCTTCCATAACGCCTCCCTTATTCAGCTTTTAAGCGTAACATGGCGAGCTTTTGCTCCAACAAAGAGCGCTCCGCGTTGACGAGTTTGAGTTCGTCGGAACCTTCCACAACCATCTGAATTTTAGGCATTTCAGCTAAAATATCTTCGCACGCTTGAATGGCCCGAGCGGTATCGTCAAGAACCTCGGCATAATTGAGGATACTGCGGTTAATAAAGGGGCGCTCGCTGGCAGAAACTTGAGGCAAAAGCCCCTCGTGGATAGCCATGGCCTCGGCATATTTACCCTCTTCAGCCAAAGCGCTGGCGGTGCCAATGGCGCTTAACTGGGAAAGATTTTTATCTTCTTTGCCAAGCTTTTCCCACATTTCGAGGACTTTATCGTTTTTGCCCATTTCAACGGCGGTTTGCAACATGGCGAGCATGGTCTGATTCTTTAAAGCCGAAGGAGCTTCAGCCAGATAATTCTCAAGGCTTTCCAAACGCACCTCTGGGTCGTGGATAACCAACAACTTGCCTAGGGCCTGCTGTTCGGCGAGGTTCGCCGTGTGGCTTTTATGGCTGTAATAAAGATACCCGGCGATAATCAAAACAAGGGCGGTAAAACATAAAATTATGGCCCCTGTATTTTTTTTCAAAAAATCGAGCAGGGGGGAAGCTTCGGGCGCAATTTCGGCCTGTAAAGAATCCAAAAGACCTTGCGGGCTCTGCTGGGCCTGATTGTGAACGGGTTTTTGTGACATAGGCTTTCTCCTCAAAAATAACGCTCAACAACGCAAGCGATGAGTTAATCTGAAACTGTAATCAATCTGAATAATCTAAATGAAGAATCGGACTCAGAAGTCGCCACCAAGGGCAGGCGAGTCCGCTCCTTTCGTTCGAATCTTTTTTTATAGGCTCATATCCCTGAAAGGTCAATGCACCAGCGCCTACGAATAGCCCACCACTAGGCATGTTTTTACACAGACGCGTTTTTATGGTCGCCCTTAAAACGACGAAGAGTCCACTCCTCTTCCCTTAGACAACAGCCTGAGGCCCCTGCGCGCCAAAGCGCCCTAAAAAAAGCGAGAAGTCCCTCAAAAATAGTGCCAATGGGAAAAAGGAAACCCGAAAGTCAAAAGGAAAAACCGTAAAAACTGACCAAGAAGCGACTCGCCAGCAGGAGAACAACCAAAAACAGGCGAGCGAAAAAATACAAGCCAAGAAAACTGGTTTCTTGGCTTGCGGGTGTGAAAAAGATTCACTAGGCTAAATAAAACGACCTCTGAAAAACGCTTCTCCCCTTATTCCATCAAGGATAGCACTTCCTTTGTCTTCGCCTGCATAAGGGCTATGTCGCCACGGCTTTCTACATTTAAACGAATGACGGGCTCAGTGTTAGATTTACGCAAGTTAAAGCGCCAGTCCGCAAACTCTAAACTCACCCCGTCCATGCGGTCAACGCTTAGGGCCTCGCCTTTATAGCGTTTGAGGATAGCGGCGATGCACTTATCCGGATCGGTAAGTGTCCGGTTAATTTCCCCACTGGCGGGGTACAAAGCGATGCGTTCATCAACCAGCTCGGACAGGGGTTTTCCCGTATCGCTCATAAGTTCATAGACCAAAAGCCAAGCCAACATGCCGCTATCGCAAAAACCAAAGTCTTTAAAATAGTGGTGGGCGCTCATTTCACCGCCATACAAAGCGTTCTCCTGCCGCATGCGCTCTTTGATAAAGGCATGACCCGATTTACACTGAACCGCCCTTCCGCCTTCTTTTTGCACGATATCCTGAGTGTTCCAGATAAGACGAGGGTCGTGAATAATACTCGCGCCCTTATGACGGCGTAATAAGGTTTGGGCCAAAAGGCCAACCAGATAATAACCGTCAATGAACCGTCCCTTTTCATCAAAGAAAAAACAACGGTCAAAATCCCCATCCCAGGCGAGGCCCACATCGGCCTTGTGCTCAATCACAGCCTTACTGGTAACCTCACGATTCTCAGGCAACAAGGGGTTGGGGACACCATTGGGGAAGGTGCCGTCCGGCGTTTCAAAAAGAGGGATAATCTCACAGGGAAGTTGCTTGGCGAGCTCTTGAACAGGGAGCCAAGCGCAACCGTTCCCCGCGTTGGCAACAATGCGCAAAGGCGCAAGCTTATCCTTATCGCCAAGGCATCCAAGGAGGTGTTCTACAAATTCAGAGCGGAAAGATTGAAACTTGGTAATTCCGGGTTTAATGGCGATGGGAAAATCCCCTGCCAAAACGCGATCTTGGATGGCAAGAAGGCCTGTATCACTGCTCACGGGACGAGCCTCGGCAAGGACAAGCTTCATGCCGTTCCAGTCAACGGGGTTGTGGCTGGCGGTAATCATAATACCCCCGTCAAAGCCCTGACTAAAGGTCGCGTGATAGACCTCTTCGGTACCGCAAAGACCGATATTGGTCACATTGGCTCCGGCATCTTCAAGGGCATTGGCAAGAACAAGGGAAAAGTCCTTGCTTGTTTGACGCATATCGTAACCGATGCAGACATTTTTTAAGGAAAATTCCGCCACAAAGGCGAGCCCGATTTCTCTGACAAGCTCCAGATTGAAGTCTTGGGGGACTCTGCCGCGAATATCATAGGCCTTAAAACAGGCAAGGGATTGTTTTGTCATGATTGCTCCCGCATAAAAGAATATTCAAAGGAACACGCGCACAAAGTCCATAAGAAAAGAGCCAAAGGCCTTTTGCGTGTCTACTGTTCATCTACTGTACTGAATAATTGTTTTTCAGGAAAGATTTCCCTTTCCGTTTTTTCAGGGAATACCTGCTCTTTGTTACTGAACACCAGGTCTTCCACGATTTCATAACGCCACCCTCAAAGCCTCGCTACGCTCCCTTAAAGACGAATCCAGGGAACATTTTTATCTTCAAGGTTGTCAAGATAGCGATAGGCCGCCACGCGCCCGTGGGACATTTTCACCTCAAAAGCAAAGGGCGTGGTATTGGCTCTTAAGCGCTGGGCAAAACTTTCTGGCGAGGAAACATAGCGCGCATCGGCGAAGCTGTAGACCGTCTCCCGCAAGTGAGGGTTCGCGCCATTTTCAGCCATATCTACCAGAAGAAGGGTGGGAGCGAACTCACGATACAAAGCGAAAAGGGGGATTTCCTTGGCAAAGCGATCTAAAAGAGTCCTTTCTGGAACAGGGTAATGGGCAATCTGAGCTTTTCCCTTGTCTCTTCCCAAGGGAAACACCGTTTCTATGCTGCACACATCCCCCTGCCAGACAATTTTTTTCCAAACAAAGGGGCTAAAGGGCTCGGTAAAAAGACTTACCTGCTCTCGCGGCAGATGAAGTTCTTTGGCATAGGCCGTATTCAAAACAGCATTCACCCCGAGGTTGCACAAAGGATACACAAGAATCCAGGCCAGCGCCAAACGAGCCAGAAACCGTGTTTTCTTTGACCAATGAGCCTCACGAGGCGCAGTGGAGCGCAAGGCCATAATCCACAAAATCCCTATGGGGATGAGAAGAAAAAAATCAACAATAAACATGCCGGGTAAAGCCACGCGAGCAGAGGAGAAGGGAAGCAATACTTGCGTGCCAAACAAGGTCACGGAGTCTAAGAAAAGGTGAACATACTGCGCCAACAGGGCAATGAGGCACATCAGCCCCAAGGAGTGAGTATGCCCCGCGTATCCGCTGTCCGCTCCCCCCATTCCCTGAACCTGTGTATATTCATGTGAAAGAACCTGCTCCTTGCCCGTGTTTTTGTCCCTTCCCGAACCTGCCCCGTAACCATTTTTTTGCGTCTCTTCATGACCACTCTGCGCCTTGGATACGGGCGCGACCAAAGGACGATTAACTGACGGGAGAGGCAACGAGGGCTCTCGCCGACAGTTCACATAAATAAAGAAAGGCACTACAAGGGCAAGGGTTAAAAAAGGCTGTAAGAAAAGGGAATGGGTCAGCCCCCTGTGGATAAGCATAAGACCTTCGGGAGTGCCGCTTCCAAAAAAGAAATCTATGTCGGGAAGCTCCCCCGCGGCAATGCCAAACCAGATAAGAGTCGTTCGTTTAGGGGCGCGTTTAAAAAGAAGCGGCGTTAAGCCACCAGCCACACAATGGGTAAGTGTATCCATACCGTTTTATCCCAAAAACCCTCGAATTGCGTATTATATGGCGCCATAACGATGCCATGAAGGAGCCATAACGGAGTTATGGTGGTGCCATGGTGGCGCTCAGGCTGTCTCACAGCCGAAGCCAGAAAAACCCTGACAGCAGCCCATAAAATCTTTGCTCAAACACCTAATAAAAGCTTGAAAATGCGCGCCTCCCTTTCAAGCGAGCACCCAAAAGGACTATAAGAGGCTGGTGCTTATGAGTCAACGACAGACAAGGAAACTGACAAGGAAAAGGGAGTAAAGAGAAGGTCAAAGAGATATAAAATCACTCACCCAGCCCATACTCAGGATGAATTAACTCGAGTAGGGTCTCGAAACCCTGGCAGGAAAGCTGAGGAAAATAGGCTGGTCATCGTCAGAAGAACGCAGTATACTCTTCCTGCCCTTCCCATAGATATACCCTGACAGGTGAAGGTAATACAATCATGGACTCAACACCACAAACAGCAAATTCAAGAAGAGTCCCTGTGAGAAACAGCCCGGTATTACTATACCCGCTCAGCTGTTTGACTTCAACGCCATAAGGACGTTTCATGCAAAAACCACAAATCGGCATTACCCCTGAAGGAATTCCCAGCATTGGCCTTTGCGCCCTAAGCGCCCTTGTTTTTGGCGCCCTTGGCTGGTGGTTCTTCGCCTTAATCTTCCTTTTCCTCACCCTGTTTTGCTGTCACTTTTTCCGTGATCCGGAACGGGTGGTCCCCACTGCGGATAAGGTCGCCGTAAGCCCTGCCGATGGTAAAGTCATTCGTGTAACCACCCAAAAAGACCCCATAACAGGTGAAGACAGGCAGTATATCGCCATTTTTATGAACGTTTTCAGCGTTCACGTTAACCGTAGCCCCTTAAAATCCACAGTAACCTCCATCACTTACTACCCCGGAAAATTTTTAAACGCCGCCTTTGACAAGGCCGCCACAGACAACGAGCGTTGCGCCTATCAGCTTGAAGACGAAGACAAGGACACCTGGACCATGGTTCAAATCTCCGGTCTCATCGCGCGGCGCATTGTCTGCCGAGTGGAAGAAGGCGACAAACTTGAACGTGGCCAGCGTTACGGCATGATTAAATTCGGTTCGCGGGTCGATGTATACTTACCCCCAACGGCTCGCCCCTCCGTAAGCGTTGGAGATATTGTTTTCGCAGGTCAAACCGTTATCGCCACTAAAGAATAGGACAAAAAAATGAATCCCAAAGCTCCTCGTCATAAGGGCGTGTATATTCTACCCAACCTCTTTACAGCCGCCAGCATGTTCGCCGCTTTTATGGGGCTTATCTGGTCGGCCCAAGGTGATTTTTATAAAGCGGGCATCGCCATTTTAGTGAGCGCCGTACTGGACGCGCTGGATGGACGCGTGGCTCGCCTCACCAACACCGCCAGCGAATTTGGCGTTCAGTTTGACTCTTTGGCGGACCTGGTGGCCTTTGGCCTAGCCCCCGCCTTCCTTATTTATCAAATGGCCCTGCATAATTTTGGACGCCTTGGCATCGCCATAGCCTTTATGTTCGCTGTCTGTTGCGCCTTGCGTCTGGCTCGCTTTAACGTTGCCGCCGCCACCAACGAACCTTCGAACAAAAAGTTTTTCATCGGGGTTCCCGCCCCTGCCGCTGGGTGCTCCCTTGCCATCTTCATTCTCTTTATGCCTGACGCCGCGGGCTTCATGGGCGAGACGCTGGCTTTCATCCCCAACGCCATTAACAAATACTTTAACGCGGTATCCCTTGTCCTCACGGGTATTGTCGCTCTTTTGATGGTGAGCCAGTTCCGTTACGCGGCTTTTAAAGAAATGGGCTTTTTAAAGGCTCACCCTTTCCGCTATCTGGTCTTTGCCATCATCATCTTTGCCACTGTGGTGGCTCAGCCTATCCCCGCCATTTTCACCCTGCTCTTTCTCTACCTTATCTCCGGGGTGCTTTATACGGTTATTGTGCTGCCCAGAAAAGGCGTGAGTCTCATCGACATCGTCAGTGACGAGGTTGATGATGTTCTTGATGATATTATCGAGGATGACGAGGACGAACCTTACAAAAAAGAGAATAACGGCACCATGAGCCAATCAGACCAAACCCCGCGCCAATAGTTTGTGAAATTATTAAAAGCTATGCAGAGGGCTTGAAAGTTTTGGTGGACGCTGTCCCCCTCTTTCCAGCAAGGAACTAACTTTCTCATCCCCTTGGAACAAATAAAAGACAGGTGGCATCATTCTTACACAACAAGGATGATGCCACCTGTCTTTTATGAGAATAGTGAAATTTTTGAATATCAGAAAGTCAGGGATTCAGGGTTCAGGAATACGGGATTCAGGGAATTTTCTACTACGACAAGCCCTTTATGAAAAAAGAGGGACATGCCCTCGCTATCTTCCTAACAGGTTCCACGGAATGAAGTTCCTTGGCGGATGGGTTAAGGGAAGGCAGAGCCTTCCCTTTTCTCAGTATTGCCGCCAACCTACCCCAGAGCAAAAAAACAACTGCTCACATGCTCTCCCTTGTGAGCGCGCTCATAATCAAGGGCAGGGTCTTCCAAACGGCACCGCTCCGCGGCCTTGGGGCAACGCGGATGAAAGACACAGCCCGCAGGACGCTCCCACAAGGAAGGCACTGTTCCCGGGATGGTTTCAAGCTGTCTACAATGACCGTCACTGCCCCCACCCTTATCACCACAAGTAAAGTCAGACTTGTCCTCAGGGTTTAGACCAGCCCCGTCATTCAACAGGCTTATCCTTGAGGCTAAGAGCCCCTGGGTGTAGGGATGGAGGGGATTTTCTAAAATCGCCGACACTGACCCTTGTTCCACAATGCTTCCCGCGTACATAACGGCCACATCGTCCGCGCAAGCGCTCACAACAGATAAATCGTGAGAAATCAAGAGCATACCGCTCCCCATTTCATAGACTAAAGAATGCAAAAGCCCAAGAATCTGCTTTTGCACAGTCACGTCAAGGGCCGTGGTAGGCTCGTCTGCAATAATGAGTTTTGGCTGACAAGCCAAGGCTTGGGCGATGACAACCCGCTGTCTGAGCCCACCGCTTAACTGGTGGGGGTATTCATGGATGCGTTCGCTGGCGGGATGGATGCCCACACGGGTAAAAAGCTCTTCGACTTTTTGCAAAGCCGCTTTTTTATCGCACCCCAAATGACGGCGAAGAGGTTCTGCCACCTGCGTCCCCACACGCATGACGGGATTAAGAGAAGACATGGGGTCTTGAAAAATCATCCCTATATCGTTCCCCCGCACGCTACTCAAGCTTTCAGGCGTCATTTGAAATAAGTCCCGCCCTTCAAAAAGGCATTGTCCTGAAACGAGGCGTGCTGTTTCAGGCAATAATTTCATGACGGAAAGAGCCGTGAGACTTTTTCCACAACCAGACTCGCCAACGAGACAAAGGGTCTTGCCGGCGGAAACCGAAAAACTGACATTGTTAACGGCAAAACCCAGACTATTGGGCAAATCGGGTGTTGTGGAAGTGGGAGATAAGGGCTGTTGGCCTGGCGAGAGGGGACGGTCTTTTTGAGGAAAGCCCCTGTCGTCCTTGGGGGCAAAGCGCCATGGGTTCCCATGAGTCTTATGGGCTTGAGGGCCCCTGTGAACCCTGCGGGCTTTATCAGAAGATTGTGGGAAGGCAACGCTTAGTTGCTTCACATCTAAAAGTTTTTGGCTCACATACGAACCTTTGTTTCAGGAACAAGTTGCTGCAAAAGATTTTTAAGGGATTCCTCCTCAGTCGAATGGGCCTTGGTAGCCGCATGAGAGACCTTGGCAGAAGTGGCAACATCGGGAGAATTCACGGGGCCACCCCTTTTATGCGATCGGGTAGCAGGAGAAGCGCCCCGTCCCGTATCTTTTTCAAATAAAGCTCTGGCAAAATCACCTGTGCTGTTTTCTTCCTCGTTGTCATCAAACACGATCTCATCCGCCGTCAAAGGCGCAAGCCGCTGGCGGCTTGCCTTCTGCTCGTCCGACAACAAGGTATCGGGAAAAATGCGTTCTGCGCCAACTCGGATAGCATTCCCATCAGGGGTTTGGGTCTTCGACACCCGGCGAATGCTCACTTCAACACGCCTGTTGCCGCTATGCAAAGCCATGGGTTTTATATTGCCCGTCGTCACGGTCACCAAAGGAACCGAATTGTACACATCCATTTTCTTTTGCAAGGCGGCTTCATGTTCCGATGTCGGCATAATGGCTTCCATCACAGAGCGCACCTCTTCGGGTACCGTTTCTAGGACAGCTTTCAAAGGAAGGGCCCGCTGAACCAAAGCCGGAACGATTCCCACGGGGACATCGGCATATAACGCTAGGGCAAGGGCATCTCCCAAGGGACTGTTGAGGCTAAAACGCTCATTGCGACGCCCATCCTGTATAACAAGCGAAGCGTTTACTTGCCCCATGCCCGAGAGGACAACACAGTGCAGTTCGCTTTGCAGTGAAGCGAGCGTCTCAAGGTAGGTATGAAATAAAGCGTATTCAGACCGAATTTTCGGGGGTTGAGCGTGTTCCAGCAAATTGGCAAGGTTGTCCGCAAGCTCGTCGTCAACAAAATCACCAGCCTGAATTTGGACCGACGCTTCTTTAAGCAAGGCATCAACTTCAGCGCTACGCAGTTCATTGAGGGATGATTTTATGAGGGTATTTTTACCGTGAAGGAGGGCAGCTGCGATACTCGCGCTCTCAAGGGCGTCGACCTCCAAGCGTAAAATACGCTGGCAACCAAGCACATATAAATAGACGTCGCCGCGATTATGCTCTTTGGGAAATATTCCTAAAACAACTGTACCTACCATGAATAACCTATCACTGAAGCTTTGAGGGAATGCTTCGATGCCGCTTCAATACGAACAGGCACCAGCTTACCTACCCACTCCTTATCAAAAGAGTTCTGTCCTGTAAATGCGCTTGCCATAAAAGAATTTTCCCCTTCGCCCGATTCGCTCAAAGGGGGTAAGGAAACATTCACGTTAAGGCCCTGAGGGGTTTTCCCCAGCCAGGTCTGCCAACCTTCGGGCATGGCAAGGGGGGCTGTTTCGCCAATGGGCAACCCGTTATCGGGCAAAAGTTGATGCACGCTTTTACTTTCAATCAATAATTCAGTCTCAAGGCCAATCTGATCGCCAAGGAGCTTGGCAGCGAGTTCAAGTTGCAACGCCTGCAAACGAGCAAGGCGTTCTAGGGCTACGCCTCGCTCAACTTTATTAGGCAACATCCCTGCCTTGGCCATGGGTCTGTCGGAGTAGACATAGGAATAACTATGCACATAGCCCACTTCGCCCACCATTCGCATGGTATCTTCAAAATCCTCTTCGGTTTCGCCAGGAAAACCCACAATAATGTCACTGCTCAATAAAATATCGGGCCTGACCTTTTTGAGTCTTTCCACAATGCCCAAATATTTTTCAGCCGTATATTTTCGGCCCATGGCCCGCAAAATAGCATTGGAGCCAGACTGTACAGGCAAATGCAAGCGAGGACACAGTTTGGGTAATTCGCCAAAAGCATCAATGAGCTCAGGCGCGATATCTTTGGGGTGCGGGGTCATAAACCGCAGGCGTTCCAAACCTTCCAGGGCGGCGATTCTCCGTAGCAACTCGGTAAAAGAAGGCGCGCCTTCGCCAAGGTCGTGCCCATAAGAGTTTACGTTCTGCCCCAAAAGGGTAATTTCTTTGGTTCCGCCAGCTACCAGTTTACGGCATTCCTTGACCACATGCTCCACGTCACGAGATTTTTGACGCCCCCGAACATAGGGAACAATGCAATAGGTGCAAAAATTGTTACAGCCTTGCATAATATTGACATACGCCGACGAGGGAATCCCTTGCTCCCAAGCATCGTCACGCTCAGTAAAAATAGTCTCAAAATCAAGAAGGTTAATGCGAAGTCGGGGGTTTTCCAAAATTTGCTCTATGGCAGCAGGGGCCTGCCCCACGCCATCACTGCCAAACACCAAGCGCACAAGGGGGAATCGCTTCCCAAGAGAAGCCCCCACCTGCTGGGCAACGCACCCGCCCACACACACGATAATATCATCGCGCCCCGCCTTTTTGGCAAGGTGCGCTATGCGGCCCAATTCGGAATAGACTTTCTGCTCAGGCTTGTCGCGCACCGAACAGGTATTAATAATATGCAAACTGGCTTCGTCAAATGAACCCTGCACATGCCCTTGGCGCATAAGCGAGCGAGCCAGCCAGTCGGAATCGTTGGCGTTCATCTGGCAACCAAAGGTTTGAATGCTAAATACAACTTTTTTCATATTTCTATATTCTTATAGATAAGAAGAGATAAATTTTTTACGCATATTGCTAAAAAGCTCCGCCTTCTTTACCCCTTTGCCAAAGAGTTTTATTCCTTGAGACGCCCCCATCTCCCTTTGCTTTTTCAAAAAACCAAGAGAGGGCTTCAAGGAGGCTCTTCAAGGGGTTCTCTTCAATGCGAGCCCTTTGATGAACCTGTGCAGGGAGGCATGCTTCGCATTAAGTGACTCAGCGCGCCTAAAAGCTTCTGTAACAAAAAAACAGAGGTTCCCCTCTGTTTTCATCTCCCTAGGACACTACTTAGGAACGATAATCAGCGTTAATGGCGATGTAGTCGTGGGTTAAATCCGAAGCCAGTAAGGTATAAGCCCCTTCGCCTTTACCCAGCAGGATATCAACATAAATATCGCGTTCTTTGAGGGGGTCCTTTAACAGCTTATCAAAATCCACCGACGTAGGTTGACCGTTTTTAAACAGCTCAACGCCGCAAAGTGTCACCCGCACCTCTTCGGGCGTAAAGTCAACGCCTGCTCGTCCGAGGGCCGCCACAATGCGCCCCCAGTTGGCGTCTTTGCCAAACATGGCGGTCTTCACAAGGGGAGAATGCCCCACGGCTCTGGCGGCCTGTTCCGCGTCAGCGTCATTGCGAGCGCCTTTGACGGCGATATGAATAACCTTGGTGGCGCCTTCGCCGTCTTCCACAAGTTTATAAGCAAGCTCAGCCAGCACGTCTTCTAAAACAGCCTCGACAATTTCAAGATCTTGACCGCTCACCTTGGCCCCGGAAGCTCCGTTAGCCAAGCCATATACCGTATCATTAGTGCTGGTGTCGCCGTCAACGGTGGCTCGGTTAAAGGTTTTGGCAACGGTACGTTCAAACATGGCTTGCCAATCTTCGGGACTAACCTCAGCATCACACAAAATAAGCGAAAGCATGGTCGCCATATTAGGGCAAATCATTCCTGCCCCTTTGGCCATACCTGTCACCGTCACCTCAACGCCATTGATCTCGCACACGCCAGCGGCATATTTTGGGAAGGCGTCCGTCGTCATCATGGCGGAAGCCATGTCTTCCACCGAGGCCGAGCCTAAGTTTTTCACCAAAGAAGGCACGGCTTTTTCCCAAAGATCCATTTTCAACTGGTCGCCGATAACGCCCGTTGAAGCGGGTAAAATAGCCGAACTCGCGATGTTGACGGCCTCGCCCACCATGGCGATGGTTTTATGGCAATTGCTCAGCCCCTCATCTCCCGTGCAAGCGTTGGCCTGACCGGTATTGATAAGGATGGCCTGCATAAGCCTGCTGTTTTTCAATTGTTCCATACCCACCAGAACAGGAGCCGCCTTAAAGAGGTTGGTGGTAAAAACACCTGCCGCCACAGCGGGGATTTCGCTCACCGCCAAAGACAAGTCGGCCTTTCCCGAACGTTTAAAACCAGCCACGGCGGTGCCGAGTTTAAAGCCTTTAGCCAAAGGGATTGAGATTGACATAGTATCCTCTAAAGAAAATTCGTTGTGATTACCGACCACAGCAATGTTTATATTTTTTACCGCTTCCGCATGGACAGGGGTCATTTCGACCCACTTTGGGGCTATCTCGCTTCACCGTGGTTGGTGTCATGGAGCCTTGATCGCCGCCAGAGGAGTAGGAAAGATTACTGGTGCGGTCTTTGTGCTGGAAGGGATTTTTCGCTTGAGAGCCAGCGGAAGCCCCAGTGGAAGCCAATGGTGGCTGTTCGCCTTCGGGCGACTGGCCCTGCCCTAACCCACCGTGATCTGTTCCTTCTTGTCCTGACTGAGCCTGCTCCCTTTGGCCCTCTACCGCGACGGGCTCTTCAGCCAGACGCAAGCGAACACGGGTGAGCACCTTAAAGACGTTTTCGCGGATAAGATACAGCATTTCCTGGAACATATTAAAGCCATCGCGCTTATATTCCTGCTTGGGGTCACGCTGACCATAGCCCCGCAGACCAATACCGTCGCGCAGTCTATCCATATTCAAGAGGTGGTCTTTCCACGATTTATCCAGCGACTCCAAGAGGAAGTAGCGAAGGATATCATTGTAGATTTCAGGGCCTTGAGATTTCAAGCCCGCCAAAATACGCAAGACGCTTTCTTTGGCTTCGGTGGGCGTTGGCAAGCGTTCTTCCTGCCAATCCGATTCAATATTGAAGACCTCTTGCAAGTGAGCCCGAACAATGCCCGCCTCTTCTTCGTCAATGTCGCCGCCACGAGCGTTATAGCCCTCGTAGGCCGCGGCCAGAGTGTCGTCGAGAAACTCTTCGATGGTCTGGCTGATATCGTCTTCATTGATGGCTTCGTGGCGCAAAGAGTAGATAACCTCTCTTTGCTGGTTCATGACGTTATCATAGTCCAAAAGAGTTTTACGGATATCAAAGTTATGCCCTTCTACCCGTTTTTGAGCGTTTTCTATGGCTCTGGAAATCATTTTATGCTGGATGGATTCACCATCTTTAAGACCCAATGTTTCCATAATTTTCGTCAACCGTTCGGAGCCGAAAATACGCATAAGGTCGTCTTCAAGGGACAGGTAAAACTGGGAGCAACCAGCATCACCCTGACGACCCGAACGGCCTCGCAACTGGTTATCAATGCGGCGGCTTTCGTGGCGTTCGGTTCCTAAGATAAACAAACCGCCCAGCTCCCGCACGCCTTCTCCAAGGACAATGTCCGTGCCTCGTCCTGCCATGTTCGTGGCAATGGTTACCCGCCCTTTTTGTCCGGCCTCGGCAATGATATTAGCTTCTTCGGCGTGGTGTTTGGCGTTCAAAACATTATGCGGCACTTTGGCTTTGGTTAAGCACGAAGACAAGTACTCCGAGGTTTCAATGGAAATAGTTCCCACCAGCACAGGCTGACCTTTTTTATGTAAATCGATAATAGCCTGTACAATGGCCTCGAATTTTTCACGACGGCTTCTATACACCACATCGGGCATATCATTACGCACCATGGGTCTATGAGTAGGAATGCTAACTACTTCTAAACCATAAATTTCACGAAATTCAACGGCCTCGGTATCAGCCGTACCCGTCATACCAGAAAGCTTCGTGTACAGGCGGAAATAGTTCTGGAAGGTGATGGAAGCCAGAGTTTGGTTTTCGGCTTCAATTTTCACACGCTCGCGCGCTTCTAAGGCTTGGTGTAAGCCATCGGAAAACCGCCGTCCCGGCATGGGACGACCCGTAAATTCATCAACGATAACAACCGCTCCGTCAGACACTATATAGTCCACATCGCGTTTAAAAACCGTATGGGCCTTCAAGGACTGCTGAACGTGGTGCTGGAGCAAAATATTTTGCATGTCAAAGAGGTTGTCAATGCCCAAAAGCCTTTCGCACTCTTGAATGCCGCTGTCCGTGAGCATGGCGGTTTTGGCTTTTTCATCAATGGTATAGTGCTCGTTGACTTTCAATTTAAGAACAACGGAGTCGATGGTGGCATAAAGTTCGGTGGAATCTTCGGAAGCGCCTGAAATGATGAGAGGGGTTCGGGCTTCGTCAATAAGAATGGAGTCAACTTCGTCAACGATGGCGTAGTTATGCCCGCGCTGAACCAATTGTTCCTTGGAGAATTTCATATTATCGCGCAGATAGTCAAAGCCGAATTCGTTGTTCGTTCCATAAGTGATATCGGCCTCATAGGCCGCTTTGCGGGTTTCGTCCGTAATGCCATGAACAATGGTTCCCACGGTCAGACCCAAAAAGTTATAGAGCTTCCCCATCCATTCGGCGTCACGCGAGGCCAGGTAGTCGTTCACCGTAACAACGTGAACGCCTTTGCCGGGAATAGCGTTGAGCACAACGGCAAGGGTCGCCATAAGAGTTTTACCCTCACCCGTTTTCATCTCGGCTATGCGACCGCTATGCAAAACGATACCGCCAATGAGCTGAACATCGAAGTGACGCATACCCAAAACACGCACCGAAGCTTCGCGCACAAGGGCGAACACTTCGGGCAACAAAGCGTCAAGGGTCGTTTCTTCTGCCAAAACACGCTGACGGTATTCAGCTATTTTTTGAGGAAAATCAGCATCATCAAGAGCCTGCATGGTGGGTTCAAGGTTGTTGATGGCCTGAACCAACTTTACTTTGCGCTTTATATAGCGCTCGTTACTCGACCCGAACAATTTTTTAATCAAA
Organism: uncultured Desulfovibrio sp.; assembly: GCA_964647835.1. Lineage (GTDB taxonomy): Bacteria > Desulfobacterota > Desulfovibrionia > Desulfovibrionales > Desulfovibrionaceae > Frigididesulfovibrio. The sequence goes on along the minus strand of CAZYJQ010000021.1, from coordinate 3,810 downwards.
AATGAAATCATATATTCTCCAACAGACAAAAGGAATCAAACTCTATTTTATGAGGCGTTATATACTTTTTATGACAAAGAGTACACAAAGGATTGGGGGCGAGGAAGAAAAATGCCCAAAAGCCAGAAAAAACAGGTGCTTTTCACCGGATAAGCCGAGTCAGTTATGTCTCCCCGGCTCCTTTAGCAGACTCCTGTAACAGACTCCCTTAACAGACGGCCCTGCAAACGAGCCTAGCGGACTACCCCTGCCAGGGAACTCTTGGCTGGCAGGCCTGCTGTTTTGGCTGGTACGTCTGCTAATACGTCTGGCAAATGAAAGGTCCTGATGCGCTACCTAACGGTATTTATAGGGAGACACCCACCTGAACACATCCTGCACAAATACAGCCGCATGACGAAGCCCCCCCAGCCCTACCCACCAACTATAAACAGAGCAAAACCACTGACTCTGGCACGATACGAATGGCGTTGGCTCCCGGTCTTGCGTTGGCGAGCATCTCACTATAATCAAGGACGTGGATAGCTTGGTCGTTAGCGCTGGCGTCATATAAGTTCAGTTTCGTTTTGTCAGCCCTGATAACCGTTGTCCAGTGCGAAACCAAAGGAGCGCGCTCCCCACGCAGGTAATAATGGAACCGCACAAGGGCGGCGCGTTGTATACGAAAACCGGTATTCGGCCGCAACCAGTCACCTATGCCCGACCAGACAAGGTCGAGGAGCTTTTTTTCCTGGTCTCGGCTTTCATAGGTAATGCTTTTTTCAGGTAAGTACAGCTTCGCCTCGGCAAGTATTTCCTCAGGGTCGCACAATGGCGAAGGCACCCACATATCGCCATAGAGCTGGTCGTAGCCAACTTGAAAAGGCAAAAGACGTGTCCAACGGGCAAGACAGTAGGCCACCATCCAGTAATGATCCGTTTCATTACGCAAAAAAGCTTTCAAAAGATGAGGATAAGGCTGGAGGGCTATGACACTTTCCGAAAGGATGGTGCGGGCCGCTTGAAGACTAATGCCCCGCAAACAGGCCAAGGCATTGACAACGCTATATATGCCGCAATGAAAATCCAGTGTTCCCTGCAAGTAGCGCCGCTTTTCACTCATGTTTTTTCTCAACCCGAACTCTCAAAAAATAGTAATTTCCAGTATACCGATGAGCCATCATTTTTATGACTCCCCACCCTACCCAAACAACAGGCTAAAAACAAGAAATACCTTTCTGCCCCTCGGTTTCTTCAGTCCAGAACAAGGCCTCGAAAGCGACCTCAATACTTTCCACAACGTGATAACGAGACTAACTGGCGCAATCTCACCACAAGAACAGGCATCAACTGCCAACCACCAACAGCCATGCGCTGTCTGTCAAAAGAGTCGTTATGACAACCGCATGACAACAGACCACCAACAGCGTCAAACAAATGCACAGACGCCCCACAGGCAACTGAACTGGAAGCGAAACTGGTAAGTGCGCTCGTAACTAAGCTGATAATACACTGGTACTACTCTGGCAAGTATGCGACCCAAGGGGAGTATGCTTTAAAAAAATGAATAGACTAGACAAAAACTTAGGGAACACGTATAGTCCTAGACCACAATATCAAGATTTATTGATTTATGCAGACAAACCCTCTCTTCCGGTTATCATCTCATCTCTTTCTATTCGATAACCAGCGCGCCGATAAAGGCTCGGAGACCTTAGCTTATTCGCCTGCATAACGGTTTAGGCATAATACGTTTTAACCCTATTGCTTGGGTCACCTAAGCACAATTTTTCGGAGCGTTGTATGATTCTTTCCAAAGGTCGTTACTTTTTTACTTCCGAGTCAGTAACCGAAGGACACCCTGATAAGGTTGCCGACGCCATTTCAGACTCTATCCTTGACGCTATTATCGCTGAAGACAAGCACGCCAGAGTTGCCTGCGAAACCCTCGTTACAACGGGCACCGCCTTTGTGGCAGGTGAAATCAGCACCACGGCTTATGCCGATATTCCCGCCATCGTGCGCAACACCATCAAAGAAATCGGTTATACCAGCTCCGACATGGGCTTTGACGCTCAAACCTGCGCTGTTATTTCATCCATTGACAAACAATCCCCCGACATCGCCCAAGGTGTTGACAGAACCAGCGACGAAGACCAGGGCGCCGGTGACCAGGGGATGATGTTTGGCTTCGCCTCAAACGAAACCCCAACCCTCATGCCCTCTCCCATCTATTGGGCCCACAAACTCAGTGAAAAACTCACCGAAGTACGCAAAAACAAGGTTATCCCCTACCTTCGCCCTGACGGCAAAACACAAATTTCCTTTGAATATGTAGACGGTAAACCCATACGCGTTAACAACGTTGTCGTTTCAAGCCAACACGCACCTGAGGCAACTCAAGAGCAAATTATCGCGGATATTACCGAAAAAGTGATTATCCCCACCCTGCCTTCAACGATTTTCGACCCCAAAGAGTGCGAAATTTTCATTAACACCACAGGACGCTTCGTCATTGGCGGCCCCATGGGCGACTGCGGCCTGACCGGACGGAAAATCATTCAAGACACCTATGGCGGCGCAGGACACCACGGTGGTGGCGCTTTTTCTGGGAAGGACCCCTCCAAGGTTGACCGTTCCGGCGCTTACATGGCTCGTTATATTGCCAAAAACGTGGTCGCTTCCGGCCTTGCCCCCCAGTGTGAAGTACAAATCGCTTACTGCATCGGCATAGCCCGCCCTGTTTCCGTTCTTTGCACCTCCCTCGGCACAGGCGAAGTTTCAGACGAAATCCTGACCAAAGCCGTTAACGAAGTTTTTGACCTGCGCCCCTATCATATTACCAAGCGCCTCGACCTCCTGCGCCCCATCTATAAAAAAAGCTCCTGCTACGGTCACTTTGGTCGTGAGCTTCCCGAGTTTTCTTGGGAAAAAACCGACGCTGTGGCTGACCTGCTCACGGCGGCTAAAGCCTAACGAAGTCTTTGTTACATCCTTTGAGGGTCGGCCTGTAGCCGACCCTTTTTTTATATAAAAAAGAACGTATAAGGTATATATTTGTGGGAAAAGCCTCCGTCCGAAGACATTAAGGGCCTCCATGCTTGAAACCCTTTGACCTGACATGATGCCAAAGGAACAATAAAAGAACCTCCATAAAAGGAAAGCTACCTCCAACACCCTCTCTTCTTTAGCAATACAATATATTAGCGCAAAGCCTCCCCTGAGCGGTTATTTCCACGCCTTAAAAAACTTGTTCAAACCCCCTACTCACGCTATACTTTGCCAACTTCAGCAACCTTATTAACCTTACCCTTAGCTTTACCATGAAACACCCTCTATATACTTTCTTTTTTATTTTCTGCGTGCTCGCTTTAAGCCTGCCCCTCGAGGCGCAGGCGCAGGTTACCATAACCAACAGCCAAGCCAGAGGAGGCCAGAGCACCGAAGCTCCGCGCTTTACTCCCAGCCAAATGGCTTCGCGTTGGGGGGGAGCTCATCAGAGCCAAGAGAAACAGCCAAATCAAGCAGGTCAACCGAATCAAACGGGTCAAACGGGTCAAAATCAAATGAACCAGCCTGCCACGCAAACACCCCAGTCCCCAGAAGATTCTCAGGTTCCCGTCACCACAGCAGGAAGCGCAAACGAGACCCCAACGACGCAGGCAACCTCAGACAACACAGTGAATGCCGACCCTGAAACGCCTCCCCAGAGAGGCCCCAACGCGGTTATTACCATAACCCCAAGCACGGCTCTCAAAAGTGGCTCTCCCTATTCCCAACATCCCGACGACGCCGAAGAAAAGTCTGTTACCAGCTGGTCCTCTGACGCCA
>CAZYJQ010000020.1:0-30202 GCA_964647835.1 uncultured Desulfovibrio sp. | reverse complement strand
ACTAGACTTGTCAGCTTTTGGTTGAAAGCCTCTTATACAAAAAAAGCCCCCTCTTGCAGGGGGCTTTTTTTGTGGCCGTACTTACAGTTTGTCTTCCTGAAGAAATCGTAAAATCCTCCGCAACAAGTGTGCTCATTGAAAATGGCGTTGCGCTGTATGATGTGCCTGCGCCGTAGGAGGATAGTGATATTGAAGGACGTGAAACCTAGAACAGATGACTCACGAAAGAGCAGGCCTTGCAGAGGGTGAAAGGCACAGCACGCAATTCTCTTGGCAGAAGAATATGTCATAAGAAGACTTGCTTCGTTCCTTGCGGGTTTATGGCGGCACTTATTATGGCGTTTGTTTTATCGTCCATTGTCCATTGCCCATTGCTTGAGTCTGAACGCACCGTAGTGAGTGCTCTTTCTTGTCTTTCGGCTGTTTGGGGTCACGGGGTGACGACGAGTCCACCTCCAAGGGAGGGCTAGGACTTAAAAAATGCGTCTGACAGCAAGGCGGTTCCCTTAGGGCTGGTTAGTCCTTGTTTTGAGTTTCGGTAAATCTCCCTTGTGATAGCTCGTTGACGGGCCATTGCCTGTTTTAATCAACAGACCGAGTTTGAGAAGATCTTTCAGATCATTTTGAATGGTACGGCTGGAAACATGCGTGCCGCTGACCTTTTCATAGTCGGCCCGTGTAAAGCTTTTGCGGCTGTGGGAGAGAATAAGCGCTTCCATCTGGCGTTCGTTAATCTCATTTTTTTCCAAAAGCTGGTTATACAACAGAAGTACCGTTGGGGTGAGGGTGGTGCCGCCATAACCGTTTTCGTTTTCAGCTGAGTCTGTGAAGTGCGTATTGGGCATACCTATGGAGGCGGCGAGGGCGTCGTTTACGAGGTTCGGGGTAGGGCCTGATTTGAACTGATGATTGGCCTGATAATTGCCCTGGTAGTTGTTTTGATAAGTAGGGTGAGTTCCTCCAGTCACCGTTGGCTGAGGAACTCTTAAGTGGTGAGGTTGACCCTGGGGTGAAGGCCAAGCATGCTGTGCCCTGGAGTGGGCTGAGGGATGCTGATGCGTGCCAGCTTCCGGGCCCACTGGGGAATGTACCGAGGGAGCAGAAAGAGCGTGAGCATTCTCAGGGGTATGTCCATTCTGGTAGCCCTTCTGGTGATTATTCTGGTGATTATTTTGGTGATTGCTTTGGTAATCCTTTGGGTACTCAGCTTGATGCGCTGGGGAAGTGCCAGCGGGGGCATGGGAACCACCGACCGTGCTTCCTGAATCGGTGGGGACGACGACGTGCACTTCGTTGGGAATGTTCTGCATGGCGGCCGGAGCGAGATCGCCTTCGCCCATACTTGTGCTCATGCCTTTGGGGTTCCTCTGCGTCAAGGGACTGGAACTGGATTTCGAACTGGTGCTTGTACTGGATGCCTGCCGATGTCCCGCAGGGGGCACCTGATGATTATCCCCTTGGAGCTGCATACCAGAATTGGCAAATTCTTTAAGGGGGTTATTCCACGGACAGCTCGTCGGGGGCGTATGGGGGCTATCCGGTTCAAGTAGCGAGCGGCGGTTCTCTTCAGCTTGTTGGGCTTCTCGAGTGAGAGAAAAATTATCACGAGGTGGCGCAGGCCACAGATAATCTGCTGGAAGAGATGAGGGGTCCATTGCTTTGGCAGGGCCCTTGCCCCATGGATTGCTCAAAAAGTTTTTCGAGGCGCTGGTCATGCCTGAAGCGTCGTGCCCGTACATGGTCGATGTGGGCTCAAAGGCAATGTGTTCAGGCAGGATGAGGTCGCCTTCGGTATAGGCAACAGCTCTGGTGAGACAGTTTGAAAACTCCCTTACGTTGCCGGGCCAAGAGTGCTCTGTCAGGGCTTTTAAGGCGCCTCGTGAAAGGTAGGTGGTCTGTTTTTTCAAGCGTCTACAGGATTCGATAATGTAAAAGGCCGCCAGCTCAGGGATGTCTTCTTTCCTCTCTCGTAGGGGAGGAATATGGATGTTGATAATGGCAAGGCGATAGTAAAGGTCTTGGCGAAACTTCCCTTCGTTGGCCGACTTGAGAAGGTCTGCGTTGGTGGCGGCGATAACGCGGGTATCGAAAGGGATTTCCTTGTCACTGCCAAGGGGTCTGATATGACGCACAGAAAGAGCTCGCAAAAGGCTCTGTTGCACCCTTGGCGAAGCGTTTCCGAGCTCGTCAAGGTGTAGTGTTCCCCCGCTAGCCGCCAAAAAAGCGCCTTTCCGGTCTTCCACTGCATCAGAGAAAGCTCCGGCGACGTGTCCGAAAAGCGTGTCCATGAGGAGGTTTTCATCGAGAGCCCCGCAGTTGATGGATATATAGGGGCCATTTTTGCGTGAGCTGGCTTTATGGATGGCTGAAGCCACCAATTCTTTCCCTGTCCCTGTCTCTCCCCAAACCAGAACATCAGTGCCCGCCTGAGCGGCCTTATGGATATTCTCCCGCACATGGGCGATGGCTTTGCTTGAGCCAACAAGACCAAATTCTCCAGCCAAAATAGCGCTTGAAATATTTCTGTCTATATCTATAGGAAGGGTCGCTTGAGTTTGCTGGATGGTTGCCGTCATAATATCTAACTGCTCTGATTGGCCCTTCGTAAGGGTAATCAGCGTGTTAATGCTACTGGTGAGGCTGGCGTGTTCAGCGCTGGCTTTGTCGTGTTGGAGATAGTGTAAGTCACGCTGTTCCAGCATGGTCTTAAGTTCATTGCCGCTGGTAATAAAGGGGCGGGATAACCGCCTGCTAAAACGAAGGGTCATGACAGCGAAAAGAAGGAAACCCCCAAAGAGAATCGCAGCGTAAAACCCGATGGTTTGCCATGATGAGGCAAAAATATTAGGGGCAGATTCAAAAAATGCAATGCCCCCCATAGGGATGGGGGTGGTTATGCCATTGGGTGAAAAAACGATGGGGGCGTAGCATAAAAAACCGTAGGTATGTTTGAAGTCTTGGGAATAGCCACTGGCAGACTCATGAATGACCCCTGTGCGTCCTTCATGGATATCGGTTACCATACGCCAATATTTCTCGTGTTGCGCCCAAGGGCGAAAAGCCGCGTCATACCCCTGTCTACCAAAGTCTCCACCAAATCCCATACGGGCAAGGTTGGGGTGCCATTCCGTGTTGGGCTGGTTACTGCGCTCGGCTAATATCCAGCCAGCGTTGTCAAAATAGTAGGAGAGCTGGAGATTGTCGGGAGAAGTGTGACTTTCAGACACGCTTTCTTGACCATTGTTGAGGACGCCGAACTCTTTTTGCAGGGCGCTGGGAATGAGCTGGTCGCTCCAGGCCTTAAAATTGATTCCTAAGATAAGAACCGTTTCATCATCCACAGGCAGGGCCATACGCATGACCGCTTCCCCGGAAGGAGTAGCGCCATTGGCAAAACCTTGTGGTGTATAGTGAACCGCGGGGAATAGTGAAATTTTATTCAAGCTCAGGTTAAAGGTCAGCAATTGTTGAAAAGGAGCGTAGCTCCCGGTGCTGGCGATATCGTGGGAAAGTTCAATGAAATCCCCCTTATCGCGAAACAACATAAAACCCATGCTGTCTGGGAGTTTAACCCCTATTTCCTGGATGAGTTCCTCTTGTCCTTTAAAGGTAAAGCGAAGTCCTTCGCGAAGGGTTTCTGGTGTGTAGTCATGGGTGTCGTCTCGCAATTGAATAAATTTTTGTCTAATATTTTCAAGGGTTGATGACATTTCTTGAGCCTGGGAAATGGCTTTGAACTGCGGTAGGGCACTAAGAGATTGCGAAAGGTTCCTGGAAGCTATTTGGTATCCACCCCATGAAGCCAGAAGCATAAGACCAAAGACAAGAAAGCCAAACCTGGAGAGGATGCGGCTACTAAATGTTTTAGCTCTGGTGTGACGCCTTGAGAGGCGACCGTCCTGACGGGAGGAGGGGGGATGAACCATGAGTCGCTCCTTCGCGAAAATGTCATGAAGGGCATTTTCGCAGGGGGATGGATTGCGAAATTATGATTAAGTATGACAGATAGTAAAAAGAATCACAAGGTGTGAGCGGATTTATTTGTCATGAAATGCGAAATGGCACGGGCATTGCTAAATAGAGCTTGGAATCACGGCGCATAATGGGTATGCGGCGAAAATTTAACCCGTGGAGGAAGAATGTCTACCCTCAAAAAAATTTATCTGTTTGTCGTTACATGGTGCTTATTGATATTGCCCTGTGGGATAGCTTTGGCTGGTGGTAGCAATAACGTTGTTATTGTATCAGACACTCGCAAGCTCACTGGCATCATGCATTGGTGGGGAAGCTGTTATAATGAGAGCCATGCCCAGTTTACTCTTATTACCGTAATCCTAATCCCTGTTGTTGGCTGCATCTTTGGCTGGCTGGCTGACAAAGTAATGGGCTGGATTGGCATTGATTTAACCAAGCGTAAAGTTTCTGAATAGCTTTGGCTTAATAAGGTAAGGAGAACAGTATGGACTGGTTATATGTAATGATGCCTATCGCAGGCGTGGAAATATTTTGGCCCGGACTTATCGTTTTGGGCGTTGGCGTTGGCGTTATCGGTGGTTTCTTTGGTATGGGCGGCGCCTGGATGGTTACACCGGGTCTGAACATTCTTGGTTTCCCCATGGCTTTCGCTATTGGTACTGACATTGCCCATATGGCTGGTAAGTCGCTTATTTCGACATTGCGCCACGGGAAATTTGGTAACGTTGACTACAAACTCGGGCTTATCATGCTTTTCGGAACCGTTATCGGTTTTGAAGTTGGTGCCCAGATGATTATGTGGCTAGAGCGCGTGGGTAACATCGATAAAGTAGTGCGCTGGATTTATATTTTCCTTCTCGCCTTCATCGCCTGGATGGTTTTTTACGACTTGCACAAGCGTTTGCAAAAAGAAAAGCAGGCTAAAGCCGATGGTCGCGAAATTAGCGATTCTGAAACGGGTGTAAACTGGGCCAAAGCTCTTCATAAAATTCATATTCCCCCCATGGTTAACCTGCGCACTTCCGGCATTTACTGCTCTGCCTGGTTGCCCATTACCGTTAGCTTCCTTACAGGTTGGCTGGCAGGTATCCTGGGTATTGGCGGCGGTCTTATTCGCATGCCCGCCCTTATTTATCTCGTTGGTTGTCCTACCCACGTTGCCGTTGGTACTGACCTTTTTGAAGTTATGATTTCCGGTCTTTACGGTGCTGCTAGTTATACTTACAAGGGCCGTACTGAGCTTGTCGCCGCTATGATTATGCTGGTTGGCGCGGCTGTTGGCGCTCAAATCGGCGCGGTAGCCACCAAATATATCAAAGGCTACGGTATTCGTATCGCTTTTGGTATCTGCGTTATCGGTTGCGCGGTCTCCATCATCATGAAAATGATCCAGCCTTACGTGCCTCATTTGTCTGGTTTTCTTGATGTTGCCGCTACCGTTCTTATTCTTGGCCTGGTGTCTCTCATGTCGTTGTACATTGCCGTACGCATGGTGCGCGGCGTCCAGAATGAACTTGCTGAACAACGTGCCGCTCAACAAAAATAATGGCGCCAGCTAAGGAGAATTGAAATGAAAAAATTATGGAGTCTTTTAATAGTAAGCGCGATGGCCTTTATGCTGGCTGCTTGCGGTAGTTATGGCGAAGTGGAACAAGGCCGAGTGGTGGCCTTTAATAAAGACACAATGGAAGTTACCTTTGTTAAAGATACGACCACGGACGACTTGCACCCTCATCACGATGCGCTGCCTGCTCTTGTTATGAAAATGCCCTTAGACCCTAACGAAATTGGCCCTTGGCCTGAAGTTGGTCTTCGCATGACCCTTGATTTGAAAAACAACATTATCATTATGTATAACCCTGAAGCGGGTAATTTTGACAAGCTGTCTTTTGAAGTTGTCTCTCGTCACGACAATGTAGACGCTCGCAAACGCCATCCTCTGGTTTATGACGACACCGCTCAGCAAATGCGCAAGTTCCCCGTGGTGAACAGCGAAGAAAGAACCGTAACAGTTTATTCTGCCAGACAAAAAGTGCTGACGACCATCCGCCTTTCTGCCGACGACTTTAATCGTTACGAAGAAGCTGACTGGGCCGCTGGCGATGAAATCCGCGTGTATTTCCATGTGGATGAAAAAGACCAGATGCGTCGCTTTATGAACCTGACAAAGACCGACTTTAGCAAAAAATAACCATCCAAAGGCTTTTCCGAGGGGCCTGCTGGCTCCTCGGAAAAAACCATAACGGAGATGACCTATGACTCAGCTTTCCACCCATTCCCCTGAAATGCAGCAAGAGGCCGTTTATGGCGGGGCGCAACATGTCTCAGTCACAAGTAGCTTCGCTTTGCGTTTGTTGGCAGTGGCGGTCAATATTTTGGTGCTCGCCGAGCTTTGTGTGGCCATGTACTTTGGCAGTCAGGACATGGACAATATAACCCCGATTTTTTTCAAAGTGTTTTTTAGCCTTTTAATCCCTACCATAGTTGGTACAATCATTATGAGACGAATTCTTTCGGCTCGCATGCGTAAAAACACAGGGCAATAGATTTCGCCATGTTCGAAACGCTCTTTTGGGACACTCAGCCTCTATGGCGGTAACGATGACGACACAGACACTTTCTCAGGCGGTAACGCATACATCACGGATTAAACTCTGGGGCAAAATCAGCGCCATCTTTTTCTTTTTGGCCGCCCTTGCCGTGGTTGATGGCTTACAAGCCTTAGCTCGTCACGACTTTAACAGCTTTGAGCTTATTCCCGGAGAAACAACCTTCATTAGCGGCATGCTCCCTGAAGGGGTAACAACGCATGAAGATCTGCAGATACATGTTCAGGGAGTTCAGGGATTGACCGTACGCCCCGTGGCTTCCTTCAAGGGATTTTGGCTTGGCGGGCAGATGTGGCGGGCTGAAATAAAGGTACCCGAATTTGTTATTCCCGGTCAGGCTTCCTTAACTGTCGTTGATCTTATCAGGCCCACCCGCAAGGTTTCGCAAGATGAGGTAAACGGGGCTGGAAGTAATGCTCAGGCAATGGAAACAGCCCAAGAGGAACTCCCCCTCGTGCAAAACCCCATGCTTGTGTATGGCGTTACCATTTGGCCCAGCGCCTTAGACCGCCAAAGGGCAGAAAAGTCCTTTGTGCGAAAAATTTCAGGTTTCTCATCCTTTTGGTTGGCGGGCTTCGCCGCCATAGTGGCCATTTTGGCTGGAGTAAAAGGATGGTTTACCTTTGCTACGGTTGAAAAACTGCTTGCCACCCAGGGATTTTATATCGTTCATGGGGTTAAAAAGCCCGGCAGTCCGAGTCCTTCTGGCTACGAAACTGATTCATGGCAGGCCTTATGCGCGTATTTTGGCGATGCGTCCCTTAATGTAGGGGACGCGGTGACGATTTTTGACAATGAGGCGAGGCCTCGTGGTGAAGGCGTTGTAAGAGAATTGCGCGCAGACAGCTTTATGGCTGCTTTCCCCGCCAATGAGCCAGCGCCTGTATATAGCTGGATAATCGCGAAGCGGGTCTTCGAGTTTGACGATTAAATAGCTGATAGTTATGGGCCACCCGACAGGCCTGACGATTAACCGCCGAGAGGAATGTATGATTAAGCCCAAGTATACGAAATTACGCATTATTTTGGTGACGACCATTATTTTCTTTTCGCTGGCCCCCATGCTTATTGTGGGAATTGGTATTCCTTTTCAATTCTCTGATTTGTATTACAAAAAAACCTTGAGGGAAGTGGGGAATGTCGCCAAGGCCAAAGGTAAAACCATTGATGTTTTTATGGAAGAGCGCATCGCGCTTTTAAAAACCATCGCTGATACGACCTCCTATGACCAGCTGACCCAAGATGGCTATTTATCCACAGTCTTAGGCGCGGTTAAGAAAAATTCCCAGTCCTATGTTGACCTTGGCATCATTGATATGGAAGGCAACCATAAGGCTTACGCCGGCCCCTATCAGCTTGGGGACGCAAACTATAAAGATGAAGCCTGGTTTAAAGAGACCGTTCGTCGCAACGTCTTTGTGAGCGATGTCTTTTTGGGGTTTAGAAATTTCCCGCATATCATTATCGCTGTTTTGCGTGTGGAAGGGGGCAAAAGCTGGATTTTGCGAGCCACCATCGACTCGGAGATTTTCTCGTCCATTGTCCATGACGGGCAGATGAGTAAATCGGGCGATTCTTTTGTCATTAGCCGCGGCGGACAGCTTCAAACCCAGTCCGCTTTAGCGGGTGGTCTGATGGATAAGGTCAACCTTACATGGCCCAGACACGAATCAGAAAAAATCAGTGAAGAGTCCCTTGGGGGCAAAGGTATGCTGGTCGCCAAGGTGCCCCTTGAATACGCGCCGTGGCTTTTGGTTGTGGCTGAAAACCCGGCCGAGCATTTATCAAGTCTGTATAGCGCGCGTCTTATGTCCGCTGGGCTAATGATTGCCGGTCTTCTGGCCCTGTGCCTTGGCACATGGTTTATTACCGCCCGCATTGTTAAACACCTTGAAGAGGCGGACGACCAAAAAGCCCATTATGACGCTGTCATTATGCAGGCCAGCAAAATGGCGGCCCTTGGCAAGATGGCGGCGGGCATCGCCCATGAGATTAATAACCCCCTCATGCTCATTCGAGAGTACGCAGGCTGGGTGAAGGATCTGTTGCATGACGAAGACAAAGAAAAGATGGAAAGCTATGATGATATGGAGTCGTCCCTTGGCAAAATTGAGCAAAACGTAGACAGAGCCAAAGATGTTACTCACCGCTTGCTTGGCTTTGCAAGGCGTGTTGACCCTGTGCCAGAGAGTATTCCGTTGACGCCCATCATTGAGCAGGCCGTGGCGTTTTTGAATAATGAGGCCGAGCGTCGCAGAATCGTTATCGAAAAAGACTTTTCCGCCGAATCCATTCGAGTGGCGACGGATGTGGGTCAGTTACAACAGGTTGTCCTCAATATAGTAGATAACGCCATTGACGCGGTTGAAGACGGCGGTATGGTTTATATTACAACGGTAAAAATGGATGATACGGCGTGCATTGAAGTGCGCGATACGGGCAGTGGCATTGACGAAGAAGATTTGAAGCAAATTTTCGACCCATTTTTTACCACCAAAAAACAAGGTGAAGGTACGGGTCTTGGTCTTTCAATTTGCTATTCAATCATGGAAAGTCTTGGCGGCACCATAAGCGTGAAAAACCACCCTGAGGGCGGAGCGGTCTTTAGCATCACTTTGCCTGTCAGCACGGCTGAAGCTTAGGGAAAGGAAGCGGCAGAGTCATGGCCTTGCGAGCATTGTTTCAAAAACTCCGTTCAGGTAAACTACCGGTTGATACAGGCGAAAAAGAAGCTCTCAAAAAGTTTCGTAAAAAATACGCCCAGTTCAGACGTCTTATCGAGGCTAATGCTGTTTTGGGCGGCCTGATGGCTGACCTTGAGGGCAGAGCCAGCGGTGATTCGCTTTTTACCACCATGCTTCTCATGGACAGCGCCAGCCAGTGCGTTCGCTATACGCGGCGTATGGTTGATTCGCTCATTGCCATGAATCCCGGCATGTATAAAGAGCTTGGGGTTGTCCTTGACACCATTGAACAGCAACTTGCCGACGCCTTGCAGGCTGAAAAAATCGACAGGGGCGATTGCCCGAGTTTCGTTTTACACCTGTCAGAAGTGGACACCAGCATGATGAGCTGGGTTGGTGGAAAATCCGCGAGTATCGGCGAAATCCGCAGTATGCTGGAGCTTGATATTCCGCGTGGTTTTGCCGTTACCACTTTGGCCTTCCAAAGCTTCCTTGAAGAAGCCAACTTAATGCCTTTCATTGACGACGCCCTGTTTAGGGCAGACCTCAATAATATGGAAGACTTGGCCGAAAAACTCCTTGAAATCCGCGAACGCATTGAGCAAGCGCCTTTGCCTCAAGCCATTGAAGACGCCCTTAACGAGGCCGTTGAGGCGGTTTTTGGCGATGAAACTGTGCAACTTGCCGTTCGAAGTAGCGCCCAGATGGAAGACGGCGAAAAAAGTTTCGCAGGGCAGTTCGAAAGCAAGCTCAACGTCAAGAGGTCGGGGCTTGTGGAGGCCTATAAGGAAGTTGTGGGTAGCTTATTTACCCCCTCGGCGACCAAGTATCGCCTGCATCAGGGCATTCCCTTAAGTCACAGCGCCATGGCTGTTTTGGTCATGGAAATGGTAGACGCGGTGGCGGGCGGAGTGGCCTATTCCCATGACCCCGTCAATCCTGCCAGCGATAGTGTTATTATCAACGGGGTGCTTGGGCTGGGGCGCTTTGCCGTGGATGGTGTGGTTTCGCCTGATGTTTGGGTACTCACGCGTGAAGACGAACCGAGCCTTATCAGGCGTCGGGCCAGTGTGAAACAACAAATGCTGACCATTGACCGCGAAGGGCGTATGGTTGACGTGGACGTGCCTGAAGCGGCACAAAAAGCCTATAGCCTGAATGACGAAGAAGTCGTCCGCCTTGCTAAACAAGTGCTCATGCTCGACAAGCACGCGGGAACCTATCAGGACGTTGAGTGGGCTAAGAAAGCCGATGGCAGCATTCTTATTTTGCAGTCTCGTCCGCTACAGGTTCGGGCCAATGTTTTTGAAAATCGGCTCATTGACGTTTTACCTGGATATGAACTTTTACTTGAAGGGGGCGATATCGCTTCCGCCGGCGTAGGTTACGGGCCTGTGGTTATTCCCCAAGATGACGAGGATCTGCTGAACTTCCCTGATGGCGGTATTTTAGTGGCGCACCACTCTTCGGCTAAATACGCCATGATACTCGACAGGGCGCAAGCGGTAGTGACGGAATATGGCGGTGTGACGGGTCATATGGCGACCATTTGCCGTGAATTTAGGGTGCCAGCCGTGCTTAGCATGACCGATGCCACTAAAAAACTCGAAGCGGGCATGGAGATAACCGTGGACGCTTTTAGCGGACGAATCTTTAAAGGCAAGGTAGACGAATTGTTGTCCCTGCGTCTTGATTTGGACTCGGTACGGCTGGTGGATACTCCCATTCACGCTCTTTTACGCACAGTGAACTCCCTCATTATCCCCCTCAATTTAACCGATCCGGATTCGGCTTCCTTCGCTCCCGCTAACTGTAAGACCCTCCACGATATTATGCGCTATGTGCATGAGCATTCCTATCATGAAATGTTCGCCATTAGCGATTCTGCCGCTGATGCAGGGGGCATGGCGAAAAAATTGCGGGCGACCTTGCCCATTGATTTGCACATCATTGACCTCGATAAGGGGCTTAACGCATCCCATGACGCAAGGAGTGTAACACCTGAACAAATCGCTTCCATCCCCATGAAGGCTTTTTTGAAGGGCTTGTTGCACCCGGACGTTATCTTTCGCAAACCTCGGCCCGTTAATATGGGTGGATTTTTATCGGTAATGAGTCAGCAAATTGCGACCCCCCAAGGGGGAGAGCGATTTGGCGACAATAGCTACGCCATAGTTTCCGATAAATATATGAACTTCAGCTCTCGGGTGGGCTACCACTACAGTGTTTTAGACGCTTATTGTGGCAACGCCGAAAGTAAAAACTATATTTCCTTCTCTTTTCAGGGCGGGGCGGCTGGCGAGGTGCGTCGGGTGAGGCGCATTAAGGCCATCGCCCTTGTTTTGGAAGAGCTTGAATTTAGCGTTTCCATTAAGGGCGATAGGGTTTCTGCTCGTTTCGCTAAATACCCGCGACAGAAGATTGAATATGTCCTCGACCAGCTCGGGCGTCTTGTGCAGGTAACGAGACAGCTTGATATGCTCATGACGGATGATTCGGTTATAACGGAATTTGCCAAAAACTTTAAAAACGGTATTTACCATTAAGAGGCTGTGACAAGTTTTTTATCTGTTTCTCCCATTGAGGATGTAAGGAAATCATTTCCTTACCAGGGGGAGTGGGGGGACAGTGTCCCCCAGAAAACGAGGCAGTGTCTATTGCCGCAGGACTGAGAAAGTGTGTCTCAAAAAATATAACTCTCAAAATTTTTATATTATTCATCCCCTTACCATTTTGCGTTATGCATAGTGTGGCGCAAAAGGGGGAATAAGCGCCAAGGATTTCCTTGGCTGATGGGTGTCAGGGAAGACGTGGTCTTCCCTGACTTTTTTCGTGAGAGCTCTTGTTCCTCAAAGAGACTCAGCGGGGTTCTGGCGCAAGAGCCTTCCCTAAGCAAGGCTTATCCAGTAGAATCAGGAATAAAAATCAAACAGTATCCCCAAAGAAACCCAAGGAGGCGGCGTGAAACAAACACCAACCAAGGATGCCAGAGAGTTTTGGAACCGAAGAGCTGAGACCTTTCCTCGCTATGACCCCCGTGAAATAACCTACGAATCCGGTATGCTAGAGCGCATGCAGACCATGGGCGTTGATTTTTCGGGCAAACGGATTCTTGACGTAGGGTGCGGGGCTGGTCAGTTCACCATACGCCTTGGGATGATGGCAAAGGCCGTTACGGGTCTTGATGTCTCTGAAAAAATGCTTGCCGTTCTGCAAGAAGACGCCGAAAAATATCACATAAAGAACATTGACTATGTTCGATCTGACTGGCTGGATTTCAGACCCAACAAGCCCTACGATATGGTTTTTTGCACCATGACGCCCGCCTTGCACGCTGACGAAGGTAAAGAACAACTTCTCACCTATACAGGCGCGCAAGTGGTCTATATGGGCTTTCAAGAGCGTCATTATTCTGATATGTTACGAGAGTTTTATGCCCTTTATGGCGAAGAGGCCAGGGGATGTGACAGCGCTGTTTTTATGAAAGCCTGGCTGGACGAGAAAAAAATTGCGTATAAGCGTGAAACCGTCACGGGTCAGTGGGAAAGCCATACCTCTTTTGAAGACGCCGTGAGTCGTCTTATGGCGTCGGGATTCAATTTCGAAAATCCTCCCACAGAAGAAGCGGTGCGAAAATTTATACAGCCCATGGTCAATGAAGACGGTGCTATCTTTGAGGTGAGCAAATACGTCATTGATATTATGGTTTGGCACAACGCCTAAAAAGGGACGCTTTTCGTTTCCTTTTTTAGCCTTTATTTTGGGAGTTGGTAATGCAAAAAGGTATTGTAGTCAGTCCGCACGCAAGTGCCAGTTCCGCAGGAGCTGAAATTTTACAGGCCGGTGGTAACTGCGTAGAAGCCGCCTTGGCGGTGGCCTCGGCTTTGTGTGTGGTCTATCCTCATATGACGGGCTTGGGCGGAGACGGTTTTTGGCTTATTGCACCGTCAAAGGAGGCTTTTCCGCAGGAGAGCGCAACCGAGTGGACTTCTTCCCAAGGGCCGCTGTTCATCGATGCCTCGGGCCCAGCGGGTAAGGGGTGTAGCCTGGAGACCCTGCGGGCCAATGGATATAGTAAAATTCCCACCCGCGGGCCATGGTCAGCCCTCACTATGGCGGGAGCTGTGGGAGGCTGGATTGAGGCCTTGAATATAAGCCGGGCATGGTCATTACCCGGTCATGCGGAGCAATCCCTCGACTCTCTTTTTCAAAGGGCCGTTACTTTCGCCCATGAGGGTTTCGCTATAACGCCTTTGCTCCATGATATGCTACAGAGAAACGCTCGTATTTTATCAACAGACCGTGCTTTTAAGACGACATACTACCCTCAGGGCAACGCCCCGGAGAGGGGGAGCTTTATGCGCCTGCCTGCTTTGGGCAAGGTTTTTGAACGCTTAGCCAAGGATGGCTTGGAAAGTTTTTATAAGGGCGCTTTGGCGGACGAAATGGCTCAGGACTTGGCAAGACTCGGTTCCCCGCTGCTGGCTGAAGATTTTGATTATAGCGCCACTGTGGGCGAGGCTTTGGCCCTTGAAACCTCATGGGGCACTTTTTATAATAGCCCCCCACCCACCCAAGGGGTGAGCTCGCTGATGATTCTAGGTCAGCTTCTGGCCCTTCATGACAAGGGGGCTCTTGACTTTCAAGACGAAGGCGCGGCCATTCACGCCATGGTGGAAGCCACGAAAAACGCTTTTGCTCTGCGCAACCGCCATGTGGCTGACCCGCGTTTTATGGAAATGAACTGTGATGATTGGCTGAAAGAGGATTATTTAAGCGCCCTCGCGAGCCGTATTTCCTTTGAAAGGGCGTCCCCTTGGCCTGTGAAAAGCCAGCCGGGCGATACGGTTTGGTTCGGGGTCATTGACCGCTGGGGCAACGCGGTGAGTTGCATTCAAAGTATTTATCATGAATTTGGTTCAGGCATGATGCTCCCTTCGAGCGGCATTGTCTGGCACAACAGAGCTTTGGGTTTTTCTCTCGATCATGAACATATCAACTGCCTTGAGCCGGGCAAAAAGCCTTTCCACACCCTGAACCCCGCCATGGCCCGGTTGGCTGATGGGCGGTTGTTGAGTTACGGCACCATGGGCGGGGAAGGGCAACCGCAAACTCAGGCGGCTTTGATGTTTCGTTATTTGGGCCAGAACCTTTCGCCAGCCGAAGCGGTAAAGGCTCCTCGCTGGTTGTTGGGCAGGACATGGGGCGAGGCCAGTGATAACTTGAAGCTTGAAGAGAATCTCGACAATAGAGCCTTGTCCTTTTTACACGGACGTGGGCATAGCATTGAGCTTGTGGACGCCCAGTCGCCACTAATGGGACACGCAGGAATTTTGGTGCGCCATGGCGACGGAGGCCTTGAAGGCGGACACGACCCCAGAAGTGACGGCGCTGTGGAGGTTATATAGGCCTTTGTTGGTGATAAGGGTAGGAAGGGGCCTACTACAGATTTTGCAGTTACCTTTTTAATGAGGTGAGAATGCTTGCGTTGGGTACCATAGACCGTTTTTTTGGTTTAGGCACATCCCTTGCATTAAGTTATCTGCCACTTCTGCCGATGACAAAATAATGACACTTTGCGTGGTAAAGGGAAAAATAAAGAGCAATATCTTGGCCTGAAAACCCTTGGTCTGATTGTCTGAAAACTCTTTGACATGCCTCCCGAGCGTTTTTTTGCAAAACTTTTTAGGATAACAGTTTAAAAAACGCTTGCAGGCCTTCCCACAGAGGCCATTGAGCAAAAGCAATTTGGTCAAAAAGTATCTCGATGGCTGGCGTGAGGGTTATGAAAGATGGATGAGGGACGCTTTATTGCGGTTACATTTATGATAGACGCGGTTTTGTTTGACAGGTGTATGACGAGGCACAGCACGATGACTGGCGCTAAAGAAGGTGTTCAATGGACTTAGCCATATTTTTCGGAATGGTAATTTCGTCTCTCATGATAGGCTTGGCCCTTTTATTGGGGGGCGAGCCCACGGCTTTTATGAACTTTCCCTCGTTCCTCATCGTTTGCGGTGGAACCATAGGCGCCGTATTAACCCAGTATCCCGCTAAACTGGTCTGGGGCTCGGTGCGAGACAGCTTCAATTTTCCCTCGTCAGGGCTCAATCGCAGTATGTTACTCGATGAAATGGTCAACATCGCCTATTACGCAAGGCGCGAGGGCATTTTATCTCTGGAAAAACGCATGAATGTCATGGAGAACCCGTTTTTTAAAAAAGCTTTGCAATTAGCCATCGACGGCATCGAGCCTGACAGTATCAGGCTGCTTTTGAACGCAGAAATGGAAAGTTTAGATTATCAAAGCGAAAGCAAGGCCATGGTCCTCGATTCCCTCGCCATGTATTCTCCGGCTTTGGGCATGATGGGAACGGTTATCGGTCTTGTGCAAATGCTTAATACCATGGATGACCCTTCGTCCATTGGCCCAGCCATGGCAATCGCTTTGATAACGACTTTTTACGGCATTATTTTGGCAAACCTCGTTTTTCTACCACTGGCAGGCCGCATTAGGCATAACAAACAAGAAGAACTCTACGCCATGGAGATGATAGAACAGGGTATTATTGGCATTGCCCACGGGGAAAACCCCCGCTTATTGCGCGAGAGGCTTATTTCTTTCTTATCCGATGATGAGAGGCTGGAACTGAGCAGGTAATGAAAGATGGCACGTCTGGTCAAAAAACAATCCCAAGCGCCTTTATGGTTGTTGTCCTATGCAGATACGGCAACGCTCATACTCTGCTTCATGGTTTTATTGACCAGCCTTTCAGTCATTGACGAGCGTTTGAAACATGAAATTTTAGGTTCGGTGAATAAAAAATACGCCTCTTCGCTGGTTATCCCCCTGCCTGACGACGCGGACGCTTTCGACCTTGCCAAACTCCAAGAGGGTCTTGGTGAAAAACAGATTCATGGGCGTGATTTTAACTTTTTAAAGCAACAAGTTTTGTCGGATGAGCTTGGCGACATGGTTTTTCAGGAAAACAGCTATGTCCAGATTATTTCCTTGAATGAGTCGGCTCTTTTTGAACCGGGAACCACAACCCTGAGCGAAAAAGGGCAAACCGCCTTGGATAGAATTTTGCCCCTTTTGGTAGAGATACGCTACCCCCTTTTGGTGGCGGGACATGCTTCGGCACGCATGGATGAGGAGGGGCCACGCTACAGCATCGCCGATGACGCTGAAGATCCTTCTTGGAAAATAGGCTTTGAACGAGCCTTTGTGGTCTACGACTATATGAAGGAAGCTGGCGTTCCCTCAGAGCAGATAAGTTTGGAATCTTTTGGCGAATACAGGCCAAGGGTGAGTACGCAAACAGCTATGGGGCGCAACCAGAACAGGCGAGTTGACCTTATTCTGGACAAGCGCAACAGCCGTGTTAGCGAAGGGTTGAAAAGAACCCATCAGACGGAAAAACAAGAAAAAACAACCCATGAAATCGATGGATTTGAATTTAATTTGACCATGCCGGGGCAGGGGCCAGAGACTCTTGGTACCTTAGGCGGCATTGGCAACGATGACAGTCTTAACAACCGTGATGACGCGTCTGAATCATCGGGAGGCGGGAATGAGTAGTTTGCCGCTCCTTTCAAGTTCTAATAATTCTTCTGTTGGCACCGGTAAAACCCCTGGCAGTAAGCGCAAGGGGTTGAGTTATAGTCTGCGAGGCGGCGGGCGTTCCCGTAAGGTGAGTTCCGGACAGGGCAAAGGTTTTTCCCGGCGAAAGCGGGCCATAAGCAGTTCCCCGCGCGGTGTGTGGCTTTATACCTACGCGGATTTTATGACCTTGCTCCTGACTTTTTTTGTTCTTATTTTCAGCATGTCCAGCATGGACTCCAGCGTGTTGGCAAGAATTAGCATGGGCGCCAGCGGTTTGGCTT
Organism: uncultured Desulfovibrio sp.; assembly: GCA_964647835.1. Lineage (GTDB taxonomy): Bacteria > Desulfobacterota > Desulfovibrionia > Desulfovibrionales > Desulfovibrionaceae > Frigididesulfovibrio. Next base: position 13,047 of record CAZYJQ010000020.1, on the reverse strand, counting down.
TTACCCTGCCTTCGCAGGATAAAGCTTTGATAAAGCGCATTAGCCATTTAGAAACTGTTCTCAAAGAAACAGGTCAGTTGCAGCATAATTTGGCGGAAATAAAAAATTTACTCCTGCCTGTTGAGGAATGGCCCATGGAAATTCCCACCCAGTTGCGCGATACGCTCGCCGAGGTGGTTGAAACCGATGAGGGCGTCGTGTTGATGTTATCGGGCGATCTCCTCTTTTTGGACGGCGACAGCGAGCTTAATATGTCGGCCAGAAAATTATTGGATAGTCTTGTGCCTGTTATCCAAGGGGTAGATTTTGACGTGAACATCAGAGGCTTTACGGCCAAAGGCGAGTCAATGCGCAAGGTGGAGTCCTTATATTCTCTGCCCTTGGCGAACAGATTGCAAAGCGAGCATATGCTTTCAGCGGAACGAGCCTTGGCGGTGTTGCGTTATGTCACAGCAGAGGCAAATATTAACGAACGCTTATCAATAAGTGGCTATGGGGTGGATAAACCTGTATACACTTCTCCAGTAGATGAGTATAAAAACCGTAGGGTTGAAATTTTGTTTAAGGTTAAGAAACGCCTTGGGGATTTTTTATAATACAAGGTTACAAAGGATTAAAGCATGTCGAACGAACTGGAAATGGGTGAAGAGCGGCCTCCTAAAAAGCGCCGAAAGTTATTGTTGCTCATTATCTTTCTCGTGGTGTTGCTTGCGGCTGGCGGCGGGGCTTGGTACTTTTTGCTAGACGGAAAGATCCCCTTTGTCGGTGGCTCGTCCTCTACACCCACTGTGGTAGACAGCGGCGGCGCCCCAAAAGATACAATGCAGCCCATGGGCAACGTTATGCCTCTGCCTGCTTTTACGGTAAACCTTGCGGACCCGCTGGGGCGCAGGGTGCTCCTCGTAAATATCTCTTTGGAAGTTAGCAGTGTGGATGTTATAGAGGAGTTACGCCGCCAAGAGCCAAGGGTACGCGACGCCATTATTCTTTTGCTTTCAAGTAAGTCCTATGGCGACATTGCTACGGCCGATAGTAAGCTTGTTCTTAAAAGTGAGATTACCAGCAGGGTGAACCAATTGCTGGGCGATCAAAAAGTTGTTCAAACCTATATTACGGATATGCTCGTGCGTTAGGCGAGCCCGTTAGAAATAACCATTAGCAATGAGAGGGTATTACCATGGCCGATGAAGACCAAGATGCTCTTGCGGCAGAATGGGCCGCTGCTCTAGAAGATTCAGGTGACGCCACTGACACGGCGCCAGCAGGCGATGTTGCCGCTGCACCAGCGGAAGCCGCGCCTGTGGTTGAGGCCGCTCCCGCGGCTTCTAAAAACGCCGCTGGCGAAGAGGTAGACGATGACGCCCTTGCCGCGGAATGGGCCGCCGCCCTTGCGGGTGGAGATGACGAGCCCCAGGCTCAGCCGGAACCTCAGGAAAAGGCGAAGCCTAAGCCACGCGGGGAATCTTTTTCCACAGAGGCAAAAACTGCTTCCTTTGTAGACTTTACCGATGAAGCGAAAAGCAATCGCTCTGAAGAAATGAAAAACGATTTGGATTTCATTTTGGATATCCCCTTGGATGTTTCAGCTGAGTTGGGGCGGGCTCGTTTGCTTATCAACGAACTCTTGCAATTGGGGCAAGGTTCTGTGGTTGAGCTGAACAAGCTGGCCGGCGAACCGCTGGAAGTCTATGTAAACGGGAAAATTATCGCCCGTGGCGAAGCCGTTGTCATTAACGAAAAGTTTGGTATTCGCTTAACGGATATTATCAGCCCCATAGAACGGGTAAAGCAGTTAGGGTAACCATGAAAAGCATGTTGCTCGCTCAAGCGGAACAGCTAGTCCCTGAAAGCGCCCCTGCTTTTCAGGTGGTGGGGAAAACCCACCAAACCGTAGCTGCCCCTGTCTTGAATGTGGCTGGTCAGACTGTGCCGGCGGGGAACGTAGCCTCTGCTTCGGCAATGCATGGAACGCTGGCTCAGGAGGCTGCACAGGCTAATAGTATATTAGGCCCCACCATGAGCGGTTATTTTGAGATATTGGGCTATCTTCTTCTTGTGCTTGGCGGTGTCTGGTTGTTGCTGTGGGTATTGCGGCGCAGCGGGGTAGGGATGTTTTCGCCAGAACGGCAGATAATGGCCATTGAAAGCCGTTTATCCCTTGGCCCTAAAAAGTGGATGGTGGTTACACGAGTGCATGGTAAACGCCTTGTTCTCGGCGTTACTGACCACACCATTACCAAACTGGCTGAGTTGCCCTCTGTGGATCAGGAGTCAAGGCCGAGCCAAGGTAGCGCCAAGGGAAAATCCCAAGGAAAAAACCAAGGGAAATTTCAACCCAAAAGGTCCGGTTCTGGATTGGCTTCGACGGCTCAAAAGCTGTTTAAAAAGGACGCCCAATCCCCATCTTCGGTTCAGTCTGGTGCCGAGCAGGCGGGGAATGATGACTTTGAAAAATTTTACGCGGCGGCCCAAGAGCAGGAGCGGAAGGACTAGCTTGGCCTCTGTGGGGCTTTTTCACGCCTATTCTGCCCCAGCGTTGGCAGGGCCGGATAAACTGAGCCCATTTGCGAGAGAGTAGGAGTTTTATGGAAAATACTAAGCTCTAGGCCGAACGGTTTTTTGGATGAAGTGTAGATTGCGTTGTTTGTGATGAAGGAAAATACTATGCCCTTAGCTAATCGTGGTTTTCGCTGTGCTCTCAACAGGGATGAAACTTGCGCCAGACCACAGTCTTATCACCCTGTGGATAATCCTCGTGTTGTGGCTTTTGCTAGGCAGGTCATAGCGAGTCCTTGGGCAGGGGGAATCGCGCGAAGCCTTAACTGGGCGCTTCCCTTCGTTGCTTTGATGGCCTTTGGCATAGTGGCATTCTGGGCCCCCGAGACGGCTTTTGGGGCAGAAGATACGGTAAGTCCTCAGTTGCAATTGACGCTTTCAGGCGGTGGAACAGAGCCTGATAAAGTTTCTCTCACTTTGGAAATCCTTTTTTTCCTGACAATTCTATCCCTTGCTCCCGCTATTATCATGACGGTAACAAGCTTTACCCGAATTATTATTGTTTTTCACTTTTTGCGTCAGGCCATGGGTATTCAACAAGTTCCCCCCAACCAAGTCCTCGCGAGTCTGGCTATCTTCATGACCGTAGCCATTATGATGCCCGTGGGGAAAGAGATGAATACCACGGCGCTACAGCCTTATTTGCGTGAAGAAATAAGCCTTCTGGAAGGCATTGAGCGGGCAGAAAAACCTTTGCGTGGCTTTATGTTCACGCATACGCACGAAAAAGACCTTTCTATTTTTTATACAATCCTTCAACTGGATCGCCCTGCCACCAAGGATGATGTGCCCACCATAAGCCTCGCGGCGGCCTTTATTTTAAGTGAACTTAAAACGGCCTTTACCATTGGATTTCTCATTTATATCCCCTTCCTTATTTTGGACATGGTGGTGTCGAGTATTCTCCTTGCCATGGGGATGATGATGTTGCCGCCCATGATGGTTTCAATGCCGTTTAAGCTATTGCTGTTTGTCATGGTGGACGGCTGGAGCCTACTTGTCGGGTCGCTGGTCAACAGCTTTTTACTCTATCAGCCGCCTGTGTAAGGAGACGCTATGACCCCAGAATTTGTAATTGGTTTCGCGCGTCACGCCATGGAAACAACGCTCATGATAGCCTTGCCTATGCTTGGCGTAGGGTTGGGTGTGGGGCTTATTGTCAGTATTTTTCAGGCCGCAACCCAAATTCAAGAGCAAACCTTGACCTTTGTGCCTAAAATCGTCGCCATTTTCCTCGCCTTATTGTTGGCTTTTCCTTGGATGCTCGATAAAATGGTTACCTTCACCCACAATATCCTTGTGGAATTTCCCAACTGGATTCGTTGAACCGTCTCCTTGCTAGATTCCCTCTGGTTTGGTTGTCCTTTTGCTGAACCCTCTTTTTGCTGACTGTCTTGTTGTCGGGCCGTCCTTTTACTGAGCCGTCTTTTTGTCGACCCCTCCATTCAGGGCAGGGCGATTTCTCACATACCCTTTACACCATAGAGCCTTGAGCTTCATAGTCTCTCTTCCCTCATACGGTTGAGTTAAGAGTACTTGCCCCCTTTCTTCTACACTCTCCCCCCACACAGCCATTTTGTCGCTATCTTACAGGTATCATTCACCCTTTTTGGGTTCTTGTGGATTTTTGGATGTTTCCTTTTCTTTCCCGTTTTTTTTTGCCGCCTTTTGGCGGTTTTCCTTGGCGCTTTTTTTATCTACGGCAATAGTCTATTTGCATAGGTGAAAGGCATAGGGTATTATGAGGGTCGCTGACAACTCTGTTTTACTGCGCGCGATAGCTCTCTGGTAAGTAGGCTTGTTCTTTTCGCTGATTTTCCTGCGCCTGTTTCTCCTTGATTGTGCTACCGACTAAGTAAGGTGCTGTCCTTATCATTTGCGGTCGTCTGTGGTCGTTTGCGGTCGCTCGTGTCTGTTCTTAAAAAGTTTTGAGGTATCTTTGTGACATTGCATCGGTTGGATTTTTCCCATGCTTTTGCAGGCCGTCTTCCCTCCCATGGAAAGACCTCACCCGACTCTTTAGCCGCCCAGATACTTGGCGAAGAGCGTGCTAGAGGTCTGGCCCAGCGTCTTCATGACGATGTCAGCGAAGGGTTGCTTCCCTTCATCGACCTTTCTTTTTTAGACTCCTTAGAAACCAACCTCCCCCCCCTTATGGCGGGGCTCCCTCCGGTGAAACACCTCATTCTCTTAGGTGTCGGGGGGTCTTCTCTGGGGGCTAAAGCCCTGCAAAAAGCCTTTGCTCCGGGGCAGGACAGGCCTGGTCACCAAGGCCCTTGGCTCTGGATTGCCGACAATATTGACGCGGATACTTTGGAGAGTTGGTTTAGTCACCTTGATGCCAAAGATGTTGTGGTGGCGGTGATTTCTAAGTCCGGCTCTACCATAGAGACCATGGCGCAATATTTTTTGCTTAAAGAGTGGCTTCAGAAAGAACTAGGCGCGAGTTGGGCCAAACATGTGGTCGCCATAACCGACGCGGAAAAGGGCCCTTTACGCGAGGAGGCGACTACTTGCGGTCTGGCGAGTTTGCCCGTACCGGCCGCTTTAGGCGGTCGCTATTCCGTCATGTCGGCGGTGGGAGTGTTTCCCGCGGCCTTTATGGGTATGGATTGGCAAGGGTTTTTACGTGGTGTGAAGGCGGTTTCGCAAGGGCTGTTAGGGTCAGGAGCTAATTCCAGTCATCTAAAATCCGGTGATGAACTTCTCCTCTACTCGCATCCAGCTTTTCGCCTTGCCCTGTGGGCCTATGAATTGACCCGGCAAGGTTATGACGAACTCATCTTTTTTAACTACATCCCTATGTGGAGCGAGCTGGGGCAGTGGTTTGCCCAGTTATGGGCCGAGAGCCTCGGAAAAGAAGGGAAGGGTTCCATGCCGCTACCCGCCGTCGGGGTAAGCGACCAGCATTCTTTACAGCAAATGTTTTTGGCGGGGCGGCCTAATAAGGGATGTCTCTTTATCCATGCCCCTGAACTGGGCAAAGGCCCGGCCTTTGGGGAAACAGTGTTACCCGGCTGGGAATATTTGCGTGGTCAGCGCTTTGGCGATTTGCTTCAAGCGGAAGCCACGGGCACGCACTTGGCCTTTGTTCATAAGTATATTCCCGTGGTGGAGTGCGTTATGGCAAGTGCAGATGAAGAAGCCTGCGGTCGTCTTATGGGCCTTTTAATGGCGACGACCTTGTTGACTGGGTGGATGTTGGACATTAACCCCCTTGATCAGCCTGCGGTGGAGTTCGGTAAAAGACTTGCCAATGCCCGCCTGGGCGCTCCCGGTTATGAGGATGAGAAAAAAATGTTAGACACTCGCTTGGTTGCGCCCAAGGCGGACGCCCTGAGCGGTTTTTAGCGGGAATCTGGTCAGACTCTCTAAAATAGCGTATTCTTTTGACGTTTGTCAGGTGGATATTTTTTCAGGCGGATATTTTTCAGAGCCTTTTCCTTGTTTTGGACATTGGTTCTGCCTTTTTTATGGCCTGACAGATGAGAATTATTTCGTGAGGATGCTGTGTTATTTGAAAAGCTCAAGGTAGCCACCTTTTCCCTATTGCCGCTCATGGGCGTAATTTTCGTTTTTTATTTTCTTTCTGCGCCCTTTGGCTTGGCTCTTTTGCACCAATGGCTTGTGGGGTGCGCCCTCCTTGTGGTTGGGTTAGCGCTTTTTTTAACAGGAGCCGAGGTTGGTTTGGTGCCCTTTGGTCAGGCCGTTGGTGCGGCTTTGCCCCATTCCCGCAATATGCCCCTTGTGCTGGTACTTGCCTTTGTTTTTGGTGTTGGCGCGGCCTATGCCGAACCCTGTCTGCATTTCATAGGGGCCTTACCTCAAGTCGTCTCTAATAATGTGCATCCCCGCTTTTTTACCGAAGGCCCGGCCTTTGGCGTTGGATTTTTCGCTGTGATTGGGGTGGCGCGTATTTTGTTGAAAATTCCCCTCAAAAAGATTCTTCTCTTAAGTTATCCCCTTGTCTTTCTTTTGTGCTGGTTTTTCGTTGACCCTGATCTTTTAGGACTAGTTTTCGCCAGTGGCGGTGGAGCCACGGGACCCATACTTGTGGCCTTGCTTATGGCTTTAGGGATGGGCGTAACCTCGACTGCCAAGGTAAGCTCGAGTAATAGCGCCAGCTTTGGCCTCATTGGTCTGCTTTCATTGGGGGTTATCTTCGTGACGGCGCTAACCTTGATAGGCCAGCGGTCTTCTGAAACCGTCTTGGCTTTGCCTCAGGCCCTCACGGGCATAGAGCTCTTGCCCTATTACCTTCACTTAAGCTTGGGTAATTTCCAAAGTGTCGCCTTCGTCCTGATTCCTTTGGCGGGGCTATTCCTTTTGTTCCAAGCTCTTTTTTTAAAATTGCCGGGCATTAAGGCGCGACGCATGGCCCTTGGCATTGTATACGCTGGCTTTGGCATGATGCTTATTTTAACGGGTCTCATGGGGGGGCTTGTCCCCGGCGCTTCCTTTGTTGGTGAAACTTTAGGTCAAGTCCTTGAGCACACGGGCGATAAGGCTCTTGTTATGGCTTTTTCCGCTGTGTTTGGGTTTGTTGCCATGTATCTTGAACCCGCGGTTTGGGTCTGGGGGACGCAGGTCACCAATGCCCTCGGCGGTTCAATGAAACGTCATATGCTTGTTGGCTTGCTATGTTTAAGCGGAGCTATGGGGGGAGCCCTTGGTATGGCTCATGTGCTTTACGGTATCTCTGTCTGGGGAATATTGGGTATAGGCTATTTGCTCGCTCTGGGCCTCACGCTTTGTACCCCAAGGCTATACATCGGTATAGCCTTTGACGCTGGCGGCGTTGTGATTGGCCCTGTCAGTTTGTTTTTCCTCCTCACCTTTGTGGTGGGGGTGTCCCATTTTTCCCTTGCTGCCACTCAAGGTTCGGTTCTTGTGGTCATGGCTTGCATCGCCATGGTTCCCCTCGTCATTCTTCAATTATTCGGTCTTATTTTTAGCCGTCAAGAAGCACAGGCTCAAGGCGGACAACGTTAAGGCCGAGAGCGTTAACGTAGAACAGTGCTAAAAAGGGCAATAGTCGAGCTTGAGATAAGCCAGACAAAGGCAAGCCAGACTAAAGCGCAAGTCAGATAAAGGTCAGGCTGGGCAAAGGGCTGTTAAGAGCCAAGCAGAATAGGGCCGAGAAAAACAGCGACAAGATTGTATTTGGTGAATAACCACAGGTAGAGCAACCGCCGCTCTTGGATAACTGGAAAGAAAAAGGATAAGCCCGGTGTTCAAACTATTAATAAGTCTAGTTGATCGTGACTGCGGCGATGAACTGGTGAACGTGACCAAGGAAGCTGGAGCCCGTGGGGGCACGGTTATCCATGGGCGTTCTGTAGAAGGCTCGGCTTTGATGCGGGCGCTGGCCTTGGGTGACAGTCATAAAGACGTGGTTATCACCATTTTAGGCGAGGAAGCGCCCATGGTTTTGCTCGCCATTAAGATGGCGGGTGGCAAAGCCCAGAAGAAAATCAGAGGCCAGGCAATGGTTCTTGACGTGAGTCATGTTTTTGTAAAAAACAGCGCCGCCGATGAGGCGGCCTTAGCAGCCAGGGAAACAAATATGGATTCTGGTCATGTTTTAATGGTGGTGATAGTGAATCAGGGCTTTGCCGACGATACCATGGCGGCGGCCCGCAAGGCTGGAGCCCGAGGCGGTACCATTGTTAACGCGCGAGGTACGGGCACAGAGGAAGACGTGAAATTTTTCGGTATTCGTCTTGTTCCTGAAAAAGAAATACTGCTCATTGTCGCTCCTCGTGAACACATTGACGGCATTACCCGCTCCATCCGCGAATTGCCCTTCCTTTCTGAACCGGGAGGCGGAATTTTATTCTCGCAAGCCATTGAAGAATTTATGCTTCTTGGCAGTTAGGCTCAGGGCTCATTAATGCGCATTGGGGCTCTGCCCCAAGCCCCGCCAGGGGATAATCCCCTGGACCTTGAATAATAACTATCTTTGTAAGGCCAGCAGAAATTGTTTAATAAGTCCTAAGTCTAGACGAAGCTTTTTTATGCTCTCACTGGGCCAACTGAAACCACAGCGATTTTTTTTTCGGCTGTGCATGCGTCGCAAGTCCTTGCTTATGAGGAACTTAGTTCTTTGGTAATAAACTGAATTGTTGCGGTCTGTTATCCTTTGACCTCACCGCCATCTGGCAAAACATAGTGCTTTTGCTCTTTTGATTCCCTTTTCAGCCATTTCTTCGCCAATCTTTTCCCTCGCCTTTTCACAGGTCTGGCCTGCCATTTTTTTCATATGTCATTTTCCCCGGATCCTCTCTGGACTCTCTCTACGCTTTCCCCGAACTTTATGGATAAAATTTACAGCATGAGCTTTCCCCAAAGGGCGCTTCTCCAGTCCCTTTGGGGAAAGCTCTCTGGTTTTCTTTTTCCTCCTCGGCTTATTTCGTTGTTTTGAGGTTGTGGCGTGGCTTTCTGACTGGTTTTGTCGGTGTTGTTCCCAGAGTTTGTTCTGTCGCGCTTTAGCTTTGCGCTGGCGGACTCTGCGGTTGCTTGGCTGTTCGCTGTGAGAAAGGTAGTTTCCTGTGGCAGAATGAAAAACACATTTTTATTGAGAAGAAGGATTATTTTTTGTATGGTCATTGTGGCTGTTTATAAACAGACTATCATTGTCATGGAGGTACGCCGATGCGTCACAAGTTTCAGTGAGCCATGTGGAGTCGCAGGGTATGCGGCTTGACAAAGTGAGCTTATGGAAGCGTAGCCTTTGCAGGTTGTAGAGGTGTCATGGCAATGGGAGGTACTGTATAAGATTCTAACTGTACGCCTTTTGCCGCCATAAGCCGGGAAATGAGACCGTCTCGCGAAACAGGTCTGTGCGCTTGTTTCGTGTTGAAACGGTAAACCTTTTATCCGGATACAATAAGGTACTATTATGCAAAAGCGTATGGGTTGGTCTGCTCTTTTTGCTACCCCCGTCGGAATAATCGCGGTGGGTGGCATTATTGGTGTTTTGGCCGTTTTTCTTCAAAAATTAGGGAACCCCGGAAACATGGGATTATGCGTGGCTTGCTTCGAGCGTGATATCGCCGGAGCTTTGGGCTTGCACCACGCGCCCATAGTACAATATCTGCGTCCTGAAATTATCGGCCTGGTTTTGGGGGCTTCTATCGCGGCTATGATGGTTGGCGATTTTCGCGCTCGAGGCGGTTCTTCCCCTGCTATTCGTTTTGTCTTGGGTATTTTCGCGGCCCTTGGCGCTTTGGTCTTTTTGGGTTGCCCGTGGCGGGCTTTTTTGCGTTTGGCTGGCGGCGATTTGAATGCCCTAGCAGGTATCGCAGGTCTTGGCGTAGGTATTTTTATAGCCACGCTTTTCTTCCGCCGCGGTTTTTCCTTGGGGCGTAACCGTAGCCTTCCCACTTGGACAGGCTTTATTTTCCCCGTGATTTTCTTAGGCCTCTTGGCTTTAAGAGTTATTTACGCTCCGGAAGCTGGTGTAGCTAAAAGCGGCCCCTTGTTTTATTCACAGTCCGGCCCCGGCTCCATGTACGCTCCCCTTGGTTTTGCCTTGGGCTTTGCCGTGATTATCGGCATGCTGGCGCAACGCAGTCGTTTTTGCACCATGGGCGCTTTGCGCGATATTTTCCTGTTTAAACAGTTCCACCTCTTTGGAGGTGTGGCGGGGCTCATTGTGGCGGCATTTGCAACCAATATCTTGCTTGGTCAGTTCAATATGGGTTTTGAAGGTCAGCCCGTGGCTCACACTGATGGTCTTTGGAATTTTGGCGGTATGGTCTTAGCTGGCCTCGCCTTTGCCTTTGCCGGGGGATGCCCCGGACGACAGCTCTTTATGAGCGGCGAAGGGGATGTTGACGCGGGCGTTTTTGCCGCAGGTGTTTTGGTTGGAGCCGCCATTGCTCACCTTTGGGGAACGGCGAGTTCCGGCGCGGGTGTTGGCCCCAACGGCCCCCTAGCCGTGGGTATTGGCATGGCTGTTTGTTTGATTATCGGCGTGTTGTATTGCCGTAAACGTGCGTAACTCATAACGCTTAAAGAGGATACCATTATGACGACAATACACAGTGTTGATACTTGCGGTCTTTCTTGCCCCCAGCCCATGCTCATGGTCAAAAAGGTACTGGAAGGACAGGGGTCTGGGAAGGTTCGTGTGCAGGCTGATTCAACGGCGAGCCATGAAAATATTTCGCGCATCGCCGCGCACTTAGGATGGGAAAAAACATCCGAAGTCCTTGATGGCGAAGTGTACACCATGGAATTTAACAAATAGAAAGCGATTGGGAATTCTCTATCGCATAACAAGGCAATATATATGAAAAAAGAGCCGCGTAACAAAGGATCTGCGCAAGGTTTTTGGGCTCGTTTTACCCAAAAAGTCGGCGGTGTTGGCAATAAGCTGAGGTTTGGCGGGAAAAGTGTTCCTGCCAAAGCCTTGGCTGATAAGGCTATGCTTGTTTTTGCCCACACAGGCGAAGTTATCGCGGCTCAACAAATTCTTGAAGGGCACGGCCTTGCTGTAACAGTGAAAGGCCCGCCGCCTCAGTTGCGGACGGGTTGCGACATGATTTTGGAATTCCCTTTGCTGGAAGAGTTGCGCTACCGCAGTGTTCTTGAGCTGGAAGGGGTCGTGCCCTTGGCAGTGGTGCCTGTATATAGTTCCCTTTTAGAGCCCGTTTCTTTGTTTCAGGTAAAAGACTATGGGGAGTGGCTCATGGTGAGGGCGGCTAATATGAAAATTACCGTTAACAAAGCCGATTTGACCATTGTGAACATATCGGGCGGCGGCTGTCCTGATGTCCCTTATCTGGCTTCGTTGCTCGTAGGAAAAAACCTGAACGAGGCCCCAGAACCCAAACAATATGGTCAAACGTTGTGCGCCTTTTCGCTACAGCTCGCGTTTGCTGAGATGGTGCGCTTATGTCGTGGTTAATTTGCGGAACTGTGCCCAAAGAGGGCGAGAAGCTGGATTTTGGGCAACTGTCTTTCCATGATACTACCCTGACCCTTTCAGGGCAGAAGCATTCCATTGCCCGGGGCACTCCGGCTTTGATGGCGGCGGCCTGCATAGCTTCAGAAACTATTGGAGGACTTGCTCCGTATGCTTTGTTGGCTGAAGATACGGGAACAGGCAAAGGGAGTCGCGCCCTTTATCAAAAGCTATGCACTTTGTTGCCCACCCTTGCTCTCGAGGGCATAACCTTTCATTATCTCTTGCCTGATGTGGATTGGCAAATAAAGATTCTAAACGCGGTGGACGAGATGGCGGAGCGTCCCTTGCTGGTGGCGGACGCCGGGTATATGTACGCCGTTAAAATGTCCAACTGCGGCCCAGATTTTGACCTGTTTACGCCGGACGCGGGTGAGTTGGCTTTTTTAGCTGACGAAGAAGCCCCCCATCCTTTCTATACACGGGGTTTTTTACTGGCAGATGAAGGGGACACCCCCAAGATGATTCAGCGGGCCGTTGAAACGGGTGGCGCCGCGCGCAATATGCTGGTTAAAGGGAAAACTGACCATGTGGTCATTCAGGGGAAGGTTGTGGGCACGGTCTCGGAGCCATCTTTACCTCCCATGGAGGCCATTGGCGGTTCTGGTGATACGGTTACAGGCATTGTTTCGGCCCTGTTGGCACACGGGCTCCCCATGGCGCAGGCCTGCCGTATGGCCGCCAAGGCCAATAGACTTATGGGACACAAAGCGAAGGTGACCCCCGCCACCCAGATTCATGAGTTATTAGCACACCTTCCTTCGGCCCTGCAAGAGGTCATGCAAGAAGAAAATTACGGGCAGGGTTCCGTTAAGGGCGAAGGCTAGGGCCAGAATGAAAACCAAGGAAGGCTGGAAGACGACGGAAAAACTTTAAAAGATACTGTTTAACAAGCTTTCTTAACACGAAAAACCGCTCAAGGCATGGTTGCCTTGAGCGGTTTTTTACTGTTTCGTAATCCTTGTCGTTCTTTTTTCAATCAGCTTCGGACCTAGACTTAGGACGTATTAAACTATTTCTGCTTGCCTCACAAAGGTAGTTGTTATTCAAGGTCCAGGGGATTATCCCCTGGCGGGGTATGGGGCAGAGCCCCAATTCGCCTTAATGAGTCCTGAGGCTCGTCCTCGGGTTTCGATGCGGAGTGCTCACGCCCGAGGGTTCAAGTTTGGCGCGTCCTAAGGATTGTAGCAAGGCTTAGGCCAGGCTCTGAGCGCTTTTCTGTAACTACCCCTAGAAAATCATCTGTTTCATGAGGTCTTCACCAATTTCGATTTCTTGGGTTCCTTCGTTATAGAAGCCCGCAGGGCCGGAGCTATATTCCGTACCCGCCACAAAGGGCAGGACAAGGGAACCACCGGGTGAGCCAGTTTCAGGGCTTACGCCTACCATATTAATGCTGGGGGGGCGCTCAAAAGCCTCAGGTTCGGTGAATTGATCCACAACCTTGCGGTAGTCAACAAAAATGGGAACGGAAGCTCGTCCGCCTGTTTCCTGCCTTCCCATGGGGCTGTTGTCGTCAT
>CAZYJQ010000019.1:0-31182 GCA_964647835.1 uncultured Desulfovibrio sp. | reverse complement strand
TTTTCGTAATAAACTTTCATGGTGACTCCTTCAAATTGTTGTCGATTGACCTTTATCTATTACGCACTTTTCTAATATCTGGCAACCTTTTTACCGTTATTTTACCCCCTCTGAAAGAGGATGGTTCTTTTGCTGGACTGGTATATATTTTGCTTTATACTCGTCATAGACCAATTTTGGTTGTTGCCAAGGAGAAAGAACACCGTGAACGCCCCCCATATAGCTATGCCTTCCCCTCGTAAAAAACGGCTTAATAGTCGAATTGTTCTCTTTGCCCTAGGGTTTGGGGCCATTCTTTGCTGTGCTTTGCTGTACAGTTTTTATACCTTGCAAGGTTTTCATGGCAGTCGGATTATTGACCCTAAGCTGGACTTTTTTGCCGCGCGAGCGGGTGTTGTGGATTTAGCTGTTCAAGAAGGAAGGCACGTTGCAGCGGGTGACTATCTTGGTTCCGTGGAAGGGGCCGCCTTGCGTAAGCAAATGGCAGCCTTGGAACAGCGCCTAGCCCCCTTGGAAATGGCTTTGCCGCTAGAGTATGGCGGTTATGTAGGGCACTCAGGCCACAAAGACGTGGTTGCCTCGTCCGACGAAGGCTTACGAAGGGCCGAAGAAAAAGAAAAGAGCGCCAGAGAGCATCTAAATGCCGTTTCTCTGGAAGAAACACGGGCTCAGGTGGCTTCGCGCAAAGCCCAACAGCAGTTTTATAAGGGCGCCATAACCGAGCAAGCCTTAAAGACCACCCAAGACAGAGCCAAAGCCAGCAAAGCACGTGTTGAGGAGGCCACCCGTCAGTTTACGGAAGTGAGCCTGGCGCGTGCTGCCCTTGAAAAAGAACGAAACCGCATTCGCTTCATTCAGGAAGAAAGCGGTCTTGCCGCCGTGCCTGCCGATGTTCGTGTTAAAGAGTATGAAGTTCTTAAGGCAGAACATGATACGCTCAAAAGGCTCTACGCCCAATCGGTTTTTTTCGCGCCTTCGTCCGCCGTTGTGACGACAGTTCAAGTGGAAAATCAGAGCATTGTGGAACAAGGACAACCTATCCTCAGCCTGCGACCTACGCATGGGTTTACCTTAATCGTTACCAGCCGAGTTTCCGGTTTGGCAAGTCGGGCGCTACAAACGGGTGATGTGTGCGAGGTGGAGATTCCTTCTTATGGGGGCGACGTCTTGGAAGGAACCATCACGGCTTTGGTTCCTGTTGAGGGGGGATGGAGGAGTATTTTACCCGAGAGCATGCGTTGGGTAACAGTGTATATTGATGTTCCTCTTCCTTATCAAGGACATGAAGGGGCACCTTTGGCTTCCAATGCTTCTGTCACTATTCGCTTTGTGGCTAAGGGGCTGGAAAGGGGCGCTGGCCCTTTGGACGCGCCATCTGGTTCTATGTCATCTGGCCCAATGTCCTCTGGCTTAACACCCGATGGTGTTTTAGAAAATCATGTGTCTTCGTCGTCTGACGGAACCTAAAAAGCGGCAGGCGACAGAAATGTCGCCTTTTTGCTAGAGGTCAAAACCGCTTTTGAAACTGGGGAAGTCCGTACTATTTGGTTTCGTCCTTGGTTTCGACTTCGCTTTCTGCTTCGTCCACCCATTTGGTGAGGATATCGATAATTTTTTTGGCTTGGTCAAGGCTTGAGATATTGAATTTTGACTGAGGCTTGTATTCGCCTTGAAACTTTTTATAGCGTCGTATGGTATATTTATCGGCGCTATAAGCGTTTTTGGCGTTTTCCCATTGCTGATAGCGGAAAACAAGGGTTGACCAGGCGCCTTTGGTGAGAACGGCCTTGTCCAGTTCTTTTACCAAAATGGTGCCGTTTTCTTCATATTGGATGGTGAGATCGTCAATGGTGCTACTCATATTCACTTCCTTATTCTTTTGTCTTTTCTAATGTAATTGCCGTATATCTTGCTGGGGTTGCAAGGGCGTCATGTCTTTGCCTAGGCTTGGCAGAGCCCTCACTTCCTTGACTCGGCATTTATCTTAATATTCACGTTTCTTGTCGGCTTGAGGTTCGTCTGACGTATTCACGAGGTTGTCCCCGATATTCACGCGATTGCCCACGCCATTGTTACACGGGGTTGCAAGGGCACCATGCCCCTGTCTGGGGCGGGCCACGATTGGCATTGCGGGCGGGAGGCAGAACCCGGCCTTTTAGGCCAGCCTAATAAAAGCTTGTGGCGGGGTTGACCGAGATGGGGTTGTAGCCAGCCTCAATAAGCTTATTGAAAATAATATCTTTGTGTTCTTTACCGAAGCCTTCGATGGTAATGCGCAGTTCAACGGCGGCGCTTCGGTTAATGTCGTAAAACTGGTTGTGTTCAAGCTTAACCACGTTGCCACGGGCTTGGGCGATTATGCCAGAAACCGTGGACAGTTCGCCGGGTCTGTCGGGTAAATGGAGCGACACGGTGAAGACGCGCGAGCGATGAACAAGGCCGTGTTGCAAGAGGCTTGGCATGGTGATGACATCAATGTTGCCTCCGGTGATAATGGAGGCGATGGTTTTATTGGTGCAGCCAAGGTGACGGATGGCCGCCAGCGAGAGCAGACCCGAGGTCTCAGCTATCATTTTGTGGTTTTCCATTAAATCCAGAAAAATATTGGGAAGTTCTGTGTCGCCTACGGTAATAATATAATCCAGATTTTGCTGGATATAGGGGAAGACAATTTTCCCGGGGGTTTGAACAGCCACCCCGTCGGCAATGGTACGGACAGTTGTTAAGCTGGTGATGGTACCGTTGCTTAAGGAGGCGCTCATGGAAGCGGCACCAGTGGGTTCTACGCCGATGACCTGAATTTCAGGCTTAAGGATTTTGGCCAAGGTGGCGACCCCGGCAGCAAGTCCACCGCCTCCGATGGGTACGAGGATGATGTCAATTTTATCGAGGTCTTCGAGTATTTCAAAAGCAATGGTGCCTTGGCCCGTGGCTATTTGAAGGTCGTCGAAGGGATGGACGAACTCATAGCCATGTTCTTTGGCGAGGGCGATGGCGTGGTGATAGGCGTGGTCGTAGATGTCGCCATGCAAAACCACTTCGGCCCCATAACGTTTGGTATTATTGACCTTTAAGAGCGGGGTGGTGGTTGGCATAACAATTGTAGCCTTGCACCTTTTGAGCTGGGCAGCGTAGGCGATGCCTTGGGCGTGGTTACCGGCGGAACTGGTGATAATGCCCTTTTTGCGCTGTTCGGCTGACATCTCGCTTAGTTTATAAAAGGCTCCTCGAATTTTATAGGCGCCGGTAATTTGGAGGTTTTCAGGCTTAATATAGACCTGATTTCCTGTGGTTCGTGAAAAATATTCGCTGAAAATGAGATTTGTAGGACGAATAACAGTTTTAAGAACTTCGCGGGCCTTGGTAAAATTTTCGAGGGTAAGCATGGGTTAGACCTTATCTGGTTTGCGGTTATTCATCTTTCAGGGTTCTTGCCAAAAGAGCATCGACTTCTTGTGCAGGGGAACAACCTTCGTATAATACCTTATACATGCTCTTGGCAATGGGCGTTTCAACTCCCGCCTTTTGGGCCAGAGCGCAAACCGCCTTGGTGGTGGGCACTCCTTCGGCGACATTGTGCATACTTTGCAAAATTTCATCGATGCTTTTGCCTTCGCCAAGGGCCAGCCCGACGCTTCGGTTGCGAGAGAGGGGGCCTGTGCAGGTCAGGACGAGGTCGCCCATGCCCGATAACCCCATGAAGGTGGTGGGGTTTGCACCAAGCTTAACGCCCAGACGGGTGATTTCGGCAAGGCCTCTTGTTATGAGGGCGGCTCGCGCGTTGGTGCCAAGATTGAGACCGTCGCAAACTCCGGCGGCGATGGCGATGATGTTTTTGCAAGCGCCGCCAATTTCAACGCCTAGCACGTCATTGCTGGAGTAGACCCGAAGGCGGTTATGGGAAAGCTCTTCACGCAAGGTTTCACAAAGACTTTGGTCGGAACAGGCGAGGGCAACGGCGGTGGGGAGCCCCTGGGCGGTTTCCTGGGCAAAGGATGGGCCGGAGAAAATAGCGTAGCGATGTATGGCAAAAGGCCAGTTTTCCGCCACAACCTCACTCATGCGCCTGTGTGTCGCTATTTCTATCCCTTTGGCAAGGCAGATGGGGATGATGCTTTGGGGGACGAGGTTGGCATAGCGTTTGAGGTTCTCACCCAAAAACTGGGCGGGCACCGCAAGGAGGCAAATTTCGGCCTCATGGAGCGCTTCTTCGGCATTGGTGGTGCCTGTGAGGCTTTTGGCGAGGGGGATACCGGGTAAATAACGTTTATTTTCATGGAACCTGTTGATTTCGTCCATGGCCTTGTCGTTTCGACCAAGAAGGCGAACCCTGTGCCCTTTTTCGGCTAAAATACTCGCGACGGCTGTTCCCCAGCTACCGCTTCCAAGAACTGCAATATTCATATGCTCAACCTTACTATCAAAAAGAGGCTCAAAAATGATGCGATTATAACGTATGGGAAGTAAACAAAAAGTGTGCCCTGCTTTATTGCGCTGGTCAAGGATAAGTCGCTTTTTAGCCTCAATATGCGGAATTTGGTGGGCTTAGGCGTCATTCTGTTGGCGAAAAATAACTTATTAGTATAATATGCTTATCGTAAAGCTACCGCAAGAAAGTGAGGCTGAGGACGTGAAAGTGTCCTGCAAGTGCCCTGAATGTGGCATGGGCGCGTTGTGCTCATGTTTTGGTATAATTATGGTCGGGGCATAAGCTCGCCATGGTCATGTTATGATGAGACCATCATGCAAGGGGCGTGAGTATGGAGGGGGTGACCTGCTGTTGGTAGGAAAATACTAAAGGAAGCAGAAGCTACTGCCAGAAGGACACTGTCAGAAGAACATTGCCAGAAGAACATTGGCAGGTGAGCAGGAGAGCGGCCCAAGGGTATTAGGACATTAGGGCAACTGCCAAGGCTCTTAATGAGGGGAAATGGCATGGTGATCCGTGAGCAGGTACTATGAGATTATACGAGAAAATACCCTGCTGACTGAGTAACAATATAGCTGGTTGCCACCCAAGCGGGGAGGCTGTATACTTCTGCCCTTGAGAAGGAGTCCCCATGGGCTCTTGCGGGGGAGCGCTGTTGATAGCGCACGCCCGAGTTTGCTTCACTTGTGGCAAACGTAAGATAGCTGAATAGTAACGGCCCCTGCTTTGCTTTGTTTGGTTTTGGGCGGCTATAGAAGACATCTCATAGGTCACCTGTGTTAGCACCTGTTAACCAGAGTGACATCAGAGAATACACTACTATTGAATTTCATTGACGGAGAGGAAAATGGCAACCCCACGAGTTTTTACCGAGCAAGAACGCGCGATTTTGCGTATTGTGCAAAAAAATTTACCCGATTGTCTGGAGCCATACGCCGCCATTGCTGAAGAAGTTGGATGCACCGAGGAAGAGGTGCTCAACCTTTTGCAAAAGCTTAAAAAAAGCGGCGCCATCAGACGTTTTGGGGCGAGCTTAAAGCACCAGAAGGCTGGATTTACCCACAACGCCATGGTGGCTTGGATTGTGACCGAAGACATTGTTGAAGAGTTGGGGGCTTTCGCGGCAAAGCACGCCATGATATCGCACTGTTATTTTCGTCCGTCTTCGGCTTCGGACTGGCCTTATGAATTGTACACCATGATTCATGGGCAAAAACCCGGCGACTGCGAAGCGGTTATTGAAGAATTGCGGCAGTATCCCGGTTTTAATGAGTACGCCATCCTTGAAAGTATCAAGGAATTGAAAAAAACATCCATGGTTTATTTTTAATACGACGTTTTGAGGAGAACATATGACCACACGTTCACAAGAACTTTTCGCAAAGGCAAAGCATTATATCCCCGGTGGCGTTAACAGCCCTGTTCGCGCCTGTTTATCCGTTGGAGCAGACCCTGTTTTTATCGCCAGTGGTAAGGGAAGCACCATGACCACCGTAGACGGCGACGTCCTCATCGACTTTGTTCAGTCATGGGGTCCCATGCTTTTAGGGCACACTCACCCCGAAGTGACCAAGACTTTACATGAAGCCGTTGAGAAGGGAACAAGCTACGGCGCTCCTTGCGAAGGGGAGGTTATTATCGCTCAAATGATAAGCGAAGCCATGCCCTCCATGGAGATGGTGCGTTTGGTCAACTCCGGCACTGAGGCCACCATGAGCGCGGCTCGTTTGGCCCGTGGCTATACAAAGCGGAATAAGCTTATTAAATTTCATGGTTGCTACCACGGCCATGGCGACGCCTTCTTGGCAAGCGCCGGCTCAGGTGTAGCAACCCTTGCCATTCCCGGAACGCCCGGTGTTCCTGCCGAGGTTGTGGCTCACACCTTACTCGCCCCCTATAACGACCTCGAAGCCGTACGAGCGCTGTTTACAGAACACGGCGACGATATCGCCGGCATTATCGTTGAGCCAGCCGCGGGCAATATGGGACTTGTATTACCCCAGAAGGGTTTCTTGGAAGGCTTGCGTAAGCTTTGTGATGAGTTTGGCAGCTTGCTTATATTTGATGAAGTTATTACGGGCTTTCGGGTAGAGTTTGGCGGAGCCCAGGCACGCTTTGGAGTTACGCCTGATTTAACCACCATCGGTAAAATTATTGGTGGCGGCCTGCCCGTTGGGGGATATGGCGGTAAGCGTGAAATCATGCAACACATCGCGCCTTCTGGAACGGTCTATCAGGCAGGCACCTTGTCGGGTAACCCCCTTGCCGTCGCCGCGGGCATAACCACTTTGAGCGTGTTAAAAAAATCTGACTACGCCGCCTTAGAGGCTCGTGTGGAAAAGCATTGCCAAAAGCTGGAAGCGATTTTTAAGGCGAAGAGTATTCCCGTTACCATCAACCGTTTGGCAAGTATGTTTACGGTTTTCTTCACCACAGAGCCCATTGTTGACTTTGAATCGACCAAAACCAGCGATACCGAAAGGTACTCGAGGTATTTCAAGCATATGCGCGCCAACGGCATTAATATCGCTCCTTCTGGTTTTGAAGTGGCTATGGTGTCTTTTGCTCACACTGACGAAGATTTCGCCGCCATGCAAAAGGCCGTGGAAAGTTTTGAGGGCTAAGGAACCAAGAACAAAAAAGCATGGACGCGTAAGGGTATGGGGTGAGGCCCAGGATGTAACTCAGAATGCGCCTCAGGGTGTGGCTTAGGATAGTGAAAGGTTCACCTTTGTTTTCGGCGCTTCTCCACAGCCTCGTGCTTTGAAAATTACCCCATTGGAGAGCTTTACAGGCTGAAATAACAGGCTAGCCTGGGGGGCGCTGTCCCCCCAGGCTCCTCACAGAGGGCTATTCACCCTTTAGCAAGATGTTCAACAGGTGTTTGCGGTCAAAATTCTTGACTGGTAGGGCTTCTAGAGGCATCACAATCCCCCGCTTGTTGACACCAATCTTATAAAAAGGGTAATGTCGCTCTAGAATGTATTACCCTGTCCGGGCCTTTTGTCCGGCGCAACCTTTGTGGATGGGATATGGTGAGTGAACAAAAGCCCTCTGAAGTTATGGATGCAGACGCTATGGACGATGACATCCTTGACCTTCTTGAAGTAGTAGAAGTTGGTAAAGGCGTGGCGGAAGGCTCTTCTGACAATGCGGAAGCGGACTTTGCCGCAAACCTCGACTCCATGCTGGACGACCTTGAAAGCCAAGAGTCCGAGGATATGCCCTTTCCCGATCCCACTCCCGTGGACCATGAAGTTGACCTTAACGAATCCTTGGATTTGCCCAGTATGGATGATTTGGACAATTTGCTGGCTGAATTGGGGGCGGAAGCGCCCGCAACGGCTGATAAATCCCACGATACTTTGGCTGGTGGCGACGATTTGGATAGCGAAGGTGCCTCTTTGGGAGCAGGGGAGGTCAAGGCAAGCATTGAGGCGTCCCTTGATGAGGCGTTGGCAAACCTTGACGAGCTGGATGTTCTTGATGAAATGAGCAGACCCGAAGCCCCGGAACCGCTGGACTTTGATGATGAATTAGACGACCTTGAGGCCTCCGCCAGCCCTGACGTTCCTGACAGCCAAGCCTCCTTAGACGCTTCGGCTGGTTCAGATATGCCCGATACGCCTGACGCTTCTGATATCGCTGACATTTCCGATGTTTTCGCGAGCTTTGAAGCGCAAAATGCTACGGATAACCAGAATACTGATGATGCGGTCGCATCGCAGGAGGCTGACCTGTTAGCAGAGATTTTGGGACAAACCAGCGTGGAGACTCCACCTGTCGCTAGCCCCGAAACGTCGCCCGAAATTGAAGCTGAAGCTGATATTCTTGGTGATGTTTTTGAGGCCGCCGTTGCCAAAATGGAGAGCGAGGACGCTCCTCAGCCCCAAGAGGCCATTGTCGGCGAGATTGGGCATGAGACTATCGATAGTAATGATTTAGACGCTTTTGATGCCTTGCAAGCGGCGTCTTTGTCAGATACGCCTGACTCCCCAGATATCGCAGATGCCCCAGATTTTGTAGACAGCCAAGAACTCGATGGCAAGGGTGCTTCGGCGCGTGATGACCTGCCCCTTGATGTTGAGGGACTGGGAACCCTTGAAGCGCCCTTGGATCCCTTTGAAAGCGCCATGGCCGCGGCGGCACAAGCTGAGGATGGTAGCGCTGATGCTGTTCAGGACGAACAAGATGTTCAGCCAGCTGACCAGTCGCCTTCAACGGCGGTTGTTGGAACCCGTCTTGATGAGGATGTTAACGAGCTTGACGCCCTTCTTGACGAGATGCTGTCTTCGCCCCCAGTCTCCGCACCAGTGGCGGAAGTACAACAGGGTGACGGCGCAGGGCAGTCTTTGAATGACGATATACACGATATTTTTGAGCGCCTTGATAATCTTGAAAGCTCCCCCTCAACACAACAGTTATTTGAGCGTTGTACAAGCCTTGAAGAGGCCCTTGCTCACAAGGATGAGGTCATTGCCAGCCTTGAACAACGTTTGCTTGTACAAGGGGAGCGGATGGCTCAACTCGAAGGGGTCGTTGAAGAGCAAAGGGAGAGTTTAACCTCTTTTACAGCGGATATGGATAAGATGGTCGCGGCGGCGGCAGCCAAGGTTATTCGCGAAGAAATCGCCGCGCTTATTGAAAGCCTTCAAGGCGGAGAATAAGTTCAGGATGAAACGATAACTTAACAAAGCTGGAATCTAAAACAGATCAGTATTTTGTGATGCTCCTTTTACAAATGTTCAGGGCGGAAGTGCACTTTCGCCCTGAAGGTTTTTTAGTCAAGGTGGAATAAACACCTAGGGTGTTACATGGCTCTCTCGTGGTGCGTGGTAGAAGAATAGGAAGTGACGTGGGTGATTGATGCGGGAGTCGATACGGGAGTAATATTTTGTAGAACTATAAGTGAAAGATAGGAAGAAAGCGGGGCATGGCTTGCTAAAGATTATGAGTGTGAGAGCGTGAGAGTTTTTTGGGGGGTCGTGCTTATTACTAAATATTTCCCAGCCACGTTTTTCTCTTGCTCAAGATACTCCCTCCAACCAGTAGAAAATGCGTCTATTCTTTCAACCTGCTTTATTTGTTTTTCATTCGGGCGTATACTGCCCTTGAACAAAAGGAGAGGGGCTACTGGTTTCTTTTCTTTACCCGCCTGGTGAAACCGTTGTGGCAGAAACCATTCCCTTAAGGCGGGTTTTTCTTTTTAGCCAGCTTCTTTGCCTCTGGACAGGTAACTTACATAGACAAGGCACAGGACAACGCGTAGTCAAAAAAGAGTAAAATGCCATTTCTAAGCAATGCCCAGAGGCTCCAAGTGGCTGGCGGAGTCCGCAAAACGAGAGGAGTGCGTGGGGCGTTCTTTATAGAGGGTCGCTCTTATTGAAGGCTTGCTCTTTTACAGGGGAGGTTCAAAAAATGCTCAAGCCTAAGAAGCTTCATAGGGCGGGATGAAAAGGGGAATAAGCACGAGGCAGAGGTCAGGTAGGCATAAGGCAGCGGCTAGGCGAGGGCGAGGCAGGCAGGAAGCCCGCAGAAGGCGGGGGCAGGGTTCATAGGGGTATTAAGACCGGCGAACATAGGGGGACATAGGGGAGCATAGGGGGGATGGAAAGGTTTAGGGAAGCCGCGCATGACGGGCTTCCCTATGAATAGAACTGTTTTTCTAGGATTTTGGCTGTTGAGAAATAGCTCGTAACACCTGATCTCTCGGTCCGTCGGCCAGGATTTTACCGTCATCGATGATGATAAGCCTGTCTACCAAGGTCAACATGCTAAAACGGTGGGTGATAAGGATAAGGGTTTTATCTTTACCAAAGGCGTTTTGAAGGCGCATCTTGAGGTTATGTTCGGCGGCGTTATCCATGTTACTGCTAGGCTCGTCAAGGATAAGGATATCAGGGTCATGCAAAAGGGCGCGGGCAATGGCAACGGACTGGCGCTGGCCTCCAGAAAGGGACATACCTCGCTCGCCAACGGGCATACCAAAGCCGGCAGGGTGGTTTTTTACAAAATCCGTAACTCCGGCGATGTTGGCGGCGCGAAGAATCATGCGGTCGTCCGCTTCAAGGGCGCCAAAGGAAATGTTTTCGCGCACAGTCCCATAGAAAAGATAGTTATCTTGCGCAACGTAGCCAACCCGCGAGCGCAGGGCCACTGTGTCCATCTGACGGATATCAACCCCGCCAAATTTAACAGCCCCTTCAAGGGGACGATAAAAGCCCACGCATAGACGACCGAATGTTGTTTTTCCCGAGCCCATCCGCCCGATAATGCCTATTTTCTCTCCCGGGTTGATACGCAGGTTTACCCTATCCAAAGCGTGACGCTCAGTGTTGGGGTATTTGAAAGACACGTCTTCTAAGGTGAGGGTGGGTTCAAGGTAACCAAATTCAATGTATTCGCCATTTTCAGGCTCTTCGGTCTCTAGGCTCATAATTTGGTCTAAGGATAAGAGCGCCATGCGTGATTGTTGGAGGCGCGAGAGCATGGATGCGATTTGGGAAAGGGGCGCCATGGCACGGCCCGAGAGCATGTTGGCGGCAATGAGCCCCCCCATGGTTAAAAGACCCTCGTTAATGCGATATACGCCCCAAATAATAAGGGAAATGCTCACTAGTTGAGTGACAATCATGGTGAGAGTCATGGAGAGGTTCGCCATGCCTTTGGTGTGGGCGTTAGAGGAAGCGCTGAGGCCTACAACGTTTTCCCAAGCGTGCTGGATACGACCTTCAGCCATGGTGGCCTTAATGGCTTCTAATCCGCCCATGACTTCGTAGAGCAGGGCGTTTTTTTGCATATTCTCTTTAAAGCCCTTTTCCGTGACGTTTTGCAAGGGTCTTTGCAGGAAAATACCCGCTCCCACGACAATGGGGATGGCGAGGAGGGGGATAACCCCAAGGGGTCCGCCGATAAAGAAAATAATGGCCACGAAAACGAAGAGGAAGGGCAAGTCCACAAGGGTCATGAGGGTTGTGGAGCCAAAGAAATCGCGCAATGATTCAAACTCTCGCAGGTTGTTGGCAAGGGAACCAGCCGAGTCCGGCTTCACGTCGAGGCGCATGGAGAGCACATGCTTCATAATTTGGCTGGCGAGGATGACGTCGGCGTTTCTCCCCGCCACGTCAACAAAATAGCCTCGTAAGTTACGAAGGAGAAAGTCGAAAATATAGGCAAGAATAATACCGCTAGCCAGCATCCAAAGGGTTGTCGTGGCTTTGTTGGGAACAACGCGGTCGTAAACCGTCATAAAAAAGAGCGGTCCGCAGATGGCGAGGAGGTTAACTAAAAGACTGGCCCCGACAACGTGCTTGTAAATGGGGAGGAAGTGGGCGAGTGTTCCCCAAAACCACTGTTTTTGTTCAATAAGTTTTATTTTGCTCGCGCGAGCGTCGAGACGGGCCACGGGTTTGGCAAAGATGGCGTACCCTAGATAGACCTTTTCGAGTTCTTCAATGGGGATATTCTTTTTTTGAAAATTAAGTTCAGGGAAAATGCAGGTGGCTGTTGTGTCGGTTGTTTCCGTTAAAACACAGGATTGGCCTTCTTGTAAAATAAGAATACAGGGCAGGGTAAAATGAGAGAGTTTTGCGAGGGAAGGTCTATAGACCGTTTGTATGATAAGCCCGGCCTCCCTCGCCGCGCGTAGACAGGCAGAGGGGTGGATGGTGCCGCTTGTTTTCGGCAAGGTAGCGGTCAGGCGTCGCGCGGAAACCGATTGACCGTGCAGGCGAGCCAAGTCCACAAGGCTTTGAATCAGGGGCGGGGTAAAGTCCACATCGCTGGGGTTAGGGATGGGGGAACCCGCGAAAAGATTTTGGTCGGCTTGTTGCTGGTGCTCTTTATTAAAAACTTGCTCCGACATCGCATCAGAGGCTGCTGCTCCCTTTAGGCTTTGTGAAGAAGATTCAAAAGCCCTTTCCTGAGAACTCTGGCTTGCTTGCCCTGCTTTTTCCCCGATATCCGCCTGACCTGCGAATCCTGTCCGGCTCGCTTGAACATTTTGCTGGCTGTCGCCTAACGCTCTGGCGGCTTCTTCGGCTTGTGCTCTTTTTTGGGCTTCTTCGACTTGGCGCTTGGCCTCGTTGTCAGCTACGGTTCGGTTAAGGGCTTGTAAGGCCCCGATGGGGGAGACCGACTTTTGTTTTTTTGATGGTTTTTGGGTATGGGCCGAAGGGTCGGAGGCCGTTTTCACGGTCATTCCGGCCGGGGCCACGGTTGCGCTTTGGCTAGGAGCTGTGGGGTCGTGGGGAAGTCCCTGTACCTCGTTTTCTGCGGTGCCCGATTTTCCCGTGTTGCCAGATTTATCCGTTTTCTCATTGTCATTAGAATTGTCTGTGGGGTCATCACTGCCAAGCTTATCCCTGCTGTCGGATTTTTTTGTTTTTTGCATGTTCTCAGGCGTTGCGGAAGGGGTACCATTATGGGCAGAAGCGTCATGGCTTTGAGGCTCGGCGACAGAAGAGGGCGAGGCCGTGGCGGTGAGGCTTGAAGAATCGGCCCCGTCAGTAGGAGGCGTTACCCCTGCTTGGTGTGCAGATTTGGTAGTTTCTTGTGTTTTTGAATGTATATTTTCCATGTCGCTGGAAGACTTCATGGTACTATCCTGTTTGTTGGGCGTGAGCTGGAAATCCGATTGGCTGGCAAGGCAAGCCCTTCAGAAAATGAAGAATCGTTAGTTAATGACATGCCATTATTATCTTTAAAATGGGCAAACGGCAACGCTGGAGATGACATAGAGAGGGAAAACGCGCATAGGGGATTTTTGACCACCTTTTTTTCACGCCAAACCGGGCATGATATAAATAATGCACTGGTTTCCCCCGAACCGAGTTGCCTTTTATATCTCTAGTAAGTAGTATTCCTTTTAGCACCTTACGAGGCCAGTGACAAGGAATACTCAAAGGAATACCCAATCGAATGAAGAAAAACAGAACACCTGAACGGACTGCTAAAATTGAGCGTGTTTTGCGCCACAGGCAAAAGGGTTTAACCCTTATACTCTCAAATATCCATGACCCGCATAATGTTTCGGCAATTTATAGAAGCTGTGACGCCTTTGGTGTACCCGAAGTTCAGCTGCACTATACCACTACCGCTTTTCCAACCCTTGGAGCCAAAACGTCGGCTTCTGCCCGCAAATGGGTGGAAAGCCGTCGTCATACTGACATGCAAAGCATGACCCAAGACCTACGTGGACGGGGCTTTTCCATACTCGCCACCAGTTGTAGCCCCCAAGCTAAGTCACTCTATGAATATGATTTAACAAAGCCCGTGGCCTTTGTTTTGGGTAATGAGCATAGCGGGGTAGAAGAAGAGTTTGTGCCCCTCGTGGACGGGGAGGTTTTTATTCCCATGTTCGGCATGATTCAAAGTTTTAACGTCTCGGTGGCTGCGGCTGTTTTGCTCTCTGAAGCCGCTCGCCAGCGCATGGTTGCAGGTATGTATGACGCTTCAGCCTATAACGAAGAAGAAATGGCGACCATGCTTGACGACTGGCTTGCTAAATAACCACCCCTCTTTGAGGGGCGGCTGGGGTATTTGCCTTAGTCAGCATTGAAAAGACAACGCTTCTTGCTGTCATGGCAGGGAGCGTTTTTACATTGGAAGCCCAACTATATTTTCCCAGCTCTGCTCCTACTGTTCTGTTACTGGCCCCATAAAGTGGGACTAAGCAGGGGATGATGGGGGGACTTATTTAAGAGAAAAGCGGATGGGCACCGTGAGGGTCATGGTCTCGTGCCCTAGGGACGTGGGTATGGACCTAAAGGGGGCCGCGCGCTTGATGAGGGCGAGGGCTTCCTTGTCAAGTTCTGGGTGACCGCTGGGGGTATGGATGCGCTCGCCTGAAACTTGTCCCTGAGGATTGATGGTGAACTGAACCGTGGTTGTGCCAGAGAGGCGTTTTTCACGAGCCGATTCAGGGTAACGCAGGGAGCGGTGAAGTTTTTGGACTATGGAGGCAAGATAAGCTTTCTCGGCCCTTGGATTGCCTTTGGCGGTCTTATTGGGGCTTGAGGCGCTTGGGCTATTTTTTGGGGCGGTATTTGAGATACTGGAATTTTCAGCTTGGGACTCAGAGGGAGAGGGCGCGGAATCAGAAATAGGCGCAGAGGTGGGAGCAGACGCAGCATCAGAAGTAGGGGTAGGTCTTGGCTCAGTCCTTTGATGTGTAGCTTCTGAGGACGCCTGTGTTGTCGCCTGCGCAGTTTGGGCAGGCGCTTGCTTTACCACTGTTTTTTTCAAGGGTTCTTGGGGAACACGCTTACTTTGAAGGGGCTTCTCTACCCTTTCCTTATTGGCTTGCTGCGCAGGAGGGGGCACCAGCTTTGTTTGAGCCTGCCGGTCTTGTCTTGTTTTTCCTTGGTCTGACCCTGTCTGGACATGTCGTTTTGGCTGTCCGTGCTTGTTTTGCTGAAGGTCTGCTGTGTGCGGCTGAGGGGGGCCGTCAGGAGTCTTGACCCTGTCTGGTGCCGAGAGTGCGCCCCCTTCAATGAGGGAGGCGGAAAGCTCTATGCTGACCAAGGGGATAGGTCTTTGCAGGGGGGATTGGCTCATGAACCAGCCCAGACATCCCACAAGACATAGATGCAACAAGCAAGCCGCCACAAAGGGAGCTTTGAGGCTTTGAGGGGGCGCTTGATGGTCGGGGAAATCTGGTAGCATGAGGCTCACATGAAAAAAAAGAGGTTTCAAGGAGATTTTTGGCGGCAGGGTTTCTCTCAGTGGTGACGGATAAGGCAGAGCCTTTTGCGTGCACTCTATAAAGGACCTAGAACAAAATCAAGAAAGGCAGCTTGTAAGGCTGCCTTTCTTCATGAGTGACTAATTAATATCCACGAGAAGGGGATCTTCTTTTAAATCATCCAAGAACTTGTCGGGGCGTTCTTCTTGTTCAGGAACGAGGATATCGGAATGAACATATTCACGGTATCCGGTACCCGCGGGAATGAGGCGACCGACAATGACGTTTTCTTTAAGTCCATGAAGAACGTCAGACTTACCGCGAAGAGCCGCTTCAGTCAGAACCTTAGTGGTTTCCTGGAAGGAAGCCGCAGAGATAAAGCTGGAAGTGGTGAGCGAAGCCTGAGTAATGCCAAGGACCAGAGGTTGAGCAATGGCTGGTTCGCGCCCTTCGGTAAGGGTTCTTTCGTTTTCAAGACGGTATTCAAGTTTGTCTACCTGCTCGCCAACCAAGAAGCTGGTGCCGCCGGGTTCGCTCACTTGAACCTTGCGGAGCATTTGGCGAACGATGACTTCAATGTGCTTGTCGTCAATACTAACACCCTGGAAGCGGTAAACATCCTGAATTTCGTCCACAAGATAGTTGGCGAGAACTTTTTCGCCTTTGGTCTTGAGGATGTCATCAAGTTCGGGATGCCCTTCCGTAAGAATTTCACCTGCTTCCACAAAGTCGCCGTCGCTGACGGTGATGTGTTTGCCTTTGGGAATGAGGTATTCTTTGGCTTCGCCCGCTTCGGGGGTGATGATAACCTTGCGTTTGCCTTTGGATTCGCCGGCAAAAGAGACGCTTCCGTCAATTTCAGATACCACGGCGAGGTTTTTGGGCTTGCGAACTTCGAAGAGTTCGGCAACGCGGGGCAGACCACCAACGATGTCTTTGGTCTTTGAGGTTTCCCGTGGTTTTCTGGCGAGAATATCACCAGCTTTAACCGCAGCGCCGTTTTTAACCATGATAAGGGCGCCAACGGGCAGGCTGTAGGTAGCGGGAATAGACGCGCCGGGACGGCTTTTGATTTCGCCGTTATCATCACAAACAGAAATGGACGGACGGAAGTTGGTTGTCCGGTATTCGATGATGGATTGGCTCGTCATTTGCGTGGCTTCGTCAATTTTCTCCTGATAGGTCTTGCCTTCAACAAGGTCGGTAAACTTGGCGAACCCGTCAACTTCAGAAACGAAGGGTTCGTTAAAGGGGTCCCATTCGGCGATGAGAGCGCCTTTTTTAACTTCTTGTCCTTCGCTTACCAAGAGGCGAGAGCCGTTGGGGAGAATATATTTTTCACGTTCTCTGCCCTGTTCGTCAACAATGCTGACCTGACCGCTTCGGCCAAGAACCATGGCCACTCCTTCGGAGTTGGACACGGACTTAACACGAGAGAGGATAACACGACCATTATGCTGAGCCAGAATGTTCGAACGCTCAATTTCACGCGAGGCCGTACCACCGATGTGGAAGGTACGCATGGTAAGCTGTGTTCCGGGTTCACCAATGGACTGGGCAGCGATAATACCGACGGTTTCGCCGATGTTGACCAGATGGGCGCGAGCAAGGTCACGACCATAGCAAAGGGAGCAAATGCCGCGCTCTGACTGGCAAGTGAGGGGCGAACGGACGGTGAGGGAGTTGATGCCTACCTCGTCGAGAGTGGTCGCCACCTGCTCGGTTACCAGCGTATTCGCGGGGAAGATTACTTCCTGAGTGTCGGGATGGAGAACGGGGTAGAGAATAACCCTGCCCAGCACACGCTCTGACAGGCGCATTTTAATGTCGCCGCCCTTAACGAGGTGGGAAATCTCAATACCGTCCACAGTGCCGCAGTCGTCTTCGCTGATAATAACGTCTTGAACAACGTCAACCAAACGACGGGTGAGGTAACCGGAGTTGGCTGTTTTCAGAGCCGTATCCGCAAGACCTTTTCGCGCGCCGTGGGTGGAGTTAAAGTACTGAGAAACGTCCAAGCCTTCACGGAAGGAAGAAATAATAGGGGTTTCAATAATTTCACCAGAAGGTTTGGCCATAAGACCACGCATTCCGGCGAGCTGACGCATCTGGTCCTGGTTACCCCTGGCGCCTGAAGTAGACATCATATAAATAGGGTTAAAGGACTGGTTAAGACGCTTTTCGCCGGTTTTTTCATTGACCACTTCTTCGTGAGAAATAGCCTTAATCATTTCGTTTGAAACGTCCTGAGTGGCTTTGGTCCAAACGTCAACGACTTTGTTATATTTCTCAGTGCGGGTGATGATACCGTCACGGTATTGGGATTCGATGTTGGTCACTTCGTTCTGAGCGTCAGAAATAATGGTTTTCTTGGCTTCGGGAACGGTAAGGTCTTTAACACCGATGGTAATACCGGCGCGAGTGGCGTATTCGTAGCCCAGCGCTTTAAGTTGGTCGCAGAGCAAAACAGTGGCTTTGGGGCCAGCATCACGGTAGGCGTTGCTCACAAGGCGACCGATGTTTTTCTTGGTTAATACGCAGTTAACGTAGTCAAAAGGCACATCTTCGGGCAATACGTCATGCACGATAACACGACCGGGGGTGGTATCAACCACAGCGCCGTTCACACGCACTTTAATTTTCGCATGGAGAGAGAGCTCTTCAGCGTCAAAGGCGGCGATAACTTCCCAAGGATCGCAGAATACTTTGCCTTCGCCCTTTTCAAAGTCGCGGTCCACCGTCATGTAGTACAGACCAAGGACGATATCCTGGCTGGGAACAATGACGGGGGCGCCGTTGGCAGGGGAGAGAATGTTGTTGGTGCTCATCATAAGCACACGGCATTCGACCTGCGCTTCAACAGACAAGGGTAAGTGAACAGCCATTTGGTCACCGTCAAAGTCAGCGTTGTAAGCTGAACAAACGAGGGGGTGAAGTTGGATGGCCTTTCCTTCAACAAGCAAGGGCTCAAAGGCCTGAATGCCGAGGCGGTGCAGGGTAGGCGCGCGGTTGAGCATGACGGGGTATTCGCGAACAACTTCTTCGAGAATATCCCAGACAACGAGTTCTTCGCGCTCGACCATTTTTTTGGCGCTCTTAATGGTAGAGGCCAGCTCTCTTTCTTCGAGCTTGGAATAGATAAAGGGCTTGAAGAGTTCCAGCGCCATTTTCTTAGGAATACCGCACTGGTGCAACTTCAATTTGGGGCCCACAACGATAACGGAACGACCAGAGTAGTCAACACGCTTACCAAGCAAGTTTTGACGGAAGCGCCCTTGCTTACCCTTAATCATGTCGGACAGGGATTTTAAGGGGCGACCGTTGGTGCCTGTAATGGCGCGACCGCGGCGACCGTTGTCGAAAAGAGCGTCAACGGCTTCTTGCAGCATACGTTTTTCGTTGCGGATAATGATATTGGGCGCGCCCAGTTCCATCAGTCTTTTCAGACGGTTGTTTCGGTTGATAACCCGGCGATAGAGGTCGTTCAGGTCAGAGGTGGCGAAACGTCCGCCGTCGAGGGGAACAAGGGGGCGAAGCTCGGGGGGAATGACAGGAATAACTTCCATAATCATCCACTCGGGCTTGTTGCCAGACTCCAAGAAAGCCTCAACGATTTTCAGGCGCTTGGTCAGCTTTTTCTTTTTGGTCTGGGAACGGGTGTTTTGGGTCTCTTCGCGCAGTTCCACACGCAACTCAGCAAGGTTCAGCTCTTCCAAAAGACCACGAATGGCCTCGGCGCCCATGCTCACAACGAAAGAGTCTTCGTCAAAGTGCTCAAGGACTTGGAAGTATTGGTCTTCAGAAATAACCTGAAGTCTGGTGAGGTTGGTGCTGCCGGGATCAAGAACAATGTAGGAGTCGAAATACAGCACTTTCTCCAAATCGGCCATGGTGATATCGAGGAGAGTACCGATTTTGGAGGGCAGAGTCTTGAGGAACCAGATATGGGCGACAGGAGCGGCAAGTTCGATGTGCCCCATGCGCTCGCGGCGCACTTTGGAGGCGATAACTTCAACGCCGCACTTTTCGCAGACAATGCCGCGGTGCTTCATGCGCTTATATTTTCCGCAGTTACACTCATAGTCTTTGACCGGACCAAAAATTTTGGCGCAGAAAAGACCGTCACGTTCGGGCTTGAATGTACGGTAGTTAATGGTCTCAGGCTTTTTCACTTCGCCATAGGACCACTCGCGGATAGACTCAGGTGACGCGATGGACACCTGAATGGACTTCAAGTTTTTAATATTGCTTACAGACGAGGTAGCGGTGTTTCGTGTAGCAAATAAATCATCAAGAGACATATTGTATAACCTACC
Organism: uncultured Desulfovibrio sp.; assembly: GCA_964647835.1. Lineage (GTDB taxonomy): Bacteria > Desulfobacterota > Desulfovibrionia > Desulfovibrionales > Desulfovibrionaceae > Frigididesulfovibrio. The sequence continues at coordinate 11,753 of CAZYJQ010000019.1, read as the reverse complement.
AGTTAATGGGTGAGGCTGGGTATCTATTCTCTTCTCGCGCCGCTCAGACCTTTTGCGGGTCTAGCAGCGCGAGAAAGAGGAAAGCATTATTCAGTTTGTTCAGAAGCGCCGTTATTAATGGTGTCTTCCGCAAAGGTCGTCGGGACATTCTGGAATCCGGAACGCTTGGGGCGTTTTTTGCCTTCTTCCTGATGTAAGGTCACGTTCAGGCCAAGAGACATAAGTTCTTTGACCAAAACGTTGAAGGATTCGGGCAGTCCGGCTTCAAGGAAGTTGTCTCCCTTGACGATTTTTTCATACATTTTTACGCGTCCTGTCACGTCGTCAGACTTGACGGTGAGGAATTCCTGCAAGAGGTAGGAGGCGCCGTAGGCTTCCAGAGCCCACACTTCCATCTCCCCAAGACGCTGTCCACCAAACTGGGCCTTACCACCAAGGGGCTGCTGGGTAACCAGCGAGTAAGGGCCAGTAGAACGGGCGTGAATTTTTTCGTCAACCAAGTGGTGAAGCTTCAACATATACATGACACCGGTGGTCACGCGGTTTTTGAAGGTATCACCGGTTCTGCCGTCGAAGAGAACGGATTTACCGTCGTCAGGCAGGTTGGCCTTTTTCAGCCAGTCCCAAATCTCATCTTCGGAAGCGCCGTCAAAAACGGGAGTCTTGGTAATAATACCTTCGTTCATGTCTTTAACAGACTGGATGAAATCTTCGTCGGACAAAGAGTCAATGAGCTTGGCGGTAACAGCGGAGTCGAACACGTCTTTCACCTGCTTGCGAAGATCCGCAAGGGGGGTGCCGGAGGCCATGATGGTGTTCAACTTCTGGCCCAGTTCTTGGGCGGCCCAACCAAGGTGGGTTTCCATAATTTGCCCGATGTTCATTCGTGAAGGAACGCCAAGGGGGTTCAACACGATGTCCACTGGACGCCCGTCCGCGAAAAAGGGCATATCTTCAATGGGCAGAATGCAGGAAACAACACCCTTGTTCCCGTGACGTCCGGCCATTTTGTCGCCTACGTTAAGCTTACGCTTAACAGCGACATATACTTTGGCCATTTTAATGACGCCGGGAGGCAGGTCGTCGCCTTCGGTCACTTTACCGCGCTTGGTGTCATAAATGTTTTTAATATAGGCAAGCTGGTTGTCGTAATTTTCAAGGAGTTCGGAGATTTCCGTGTTGGTTTCCTTGCTCTTGAAAAGACCGACAAACTTTTTAACGGGCAGTTCTGCTAAAATATCGGCTGTGGGAACACTGCCGGCTTCTGCCAAAACTTCGCCTTTTTTCTTGCCGGAAATGTTGGTGGCTATTTGCTTGCCATCAACAAGGCTGAGGATCTGGTCACGCACGCTATCGGTGAGCGCTCGGGCGTGGTCGGCCTCGCGAGAGTCGATAATCGCCAGTTCGTAATCTTCGATATTACGGGTACGCTCGTCTTTTTCACCGGAACGACGGTTGAAGAGTTTGACGTCGATGACGGTTCCTTCTATTCCCGGGGGAACTTTGAGGGAGGTGTTTTTTACGTCACGAGCCTTGTCGCCAAAGATGGCGCGCAAGAGCTTCTCTTCGGGGGTCAGTTGGGTTTCACCTTTGGGGGTGATTTTACCGACCAGAATGTCATCAGGTTTTACATGGGCGCCAATGCGGATAATACCGCTGGGGTCAAGGTTGCGCAGCATGTCTTCGCCAACGTTGGGAATATCGCGGGTCACTTCTTCGGGTCCAAGCTTCGTATCACGAGCGACAATTTCAAATTCTTCAATATGAATGGAGGTAAAAGTATCTTCTTTTACGCAACGCTCGGAAATGAGGATGGAGTCTTCAAAGTTATAACCGCACCAGGGCATGAAGGCCACGGTAAGGTTTTTACCAAGGGCCAGTTCGCCACGGTCGATGCCGGGGCCGTCTGCCAGAACATCGCCTTTTTTAACGATTTGACCGGGAACACAAGAAGGTTTCTGGCCAAAGCAGGAGTTCTGGTTCGATTTGTGGAATTTTTGCAGTACATAGGTGCGCACGCCGCCCGTTTCAGGGGCGATGTCGTCAGTGTAGCTGACAATGACGCGGTCGGCGTCGGCATAACGGATAACTCCGTTACCTTCTGCCAGTACACAGGCTCCGGAGTCCTGAGCTACGTCCCGTTCCATTCCAGTGCCGACGATGGGGCAGGAACTCTTAATAAGAGGCACTGCCTGACGTTGCATGTTGGAGCCCATGAGCGCGCGGTTGGCGTCGTCATGCTCAAGGAAAGGAATAAGGGCCGCGGAGATGGACACCATCTGGCTTGGCGAAATGTCAATGAGAGTGACATCGTCTTTGGGCATGTTCAGCACGTCGCCGCCGATTCTGGCTGTGACGTATTCTTCTTGCAAAGAACCGTCCTTACCTTTGATGGCGTTGGCTTGGGCAATGATTTCCCCGGCTTCGCTGGAGGCGTCCAAATAAACGATTTCTTCTGTCACCTTGCCATTTTTGACAACGCTGTAAGGCGTTTCAATGAAGCCAAAGTCGTTGACGCGGGCGTAAGTTGTCAAAGAAACGATAAGACCGATGTTCGGGCCTTCAGGCGTTTCAATGGGGCAGATACGTCCGTAGTGGGAGGTGTGTACGTCGCGCACTTCAAAGCCAGCGCGTTCACGAGTAAGACCGCCGGGGCCAAGGGCGGAAAGACGACGCTTGTGCGTTACTTCCGACAAGGAGTTGGTTTGATCCATGAACTGGGAGAGCTGGGAGGTGCCAAAGAACTCTTTCAACACAGCCGTTACGGGCTTGGGGTTGATAAGGTCGTGGGGCATGAGGGTGCTGACTTCCTGCAGGCTCATGCGTTCTTTAATGGCGCGCTCCATGCGGACGAGGCCGATACGGTACTGGTTTTCAACCAGTTCGCCAACGGGACGCACACGGCGGTTGCCGAGGTGGTCAATGTCGTCAGCGGGGCCGTGGCTATCTTTCAGATGGGTTAAAATCTGAATGGCCTTAATGATGTCGTCATTGTCAAGGGTTCGCGCTTGGGATTGGTTCATTCCAAGGCGTTGGTTGAGCTTATAGCGTCCCACGGGAGAGAGGTCGTAGTAATCGCCAGATCTGAACAAGTTGTCAAAGAAGTTGGCGGCGATTTCAGGTGTAGGGGGAGAGCTGGGGCGCAGGCGACGATAAATCTCCACCTGAGCGCTTTCCATATCCGTGGTTTTATCCATGGCGAGGGTGTCGCGGATGGACGAAGAGGTGTCAGTTCCACGGGTATAGAGCAGAGGCAGACGTTTAACACCGGCTTCTTGCAGAAGTTCGATGATGCCTTCGGTTACGGGGTCGGTGGCTTCGGCGATAATCTCGCCAGTGGCTTCGTTGACGATGTCTTCGGCAAAGAAAGTGCCTTCAAGACTTTCGGGCAGAACCTCGTATGACTTAACGCCCGCTTCGCACATTTGTTTCCAGGCGCGTCTGGTAATGGCCTTGCCGGCCTTAACCAGAACATCACCTTCAGGGGAAAGGATGTCCGTGAAGGCGTTTTCCTTGGAATACATGTCCGCGTTTACTTCACGCTGGATGGAGCCTTTGGCTCCCAGAGTGTAATATTCTGTTTTATAAAAAAGCTTGAGGATGTCGCCGGAGGTGAGACCCATGGCTTTTAATAAAACCGTGACGGGCATTTTGCGGCGGCGGTCAATGCGGACATAAAGAATGTCTTTGTGGTCAAAGTCAAAATCAAGCCATGAACCGCGCATGGGAATGATGCGGCAGGAATAAAGAACCTTGCGGCTTGAGTGCGTTTTGCCGGAATCATGTTCGAAAATGATGCCGGGAGAACGCTGGAGCTGGTTAACGATAACCCGCTCGGTACCGTTGATGATGAAGGTGCCCTTGGTAGTCATTAAAGGAAGGGTACCGAAATAAATATCTTGTTCTTTAATGTCGCGGATGGTTCTGCTTTCGCTTTCTTCATCTACATCATAAACAACAAGACGCACCTTAATGCGAACAGGGGCTTCATAGGTCAAGCCTTTGCTGATGCATTCAGGTTGGTCATACTTTGGTTCGCCAATTTCGTAGCTGACGAATTCCAAGCTAGCGGTACGGTTGAAATCTTCTATAGGAAAGACAGATCGAAATACACCCTCGAGTCCTTCGTTGGGGTCACGTGTTCCCCCTTCAGCTTGGAGGAACTTATTATAGGAATCGACTTGCAAATTCAGCAAGTAGGGGGTTGGTAGAGTGACGTCGATCTTGCCGAATTGTTTGGTCAGTTGGGCCATGTTTTCACCTCAACACTGGGGACAACAGTTTTCCTGCGAGCCGGCCGCCATTAAAGCGACCTTGGGAGGCAGTTGCAGATAAGTCTGCGAATAATTAGGCATGCATGCGTAAGCCTGTCGAAAAAAAGGCGAAAGAATGCATAAAGGGGCATTTTACAATGCTCCTTTGTGCATCTAGTTTGTTTATTTCAGTAAGGTCACAGAGGGTAGCCTGATTATTAGCAGAACCTTTTTACAGTTTTTCGACAAAAAGGGAATGTATCAGACTCTAAAGTGGATTGCAAGTACTATTTTACTTCATCCGGCACTATAAACTTTTTTTTTGACGCATGCAAGAGGGAGGGCAAAAAAAGATAAGGGAAAGGCAGATTTAAGGCGTTATCGTTTACGTGGAGTTCGCTCTATTATTGAGAGCAGTTGCTCATTTCTATGGGCAATTACAGTTATCATTCGGTGCATGGCTTATTAATGGTATTGAGCGGAAGGGGCGACTGGCGGGAAAAGGCTTACCTCAATGTTTTTTGAGAAGTGATAATGCCTAGAAATAACAGTTGATTGCAATATTGGAGGAGTGCTTGAGTTTAAGGGACTTTGCGACCTGGAATTTGTTGGGGAGGGTGCTATGAGGCATGAAGGCCATAGGGGAGATGGGGATACGTGAGGACACAGGAGTAGAGGGCAGAGGGGAATTGGTGGTCTTTTGTTGTCGATGGGCAGGCAAAAATGACTTCACTGTCGGGCTCTTGTTGCTGATTGTGCCTGTTCGGGATAAAGTACATTCATTCTTCGGTGAACACGAGGGCTGAGGGATTGTCTTAAAGGCAAAACATGTTTTTCTGGGCAGATGGGGCTTGCGAATATTGACTGTGAATCCCTGCTTTGGCATTTGTCTGCGATGCTGGCTTGGGGTCTGGCTTAGTGCTTGGTTTGGCGCCTGGTTGCGGTTGTCACTTCGGATTCTTTGAGGTCACAGCTTTGCCCTTTGTTATGACGCACTCGCCGAAATGGGCTGGAGAGAGTTAGGCGGGCCTAGTAAAGCCTTGAAGGCAAGCTAGACCGAACGATAAAGCTAAAAGATACATTATGGTGGTGTTTCTATGAAGGTTGGGATTGCGTATCAGCACTTTGGCCAATGGGGTCTGCAAGCAATGGATCGCTTGCAAGCCAGCGGACTTACGATTGTTGAGGTTGATGGAAAGGCTGTTCTTTCTGAGCAGTCGCTCATTAAGGCCATAACGGGTTGTACGGCTGTCATCGCTGGTAACGAGCCATACAGCGCTAAGGTATTAGACGCCGTGCCTTCTCTTAAGGTTATAGCCCGTTGTGGCATCAGGGCCGATGGTATTGACCTTGCGCACGCGCGTGAGAAAAATATACGGATATTTATTTCAGATAAGGCGCATGTGCAGTCCATGACCGAGTTTGTCCTTGGTGGTTTGTTGTCGTTGTTGCGTGGCTTTCCTGAAATGGACTTCGATGTGCGCAAAGGCACTTGGCGCCCCGTGACGGGTGGATTACTGTCCGGAAAGAAGGTGGGCATCGTTGGGTTTGGTCGTGTGGGAAGGTCTGTGGCGGAATTATGCCTGGCCTTCGGGTGCAAGGTGTCTTTTCATGACCCCTTTCTTGAAAGTACCTGCGCTCTTCCTTCCGGTCATATTATATACAACGTCCCCTTGGACGAGCTTGCCACTTGGTCGGATGTACTCACTCTGCATTGCCCCCTCGGGGAAGGTGCGGAAGCGGTCATTAACGACGCACGACTTAAACTGATGTCTCAAGGAGCCATAGTGGTAAACACTTCTGACCCAAAGCTTATTGATGAGCCTAGCCTTTACGCGGCCATTAACAAAGGACACTTGGGCGGGGCCATAATCGACGTTTTTTCCCAGGAACCCTATGCCGGGCCGCTCCTTGAACTGGATGGAGTGCTTTTGTCACCTCACGCCGCGGCCTACACAGCTGAGTGTCATGCCCAAATGGAAGTTGAGGCGGTTCAGGCAGTCTTAGAAACATTAGGCATTGTATTGCCTGAGGAATAGGTTCTATGCAGAGGAGCTCGATGCTGAGCCTCTCGCGTTGCGCCGTACAAGAAAAAATTGGCGGACGATTTCAAGAGAATCATTGTTAGGTAAGGATGGGTGCCCTGCGGCTCGTCAGACGGATACTCTTTATATGAATATTTTAAAGGGCCAACAATTGTCATAAGGGGAGAGCATGGCTTTAGAACTCATTATCTTTGACTGCGACGGGGTATTAATTGAAAGCGTTGACGCTAAAACCCGCGCTTTCGCTACCATAGCCAAGCCCTATGGCCAAAGGGCCGTTGACGCTTTGGTCAGCTATCATCTTGAGCAAGGCGGGGTGAGCCGTGTTGAAAAACTCAATTGGTTTTTTGAAACCGTTCTTAAACGGGCTCCGGAAGAAGGTGAACAGCGTCGCCTTTTGGACGAATTTGTCGAGTTGAGTCTACAAAGGGTTTATACGGCTCTTTCGGTTCCGGGTATTTGGGACGTTCTGGAGCGCTGGCACGGTGTTGTGCCTATGTATGTGGCCTCCGGTGCGCCCCACTTGGAATTGACCAATGTTTTAAAACAGCACGATATGGCTCGCTTCTTTACGGGTATTTACGGTTCGCCTCCGGGGAAAACAACCTTGTTGCGAGGTATTTTGGCTGAAGAAAATATCGAGCCGTATAACGCCGTTATGGTGGGGGACGGGGCCAATGATATGTACGCCGCCGAAGCGACACGAACACTTTTTTATGGACGGGGTGAATACTTTCGCCATTCCGACTACCCTTGGCATAAAGACTTAACGAGGCTGAACGGGTATTTGGAAGGATTGTATAAGGAATAGAAGAATAGAAAGAGTTTTTTCAAAGGGCATGATGCCCTTTGGATCCCCTAGCCCGCTTATTGCTATGCTTTGCATAGCAATAAGCGGGCTATATATTTGAGAATACAGGTTCCAAGGAGTGAAGCTCCTTGGTGGATGGGGTTTGGGGAAGGCGAGGCCTTCACCAAAAAGTAGTCATTTCTTAATAACTGTTCATTCATTCCACTATGAGGTTGGCCTCTCTAGGAATAGGGGAATACACACTATTCCAGGAATTATAGGCTTAGGGAATAAGGAATAGAAAGAGTTTTTTCAAAGGGCATGATGTCCTTTGGAACCCCTAGCTCGCTTATTGCTATGCTTTGCATAACAATAGGCGGGTTATACATTTGAGAATACAGGTTCCAAGGAGTGAAGCTCCTTGGTGGATGGGTTTTGGGGAAGGCGAGGCCTTCACCAAAACTCTCTTTTCTTTATTAGGGCGTGTTATTCAGGCCTAGGCATATTTTTCGGCCATGGCTTTCGCTTCTTTATTACCTGGGTCGGCATTGGCGGCAGCGGAGGCGTATTCGAAGGCTTTTTCTCGGTTATGGGCCATCTCATAGGCTTTGGCGAGGTTGAGGAGTGTTGTGGGGTGCTTGCCAAACTGGCGCAGGGCGAGGGTATAGAGTTCAACTGCCTTATCTGCCTCGCGGAGTTCCATGGCGCAGGTGGTGGCGCCTTTATAGGCTCTGTGATCTTTAGGGAAGGCCGCGATGGCGCTTTCGAAAAATTCGAGAGCTTCAAATTTGTAGTCAGCGTCCATAAGCCACTGTCCAATTTGGGTAAAAACGCCTGGTTCTTCGCCAAATTCTTCACCAAGGTTACGCAAGGTGGCTTTGGCAAGGGGGCCGTCGCCATTGGCGAGGTATTCTTTGGCCCTGTTCTCAAGGCTTTTTCGCCTTTCTTCAACGGCGTTGGCGGCTTGTTGTTTTTCCTGAACGTTTACGCCTTCGATGGCTTTTTTCAGCAGGGCGAGAATTTGTTTGAGTTTAGCTTCTTCGCCGGGGACATAGGCAATGGTAAAAGATGATGATTTCGTAAGTTCGGCGAGAATGTTTTTTACTTGTTGCTGTTGGTTAAGTTCTAGAACGCATTCTTGAATAATAACTTCGGCTTCGAAACGGGCTTTTCCCAGCAGGGCGGAAGGGTCGTAAAGCTCAAGGCCCGTCATGAGAGAATCTATGCCGCGCAATGGTTCATCCCTTTTAAAAAGAGAGCGCGCTCGGGATATATATTGTCTGACGGATGAAGGGACAGTAAGGCTTGCCATGGGAGATTTCCTGCTGTTTTTAGTGAATTATTCGTTCCAGACGGAGCTGACGAGATTCCTATTTTCTTCCAGTAAAGATAATACCGCCTTGGGAAGATAAAGGTCAAGGGCATGGCCTTGAGACCATTTATTGCGAATGAGGGTGGAGCTTACCTCCAAAACCGGCTGGTCAAGGCAATATATTGAGCAATTGTGAGCATGACTGAAAATAGCTCGCGCGTCTTGAAGTTCTGTGGGCGAATAGGCCGGGTCGATGTGTTGAACAATGTCAGTGAGCTCCGTATGATTGTAGTGACGAGCACGGGGAACGGCAATGATATTCGTGAGTGTGAGGATTTCATCCCAGCGGTACCATTTTGTGAAGGAGAGGAGATCTTCTATCCCCATTATAAAATAAAACCGTGCATCCGGGTGTTGTTCTTTGAGCAGGTGCAGGGTTTCCACCGTGTATGACGGCCCTTGTCTTTTGTTCTCTATATCTGAAATGGCAAATTGAGGTTTATCGGCTGTGTACGCTTCGAGTAGCTTAAAGCGCAGGTCAAAGGGCAACAAGCCGTTTGCAGACTTGTGAGGCGGGTTGGCGCAAGGCAGGAAAAGAATTTTTTCGAGATGAAGACCCTCAAGAGCCGAATAGGCCAACTGAAAATGACCAATATGAGGAGGGTTAAAGCTCCCGCCAAGAAGCGCGATGTGTTTTGTCATGAAGGTTCCTGATAAAAGAAAAATAGGTTCGTAAGAGGATAGGAAAGAGATGGCCTGTTGTAAAGGGTCTCGTTATCTGTTTGAAATATCGCTGGAGTTTTAAATTTACTATTTATCTAAAAGTAGATAGACAATATAGTATATGCTATGGTAGCTAAGGGGACTGATTCGGTCTATTATCTTATGACATGTTAACAGTTGAGGTTCATACAATGGATGATCATAAGGGCGTAATCCACCTTTTAGCCGAGCATATAAAGAATTCTAGGAAGGATGACGGGAAAGAATTCAAGCATGAGCACCTCGCTTTGGACGCTATGAAAGAGTTTTATAGACAGTCCGATTTTTATAAGTGTCATGCTCTGGTCACCGCTGATTATTTACCAGAATTAAAGAACAATTTAAAAGAATTGAAAAGACTTTTAAGTAAGCACGATGAGGGTGATATCGACGGCGTATGTTTTGAGCTTGTCGAAGTTTTTTGTGTCATTATGCGTGAAGCGTCCTTTGCCGCCGGCAACCCTTCCCCTGTGGCGGTTCAATTGTTTGAGTATTTTGAAACTTGTGGTCAGTGGAATCCCACTGATGGGGGGAAGATTTCAGAGTGTTATTATATTGCTTTGCCTGCGAGGTACGCCGCTTAATGCGCCTTGTACATTGCTTTACCCGTAATACGTTGCCTTTGGCAAGGGCTCGTTAAAGTATGCAGTAAGGGACACTAGAGCAACCTGAGGAAAAATAGAATTCCTCGTCATGGCATAGACTGCCTCATGTATGCGAGTAAACCTCGACAGTCGTCCTATACGCAGGGACTGTCGAGGTTTTTTTGTTGTATCTTGGGGGAGTGCTAAAAGCAGCTTTTGTTCATGCTTGAATTCTTATGGCTTGAACCCTCATGGCTTAAATTCCCATGGCGACGAGGGGGTCAGGTTCTCTGATGGTGATGCCCGTCAGTTTCTCCATGTCGTGTAGATATTCGTCATATTTCGCCAAATAGAAGGACAAAGCGGGGGGGAAACCCGGGCCCACAAGGCCGTTTACAAAAAGCTGGCTAACGCGTTGGACATTCAGGAGTGAGGCCTGACAGTACATGAAAATGGTCATTTCATCTTTGGTCAGCTTGTCCAGGTGTTCAATGCAAGAGTTGCGTCCCCTTGGCAAATACATCCAGAAATAGAGGAAGTCGAGAGCGCAAACAATGATAGTGCTTTCCAGTTCATCAACGAGTTTATTGTCCGCATGGGTAAGGATAGTCTTATAGCTCCCCGAACTTTTGATATGCTCAAGGACATCTTCATCGGGCAGGATAACTTCGAGCTTGCTAAAAGTATCAAAAAGCTGGTGGAGGTTAGCGTTGTAATCCCACTGTCTGATGCGGAGGTATTCAACTTTGTCGGCAAAACCTTCAATGACGGCGGCAACGGTATCGGAGGCCATTTTTGATATGACGGCGGCGCTTTGCTGGAAGAAAAGCATGTTCCAGCCCATGAAGGTGAAAAACTCAAAGGCACCTGCGCTGTAAACCAGCGAGATGGGAACCGCTAGAATACTGCGAAAGATATTACCGATGACGGCCTCCATGGGGAATCCCCGATAGAGGTTGTGCCCTGCTATATAGGTGCCGTTCACCATGGCGATGATGGTAAACACCGCCACGGGGTGAGAAGTTGGGGTCAGGTTAAGGGTTTGTTCTAAAAGAAACCAGCGAACGCCAAGTTCAAGAAGGGGCACGGATATACCGGTATAGAGCAAGGAGTCGCATAACCTCGACCAGCTTAAGTAGTCGTTCCAGCGTAAAAGCGGGGTTCGGCGTAGCCCGCCGCCGCCAAGGGAGGCTTGGATAATATTACGAAAACCCGTAATTCCAAACCAGATGAAAGGTCCGAACCACATGAGGAACCACCAGTCTTGCGTGATTTGGAAGGTGCCTACCGTTAGGGCAAACCCAAACAAGACCTTGAGGATGTTTTTGACGGTGGTGTTCATGTATTTAACACTGATTTTCTTCTTGGCTTCATTGGCGGGAACCATGTTAAATTCAGTGCTTTTATCCAGTTCAAAGGCTCCCATGGTGGTGATATTGCCCTTTTCGCTGTATTGAGCTGAGCGATAATCAAGCACCCAGGCGGTTTTTTTCTCAGTGCCGTAGGATTTGCACCCTGGGAGTTTTTGGATGAGGCTTGTAATGGCGGGCCCAAGCTTAGGGTAACGTCTAGGGAGATAGGTCACCTGAAACATAATTTTTTGCGCCAGGGGGATGGGTTGGTTATGATCAGGGTTGCGTTTGATTTCTTTTTTGGCCCGTAGGGGAAGGGACTCAGGAAAAACAAAGCCCATGCCGTGAATTTTTTCAGAACGGCTTGTGGAGTCACTGCCGATGCGGGTTTTAAGGGGGGTCTTTTTATAGAGTCCCTGCAAACGGGAGATATCGCGCAATATATCGGAAAATATTTTGCACCGAACCGTTTTTTCGGGAGATTCGTCACAGTTATATTCGTTGATGATGTTACGAATAAGGCGTTTGAGGGCAATGGTGCTTCCCTCGTTAATGGCGGTCACGAGCTGGCTGACGTCCGGCATATCGGGCATTTTCCCAGCGGTATAGTTTTTCAGGTTAAAAAGCTCAACGTGGGAAATCATGCCTTCGCAGG
>CAZYJQ010000018.1:0-31513 GCA_964647835.1 uncultured Desulfovibrio sp. | reverse complement strand
CCGCCACCCGTTGCTGGTCGATGGCGTGGGAAGAAACTTCCATGAAGGCGATGTCGGTTTTGGCCTTTGCCATTTCAGCAAAAAGCGCATGAAGCTCAAGACAGCCAGGCGTGGTCAGGTCTGAGGCTTTATGGTAGCCGGGCCAGCGGTATTCAACGGTGCCGAGGATGCCCACAGCTTTTCCGAGGTTCGCAAAAATATGTTCTAAAATATAGGCTTCGGTGGTTTTTCCGTTGGTTCCGGTAATGCCGAGAATGACAGGGCATTTTTGATCGGTGTCATAGTAAGCTTGGGCCAATTGGCCCAAGGCTTCGCGGCTGGAGACGCAAGAAACCACGCTCGCTCCTGGAACACTTTTTTCAACTAGGGGGACAAGGCGCTCTTCAACCACTATGAAGGCGGGTTTTTGCTCGGCTACCTGCCCAAGATATTGCTCACCTCCCGGGGTGGTCGCCATATCCCTTTGGGGGACAGCCGCCGGAAGGACGACAAAAATACCGCCTTCGCTGACTTTTCCTGAGTGGGAAGCCACGGGAATCTTTTCGTTTTTCACGCGAACCACGAGTTCGTGGAGAGGAAGAGAGGCAGACCGAAGCTGGGTCATATGTTTTCTCCCATCCAGATGGTGCATTGACGGTCTTCTGCCCACAGGCTGCCGGCTTCTGGCGATTGTTTTACAACATAGGGCCCGTTGCCCACAATATTGGGCACAACACCTTGGATAACAAGGGCCTCAACGGCCTTTTGAACCCCAAAGCCAATAACTTGCGGAACTTTATCATTTTTTGGCTGTAGAGCGGTTTGGTTGGTTTGGGCAGTTACCAGAAGATTTTCAGGGGATTGGGCATTCACTTTTTCCGAGAGCTGACGGACAACGGGGTCGTCGCTGTCAGGCAATTGCCCGCGGTAGGCCATGGTGTTAAGAGCCACGTGCTTAAAAACTGGGGTCGCGATGATGCCGCCGTATTGAACGGCTTTGGGTTCATCCATCAGGACGACAATAAGATATTGGGGGTCTTCGATGGGGAGCATGCCTACAAAAGAGCCCACACGACCTGAGCCATAGCCTCCGCCGCGTTTTGCTTTCTGGGCTGTGCCCGTTTTCCCGCCTACCACAAGGCCGGGTATGCGCGCGCGTTTACCTGTTCCGCCTTCTTCAACCACTTCACGAAGCATAGAGCGAATTTCATTCATGGTTTGGGTGGAATAGATACGCTCTTCAGGCATGGTCATGAAAGATTCTTCATTGTCACGCAGAAGGCGAAGGGGAACCTTAACACCGTCATTGGCGAGAACATGATAGGCTTGCGCCATTTGCACAATGGTGGCTGAAAAGCTTTGTCCGAAGGATGCCGTTACCAGGTCAATTTCTTGCCAGCGTTTAACAGGGTGCAAAATCCCTTTGGCTTCGCCAGCCAGGGGCAACCCAGTTCTTTGTCCAAAGCCAAGGCGAGAAAGATAATCGTGGTAGGTTTCGCTTCCAAGTTTTTGCCCGATTTTCGCCACGCCAATGTTGCTGGAAGCGTGGAGAATTTTTCGGACGGGTAAAAAATCGTAGGGTTTGGTGTCGTGAATAATATGTTTGCCCACCTTCCAACGGCCTTTTTGGCAATTAATCTGTTCATCGGCAGTGGCGAGGTTCTCTTCAAGGGCGGCGGCAATGACGAAAGATTTTATGGTCGAGCCTTGTTCCAAGGCGTCCATGGAGAGCTTATTGCGGCGCTGGTCAAGGGTATATTTATTAAAATTATTAGGATCGAAGAAAGGGTATTGGGCCCAAGCTAAAATATCGCCTGAGGGCACATCGACCACAATGCAACCGCCCCATTTAGCGTCGAATTTATCAACATGCTCCCGAAGGCTTTGTTCGGCAAAAAACTGGATATTGGCGTCTATGGTCAGGCTGACATCACGTCCGCGCAAATCTTGCTCCGAAGGGCGGTTGTGGCGCAAGCGCCTGCCCGCGGCGTCTCGCTGAACGGAAAATTTGACTTCTTGTCCGCGCAAGGTTTCATCAAGGGATTTTTCCAACCCCTCAAGGCCTGTGCCGTCCATGCCCACAAAGCCAATGAGTTGACCAGCAAGGTTGTTGTAAGGGTAGACCCGCTCCGTATCTGAAACAAGGCTAATGCCACGCAAGCGGGCCTCTTTCACCTCTTGGGCCACACGGTAATCGACCTTACGGGCGATATAAGCGAAGCGTTTGCCGGAACTGACGATATTGTAAACCTTTTCAGGGGATAAACGGAGAATTTTGGCAAGGGTGTCGGCTGTTTCGCGGGGGTTGCGCACCTGAACGCTGTTAACAGCGATGGAAGGCGCGTCTACTGTATGGGCAAGGATGTAGCCGTTTCTATCCATAATGGTGCCACGGGTGCCTGCCACGGTTTCAAAGGCGGTGTGTTGACGCTCTCCTCGCAAGGCGAGGTCGGGGCCTTTCACTATCTGAACATAATAGGCTCTGCCAAGCAGGGCTCCCCAAACAAGCGTAAAGAAAACGGCGACTCCCCAAATGCGAAAGCGTGACCAGTCGGCTCCTGAGGAACTTTTGGTTTCTTTGCGTTGGTTGGATCTTGTGGGCTGGCGCCGAGTGACTGTGCTGGTGCGCTTTGTAGAGGAAGCGCGCTTTACACTGCTGGGGCGTCGGCTGGGAAGACCGGATACTCGTTTCTTTTTATACATTAGCGGGTGCCTTCATTAGCTGATTCAGTCTTGGGGGCGAGGTCCATTCGGCGAACCTGCCCGGGTTTAGAGGTATATAACTGGAGCTTTTCCGCAATTTCCCCAAGGGCTTTGGGGGAAAGCAGGTTTTCTCGCTCAAAAAGCAGGTTGTTGTGTAAGTCCTGCTTGCTCTTTACTTCGTTTTGTAAGCTGTCCGTATACGAAAGCTTGGTGCGCTGAGTGTTCACCCAAGTGAGGGCAAGACCAAGGGTGATGGCCCCTAGCACCGCCAGAATAATGGGGAGAACAAATTGATTCCCCGTGGTGGGTGTTTCTTCTGTTGTCTGAGACATTACGCCCCCTAAGGCAGTTTTTCTGCCACCCTGAGCTTGGCGCTGCTGGCTCTGGGGTTTTGGCGAATTTCATCATCCGTCGCGATAATGGGTTTTTTGGTCAGCACGCTTATTTTCGGTGTGTTATGGCAAATGCAAACAGGAATATGGCGTGGACAACGGCAACCCATGGCTTGATCCCTAAAGAAATGTTTTACAATTCTGTCTTCCAGAGAGTGAAAGGTAATAACCCCTACCCTTGCACCCGGTGACAAACGAGGGATGATACGCTCTAAAAACCCGCGCAGTTCATCAAGCTCGCCATTAACAGCCATGCGCAAGGCTTGAAAGGTTCTGGTCGCTGGGTGGTTGCGGGCCTTGGCGCGCCATTTAGCAGGGTAGGCCTGTTCAACGATGGCGGCTAATTCCAGGGTCGTTTCAATGCTCCTGGCTGCCCTTGCGTCGTCTATGGCGCGGGCGATTTTACCCGCCATGGGCTCTTCGCCGAGGGTGCTGATAAGTTCTTTGAGCTGAACGACTGAAAGCTTGTTAACCAAAGTCGCGGCTGACTGCCCGCTGGTCTGGTCCATGCGCATATCAAGGGGGCCGTCATGGGCAAAACTGAAACCCCGCTCGGCTTCGTCTATCTGCAAGGATGAGACGCCAATGTCGATGAGCGCTCCGTCGATGTGTTCAATGCCCTTGTCCGCCAAAACATCTTCAAAATGAGCAAAGGTACTGTGAGCGGTAACGAGGGCAGGGGCGAAGGCGGCTAAGCGCTGGCTCGCGAGTTCAAGGGCCTGTCTGTCTCTGTCTAGGCCGATGAGGGTAACGCTTTGACCATTGTCTTTGGCTTTAGTAAGCAAGCCTTCGGCGTGTCCACCCATGCCAAGGGTTCCATCGAGATAGGTTTGCCCTGACCGAGGATTAAAAAAGGACAGTACGGCTTCTTTCAGAACAGGAATATGGCGCTCTTCAGCCGAACGGGTGTTGCTAGAATCCAAAGTCAACTCCCGCGTCTCCAATGGCTTCCGCCACCTGATCAAAGTTTTGTTCAAGAACAGGCTCAAGCTTTTGGGGCGACCAAATTTCAAACCGTGGGCCCTGTCCAACGATGAAAACCTCTTTTTCTATGCCGGCGTATTGCATATGTTCCTTTGAAAGGCGAACCCTTCCTTGAGCGTCGAGGGTCATGACTTCCGCGCCGCCTAATACTAAACGCCTAAAATCTCGCACGGTGCGCACGGGGTTGCGCAAACTGATAATCTTTTGTTCAAATTCTTCCCATTCGGGGAGGGGGAAACCGACAATACAGCCATCATAGGTGGTCAGCACAACCTTGCCGTCCTCGTCATGAGAGCGGATAATATCCCTAAAATCCGTGGGCAACATCAAGCGGCCCTTGGGGTCGGGGGTGCGTTGGCTTCTTCCTCTGAAAAACACGGCGTTTCCTCTTTCGGTTCTTTTACAGTTTGGTGGTTGTGGTGAATAGCTTACAAACACAGAGGTAAATAGACGTTTTCCTGTTAAATATGGAGCGTCTTGGCTGTTCTTTACCACAATTTCCCACTATTTCCCACAGGAATCTCTTATTTTCTCGCTTATGTCAAGGGCTTTTTATGGTTATTGAACAAAGATTTCCTAGTGCCGCAAGGTGAAATCTGGTAATCGCACTGGCCTGTAGGTAATCGTATGTATTGAGCTCTTACTTCGTCGTAAAAATTGCTTTTAGAATATTCTTTGAGGGAATGGTGGGCAGGCTTTGGGACTGTTTTAGGATGCCTTTGTGGTACGTCGCCTTTGAAGGGGTGAGGGGAGGGGCAGAGAAAGGGTGAGGAAAACTTTGGGTAAAAGATTGAGGCTAAGGATAAGGGGAAAAGACGAGTATGACTGGTTTGGTCGATGCTGTTTCTTATGGCGCTGGGCAGGAAATCTGGACAGGGGAGTTGGACAAGGAGATTGGGCAGGTTGCTGAGTAAGAAGGTTGGGCGGGGACACGTAAAAAAGGCTCCATGGGGAGCCTTTTTTATGATGGGATAGAAGCGCCACTTACAACGCTTTTTTAATGGCCTCAATGGGGGCGTCGATTTCAAGCTCTGTGGTCACTTCAGGAACAATTTGGGTGTAGGTGATAATGCCCGCTTTGTCGATGATGAACATAGAACGGGTGAGGAGGCGAAGTTCTTTAATAAGGACGCCGTAGTTCAGACCGAAGGAAACATCGTAGTGGTCTGAAAGGGTAACAACATTATGGATATTGGCAGCGCCGCACCATCTTCCCTGAGCAAAGGGCAGGTCGCAAGAAATGGCTAATACCTGAACATCATCGCCAAGCTTCGCCGCTTCTTCGTTAAACCAGCGGGTTTGCATATCGCAGATGCCGGTATCAAGGGAAGGGGCGGCGTAAATAGCCACGACCTTACCTTTATAGTCGGATAAAGAGCGCTTTTCGAGGTTTGTGGTAAGGACAGTGAAGTCGGGAGCTTTTTGACCAACGCTCACACCTTCTCCAAGAAGGGTCATAGCGTTTCCGGCAAATGTGATAATTCCTGTTCTTTCTTTCATATATTTCTCCTTAAATGGATTAAGAATGATTCTTATTATTAGTTGAGTCTATACTATTCCTTATAAAATTAAAAGCTCATAAACAGAAAATGTTCTAAAAATTTTTTCAGGGTTTCGTTTTGCTGTTCAATGAGTTTTTCCATGTCTTGATACCCAGCGGGGGTGATGGAATAGCCCATGGTGTGAGCTTTTGTGACAAAGGCCTCGTTGGTGGCCATTTGAATAAAAAGATCAGAAGCCACCTGTTTGGTGTCTTCAGGGCTTTTGGCAGGCAGGGCCAGCCCATACTGCTCGCTGATAGCCATAATAATACCACTTTCATTAAAGGTAGGGGTCGTCGGATAAATATGGCTTCGCTCAATACTGGCGACCCCAATGAGACGCATGCCGGGCATGGCGCTGTGGTGGGTGGCGCTGGCCCAAGTGGCGAGGGCTTGGCCCTCTTGAACGGCATAAGAACTTTCGGCGCTTCCTAAGTAAGGCAGATAATCCGTGGTTACGCCAGCGGCCTGATTAAAGAGCAGGTTCGCCATGTGGTGAGTGGTAAAACTCCCTACGCCAGCCAGATAAGTGTTGTTGCCGTTAGCTTGTATGGCGTCGAGGAGAGTAGGGATATCGTGGATGGGGCTTGTGTCAGTGACCCATAAACCCATGGGGGCGCTGGCGAGGATGCAGATGGGGGTCGTGAGTTTTTGAGTAAAATAGTGTTCTTTGGCCAAGGGCTTGAGCAAAAAAGCGGGGAAGGTGACAGCCGACATCTGCGAACCGTCCACACGGCGTCGTTGCAAGGTGTGCCAAGCTTTAGCTCCACCAAGGCCGGGCATAGACTCAAGGACGAGAGAATCTGGCGAAATAGCCTGGAGGAAATCGGGCAACAAGCGGTAAAAAGCGGTTGTCTGACCGTTCTTGGGCTCAATGGTTAGTAGGGTTATGGTCTGGCCCCCGAAGCGTTTTGCTGTGTTTTGAGCAATGCTCGAGGTTCGTTTGTTTGGAGGGGGTGTTTGAGGTGACAAGGGTGTTAAAGGAGCCTGATTGGCCTGATTGGGTTGACCACGTTGACCGGTTTGGGAAGGCAGGGATGTTTGGGGTGTTAAGGAAGGGGGAGGAGCTTGCGCTATCAGCATTGCTTCATTGTATTTTACGGCTCCAGTCCCCCCAGTCTTCTCATTCTCTTTGGTCGCGCCAGTCCCAGCAGTCCCAACAGTCACTTGAGCAACTTGGCCCGCTTGAGCGACTTTGACCCCTAAGGTTACTTGGCTTACCTTGACTGCTTTGGCACCAAGGAAAGAGGGCAAGGTAGCAGATGAAGAAGGCGAAGGATTAGGCGATAGGGGCAATAGAGGCATAAGGGATGAAAGGGCGCTCATAATAAACGCCATAAAGAGGCTGGAAAGAAACAAACGCATCCCTTTTCCCCCAATCTAGCGTGGCGCGGCCAGCGTGATAATTTCTTTAATGTTGGTGACTTCTTTAATGCGCCAAACAGCGTCTTCTTGTTCCATTTTAAGGGTGAGGGGAATGCGGTGATTGCGAGTGTCGGTATAGAGAGCTTTGACTAAAGCTGTTGAGCCGGATTGTTCTAAAATATTGAGAGGCACTATTTTCTTGTGCCCTTTCCCCAACTGCTTGAGAGCTTTTTTGAAAAGTCCCGCGTTGCCCGCTTTGGTTGCATCGGGCTTTCCGGCAAGGTAGCCCCCCCGCACGGCGGCAGCTAAAAGCATTTCGGCCTCGCGGGCTATGAATTTGGTCGTAGTGGCGTTTTGGTCGCCACCCGTGTCTAAGGCGTTGAGCAACAAGGCGACGGTCATGTCTATATCACCGAAATCCCCATCATTCGCTGCTTTTTTGAATTCTGATAATCCTTGGGCCACCGAGCTACTAACAAGGGAGGGAACGTCAATGATGGCGCTAAACCGATCATAATCGCTGGTGTCGATGCCGCGCTGGAGTTCATCAAAACTCATAAGAGGGCTGGCTTGTTGGGACTTTGGGCTTTGGGCATGAGCCGTGAAAGAGTCTGAAGATAAACAAGGCAACACAAAGAGCGATAGACCGAGCAGCAGGCTCAGGCATAGACCGCTACCGAGGCCAAAACGGTATGTGAAAAAGGATTGTGTTTGCATGGGGTCCTCTGTATAAGCGCCTGCTTACAGAGCGCCATTGGCTAAAAATAGTGTTGTGCGGTCGAAATATCGTTTTTAATTTGTTTAATAAGGGCGGGGATGGAAGAGAACTTTTTTTCTTCGCGTAAAAAATGCAAAAACCATACGCGGATACCAGTATGATAGATATTGCCGCTAAAATCAAGAAGGTGGACTTCAGCGCTTAAGGGAACATCGCCAAAGGTGGGGTTCATGCCAATGTTGGCTACGCCGTTAATGGCCCCCAAGGGTGGTGTGGCGGGGAAAGGCAAGGCTTTATGGTCTTGGGTTTGCAAATACACTTTCACAGCGTAGGTGCCTGAATGGGGCAAGATCGTTTCAGAGGGCAGAGCGAGGTTGGCTGTGGGAAATCCAAGCTTCGTGCTCCCTCTTTTTTTGCCGTGAATAATCGTACTGTCAATAAAAAAAGGGCGACCAAGCATATTGTTGGCTTCGTCCAGGTGTTCGGCGATGATGGCGTTGCGAATGCTGGTGGAGCTCACTATTTTATTGCTTACGGTGACAGGGCTGAGTTGTTCGGTGGTAAAGCCGTATTTATGGCCCAATTCCTTAAGGACAGTGGCGTTGCCTGCTCGTCCCTTGCCAAAGGCGTAGTCGTAGCCAATGACGAGATGATGCGTGGCAAGGCCTTGAACAAGCACGAGCTGAACGAAATCTTCGGGGGTGAGGGCGGCGAGTTCCTTGTTGAAAGGCAAGACCAGAATAAAATCAACGCCCAACGAAGTGATGGCCTCGAACTTGGCAGGGGGAGTCATGAGCAAAGACATGGCGGAACTGGGAGAAAAGAAATGTTCCGGGTGGGGCATGAAGGTGATGGCCACAGAGGGGATATTACGCGCTTTGGCTTGGGCCACGGTTTCGCCGATGAGTTTTTGATGACCAAGGTGAACGCCGTCAAAGTTACCGATGGTGACTACACTGCCTTGGGCAAGGTGCTGACGCGCTTCTTCTAGGGAGGTCAATATTCTCATGGGTTTTTCTCCAACAATTCCTTTGCCGTTCTGGACAAGCGTGTTGTCTGGAACGTGTATAGCTCACTCTGGTACACGAAAAATGCGCATGAGACAAGCCCGCAACCCCATGTTCCGAACGTAGCAGGGATTGCGAGTGTATATCTAGATGGCGCTGGCCTTCATCCAGCTCATTGAGGCAGAAAGGTGGGATTGCGGCGCGCTATGGGCGAGGGCATGGGTGGTTATTTCCAGCCAATGGTGTATCTGAACGTTTCGGCCCTTGTTCTCCTACCCTGCGATTATGGCGTTTTTCAGCCTATCTAGACCCTCTTTAATGAGACTTTGGGGGCAAGCGAGGTTTATGCGTAAAAAACCTTCGCCGCCTTCGCCAAACCAGTGTCCATAGTTAAGGGCGACCTTGGCTTTTTCCTCGCAGAATTTTTCCAGTTCGCGGTGAGAAAGATTGAGCCCTCGGGCGTCGATAAAACCAAGATAGGTGCTTTCTTGTTCGAGCATGGAGAGCTTGGGGATGTGCTCGTTAATATAGCTTGCGCTAAAGCGTATATTCTCTTCAATATAAACGCGCATCTGGTCATACCAGTCATCGCTTTCAAGGTAGGCTCCTTTCACCATTTCCGGAGCGAAGATATTGAAGGTGTTCAGGGAGTTGCGCCTCATAAACCCTTCCACCCGCTGTCGCCAGTGTTCGTTTTGAATAACGAGATGGGCAAGGTTAATTCCTGCCAGATTAAAGGTTTTTGAGGCCGATTTGCAGACAATGCAGTTTTGCGCCACTTGGGGGGCGAGGCTCATGAGGGAGGTGTAGGGATGGTTGAAAAAGGTCAGGTCGCAGTGGATTTCATCAGCGACAATGAGAACATCATGGCGGGTGCAGATAGCGACTATTTTTTCCAGCTCGTCCTTTGTCCAGACCCTTCCGCCGGGGTTGTGGGGGTTACACAAAAGAAACAGGCGAACTTTGTTTTTTTGGACTTTCCTTTCAAAATCTTCATAGTCCATAACGAAATAGCCGGGCGAGCGTTCAAGTAGGGGCGAGGTGACGAGGGTTCTATTATTTTCACTGACAATGCTGTGAAAGGGTGGATAGACCGGTGGCTGGATAATGACGGCGTCGCCTTCCCTTGTGGAGGCCTGAACAATGAAGCTCAGAGCAGGGACAATGCTTGGCACGTTGCAAATATGCTCTTTGTCAAAACAAAGCCCATGGCGGCGGTTTTCCCATGAGATAATGGCTTCGTAGTATTCATCATCAAAGGCGCTGTACCCAAAAATACCGTCTTCCGTAAGGCGTTGCAGGCGCTCAATAATGGCGTGCGAAACCTTAAAATCCATATCGGCGACCCACAAGGGCAAGAGGTCAGTATGACCATGGAAACGTTGGCTGTAAAAGTCGGGGTTCCACTTGAGGGAGGAGGTGTTTTTACGAAAGTGAATCTCATCAAAATCATATGATAGGGGGGTATCCTTTGGCATGGAGGTATCCTTTGGATGAAGTTGGTGATGGTTTTTAGGGGAGATGCTAACGCTCAACTCGGATGTGAAAGTCCTTTATGAGTAACGCAGAGCATGTATATTGCCTGTTATGCTTGTGGCTCTATGATGACTATAGCATCGTGAGGGAAGATGTGGCAATCGTCCTCTTCCTTTCCACTGGGCAATTCTTCCCTTGATTGTTATTATGTTTCCGCTCATTCGCTGTCTTTTGTCGCGGACATTAGCTTTTTGCGCTGGTGTGGTCTTTAAGGCCGTCGTTTACGATATTGCAAGGCCTTCAAAGATGCCCCAAGAAACCTCCAAGCCTGTGCCAGTCGTTTTTTTTTCTCTACTCTGGCTGGACAGTTCAAGGCCTTTGTGGCATTTGGGACAAATATTTATTCATCTTGCTTTTCCCCTTTGGATAAACGTCTAGTAAAGGATTCTCCCGCCATGACAGTAATTATTTTGACGACAGCCGCCAGTGTAAGCGGCGGCGCAAGGCAGGCTCTTTATTTGGGCAAAGCCTTGCAAGATATGGGTAAAAAAGTTTACTTTGTCTGTTGGTTAGGTAATGAGACCCACGCCATCGCCCAGGAGATGGGGTTGACCTGCGTTGGATTAGGCAAGTCGTTAAAGGGGCTTAACTTAGAGCTCAAAAAACTTATGGAACCGGGTGAAAAGGTTGTTTTGCACGCTTTTCACAACGGGGGCATTAAAATAGCGGGATATCTCGGCACATTATGGCGGTTACAGGGTTTACCCGTGGTGTGTACCATCCATCGCGGCGTTACCAGAAGACCGGGAAATCCACTCCCTTACCTTTTACCCGGCATTCGTTATTATATGGTAAATTCTTTGGCGGCGGGGCGCACCTTGCCCCTGTTATGGCGTAAAAAGCGATGTGGGGTGGTGGATAACGCCATACCCCCTGAACGCTTGCAAACAACGCGCGATGTCGCCACCATGCGCAAAGAGCTGGAAATTCCTGACGAGCATATTATCCTTGGAAATATCGCCCACCACAAAGTTGCCAAAGGGGCTGAAGAACTTATCAGAGCTTACGCCAAGGCGCGCGAATCCTTGCCCCCATCTACCCTTATTATTGTAGGTGTTCGGCCTGAAAAAATCGCCCATGTCCCAAAGGAATTGGGCATCGAGGACTATTGTCGTCTCATTCCCCGTACTCAGCTTGTCGCCGATTACCTGCAATTGATGAGCCTGCTTATTTTCGCTTCCCGCTTTATTGAGTCCCAGCCCAACGTTATCTTAGAAGCCATGTGCATGGGGATTCCCGTCATTGGCAGTTCTGTCGGTGGTATTCCTGAACTCTTGCCGGGTGATTGTATTTTTAACCCCAAAGACATTGATGAAATCGCTTTTAAAATTGTTGAAATGATTAATAACCCAGAGCGGTTACAGCAGCTAAGCGTGATAAATAAAGCCCAGCATCCCATGTATTCTACTGAGAATAGAATGGCGGTTATAACAAGTTATTACAATTGGATGTTGGCTGAGTGGGAAAGACGCCCCCCGGGGAAAATAACAGGAAAAATCATGAGGTTTTTGCAAAAGCAATGTAAACTTGATATCTAATGAGGGAGCGGCGAAAGCCGCTTTTTTTTGACCTGTATATTGACCTTTGTATGGTTTTCAGAAATTATTCTGGAAGCGCTATTTTACAAAAGAACATCTATTCTATATTATGCAAACACGACATTGAACTATGTTTTTGAAGGAGGCATTGTATGCAAAAAGTTTTTCGCCGCGTTTCCTGTTTGGCTGGAGTTATGGTTCTTGTGTTTGGCATGTCTTTGAGCGCCATGGCTCAACCGACCTATGACATCGCCGCGCCTGTTGTAACATTGAAAACCTGGCAGGACTCTACGGAGAATGAGCGGGCAGCTTTTCTCATCGGGTTCATGTCCATGGTTGATATCGAGCGTGCTTGGCAGGGCGAACCCGGATTAAGCGTTGCTCAAAGCACAACCGGCATGTGGGTAAAGGGTCTTAAGGGTGTGAGCCTTCCTCAGTTAATAAAGTCCGTTAGCGATTATATTACTGCCAACCCCGGTGCCATGGATGAATCCGTTTTGGAAGTCATCGGGAAAATTTATGTTTCACCTCAATTGAGCAAGACAGAGAAAAAAGCCGCTTCCGATCGCTATAGCGTCATTAAGCATAAGCTGTAGTGTTGTTTTTTCCTTTGGAGGATAATATGAAAAAAAGTGTTGTCATAGTGCTTTTAGGTATGAGTTTACTCATGGCCCCAGCCTGTACCAATATGTCTAAATCCCAGCAGGCCGCTGTTTCTGGCGGAGCCATAGGCGCTGGGGCGGGGCTTGGTATAGGCGCTTTAACCGGTGGTTCCGGCACCATGGGCGCCGTTATCGGCGGCGCGGCGGGAGCTGTGCTTGGCGGTCTTTATGGACACCAGAAAGACGAGAAATAGCCTTTGATGTTTTTACAAAAGGACATGTTCCGCCTGTAAAAAAGGGAAGGGTAACCTTCCCTTTTTGCATGGTGTTATGCAGATCAGGTGAATTTGAGAAACCGAGGTATCATGTAATGGTGAGGACATGGGAATTAGGTCAGCTATTGACGAAGGGGCCTTGAGGTAAAGCTGGGCTCCGCTTGCGGTTATGAAGGGTCTAATGGTATGAAGCGAGAAGGTTCTTATCCATTTATAAAGGGGGAGATATGCTGATAAATGTTCATCACCTCATAGGCGCGACCAAGTACTCTTTGGCTGGTTTAAAGCGAGCTTGGCAAGCAGAACAGGCCTTTCGGCATGAGGTACTTCTTTTTCCTGTGATACTGATTTTGTTGTTTATTATTCGACCCGGATTTGGCTGGACGGCGAGCCTTATTTTTTCATGGTTGCTAGTCATGGCCTTTGAGCTGGTTAATTCCGCCATTGAAGAGGCCTTTGATCTGATAACCAAAGAGCAAAATATTCATGTGAAATATGGTAAAGACATGGCTTCTGCCGCGATTTTTGCGGCCCTTTGCGGGCATGGTGTGCTTTGGCTGTGCATGCTTGGTGATATCGTCACGAGTTAACCACCCCTGTTTTTGAGCTCTCGCTCGAGTAAGGCGCCTCAGAGGCCTTAAGGCTCAAGCCTTTCAACGCTATGCCCGTTGTCGCAAAGCACCTGTATGGTTTTTTTTAAGGTGCTTTCTTGAACAAAGATATAGTCGGTTAGATAGGTGGAAACGGCGAAGATTGAAATGTGGTGCTGCGCGAGTAATCCGCTGATATTGGCAAGGATTCCGACCAGAGAAAAATCAAGTTCGCCAGACAATCTTAAGCCTTTCCAGTGATGTTTAGCCTGGAGGGCCGTGGGCGGAACTGCCGCTGTTTCGCAGACCAAGGACAATTCAGTATCGGTTCTGGCCACAAAAACAAATTCTTGAGCAAGGTTAACGGGGCTGTTTAGAGGAAGTTTACAAACAGAGAAGTCTTGGGGAAGCAGGGTTAAAAGCATTGTCGCTCCTTTTGGAGTAACGAGGGTTTGCCAAATGGGCAGACCTTCTTTAGTTTTAGGGTATTAGCCAGTTGAGGGTAGGGGCCGTTTGAGGATCAATACGTAACCCATATGCGATAGATGGCTAAAGGGTAGACCAAGTGATTGCAGAAGTATCAGCAGGGGAATGGGGGCTGGGGTAGAAGCTGGAGTAGAGGGATAAAATGATTTTGCTCAACAACGGGAAGAGGTAACGCCCTCCTGCGAGGGCTATGGACTCAATGAAAACCACCCGCATGCGGGTGGTTTTCATTGAGGACGAAGAGGGTGAGCTAGTCAATGTGGTAGTTTTTGGGGTCGTATGGAATCCCACGGTTATATTCGTCAAGGAGTTGGATAACCTTTTTACTTAAGAACAAAAGGGCGATGAGGTTGGGGATAACCATGATGCCGTTAAAAAAGTCCGCCAGTTCCCAGACCAGTTCAATTTTCAGGGTACTTCCAAGAAAGATGAAGACCATGACGAGAATCTGGAAGGGGCGGAGCATTTTCGTGCCAAAGAGATAGCGAATGTTGGTTTCCGCGAAGTAGTACCAGCCGATGATGGTGGAAAAAGCGAAGAACAAGAGGCAGATGGCGATAAAGGTATAGCCCAAACTGCCAAGAAGAGCATCGGAGAAAGCGGCCTGAACAAGGGAAATGCCCTTGAGGG
This sequence comes from uncultured Desulfovibrio sp., assembly GCA_964647835.1. GTDB lineage: Bacteria > Desulfobacterota > Desulfovibrionia > Desulfovibrionales > Desulfovibrionaceae > Frigididesulfovibrio. The sequence continues at coordinate 17,167 of CAZYJQ010000018.1, read as the reverse complement.
TAGCTTCGCCGTTGGCGAAAGCGATAACGTCGGCGGACAGTACCGTGAACACGGAAATGTTCAAGATGATGAAGGTATCGATGAAAACAGAGGCTATACCCATCATGCCCTGCTCAACGGGGTGTTTTACCTTGGCAACGGCGTGGGCGTGAGGGGTAGAACCCATACCGGCTTCGTTGGAGAACAGACCGCGGGCGATACCGTAACGAGCGGCTTTGGCGATGCTGATACCCAGCGCGCCGCCCCATGCTGCTTCGGGGTTAAAGGCGCATTCCACAATGGTTTTAAAGACAAGGGGAATATGGTCGTAGTTTTTAAAAATAACGGCGAGGCCAACAACAATATACAGAACCGCCATGGAAGGAACTATTTTTTCGGTAACGGAGGCAATGCGCTTAATGCCGCCAATGAAAATAAGGCCGGCGATGAGGGCAAGAACAATGCCCACGATGACGGGGTCGATGCCAAAGGCGCCGTGGAAAGCGTCGCTAATGGAGTTGGCTTGAACCATGTTACCCATGAAACCAAGGGCGAGAATAATGGCGATGGCGAAAAAACCCGCTAGGAAGCGTGAGAAAATCGTATTGCCAAGACCTTTGGAAATATAGTAGGCGGGTCCGCCCACAACCTGACCTTTTTCGTCGGTGGTTTTATAGAGCTGGGCAAGGCAGGCTTCGGCAAAGATGGTCGCCATGCCGAAGAAGGCGGCTATCCACATCCAGAAGATGGCGCCGGGCCCACCAGCGATGAGAGCGGTCATGGCGCCAACGAGGTTACCTGTGCCGACTTGGGCGGCAATGGCAGTGGCTACGGCCTGGAAAGAGCTCATACCGTCTTTGCCGGCGGCGTCCCCAAAGAGGGAAAAATTGCCAAAAAGACGTTTGAAGGAAGTGGCAAATTTCGCTACCTGAACACCGCGCAAAATAAAGGTAAACCAGAGGCCCGTGAGGCACAGTAGGGAGATTAGGCAGTAGGGTCCCCAGAGAAAACTGTTGGCGTCAACAGCGTATTGCATAAGTTTTTCAAAAAAGGGGGAACTAAGAAATGCATCCATAGCTATGTTGCTCCTTGCATCTATATACAGTGATAGTCTTTTTTACTAGTTATCAAAAATCTAAACCTGTGACAGCGTCTAAGGCAAAGCCGTTGGCGGGGGGAAGCCTCCTTGTAAATGGTAGGAATGGTTACGTGGAGGGGCTGAAAAACGAGAAAAATTGCACTTAAATGGGCATGAGGGGGGGCGGAGATTGGATAACTGAGAAGAATGGGGGAACGCTTGGGGTAGGAAATTCCCCAAAAAACTGGGTGAGTGGGAGGGGGAAGACAGGGGGGAAGGCGTAAGAACAGATAGCGTGCAAAACTGAATTTGTGATGGTTTTTTAGCAGGGTGGAAAATGCAATTCATATTGGGCCGCTATGGTTTAATCGTTTTTGAGGAAGCCAGTCCGTTAATGGCAGTATATGTACGGGAGTTACTGTGTGAGGTCAACCGCTTTTTGTCGAAAAAGCGACCAAATAGGTTTTGCCATGTCGTGGTGGGGAATTGAAGGAGAAGGCGCTTTTGAGGATTGCGCTAGCCAATGGGCATATTTTGAACACGGACAGGTGTTTCTAGGGGCATTGAGGCGAATTGAGGGGGAATTGAAGAAGGGGTAGTTGGAATTATACAGTGATGTGACGCGAGGATGGGGGATACTGGCGCTCAAAACCGTCACCCTATGACGGAAGAAGATGAGCCTAGTATGGGCTGTCCGTCATAGGGTGTTATGGGGCGTAGGGCGCTATGTAGCACAGGCCTGATAATCGAAGAGAATGCTTAATCGTTTTTATTGTCTTCAAAAACGCCCACGATACCTTTTATGGGCAGAATGAAGGAGATTCCCGTTCCAGCTTTGACCAAAGCAGCGGAGTGGGAAATAGACAGGACGACTTCTTCGCTGATTTCTTCTGGCACAGCGCAAAGAATAATGTCTTTTTCAGGCTCGATGGGAATGCCGAAGAGGGCGGCTACTTTTAAACCGCTTCCCCGCCCTTTGAGAACAGTGGCGCCTCTCGCTCCTGCCTCTTGCGAGGCTTCGATTACGGTGCTGCTCCAGCCCTTGTTAACGATTGTTACTACGAGCTCATATCCTTTTTTGATAACCATACTATGTTCCTTTTGTTGTAGCGAATATATCAGCTTGTAATGGTAAAAAGTTGGGCGCTATACCAGCCATATTACTGTAAATACAGCATAGAGGGGGAAGAGAATCGCCATAATAATTGCCATGTAGGTGAAGAAGCTGGGCATTCTCACACCGAGGTTTTCTGCCAACGAGCGCACCATGAGGTTTGGAGCGTTTGATATATAGGTGTTGGCGCCCATGAATACCGTTCCGCAGGTGACCGCCAGAAGGGTTTTTGACATAACCGTCATAAGAACTTCAGGGTCGCCCCCCGCGATATTAAAGAAGACCAAGAAGGTGGGCGCGTTATCCAAGAAGGTGGAGAGCATGCCCGTTACCCAAAAATAAATGGCGTTATTAGGCTGACCACCGGGGTTGAGAATGTCTATGAGAAAACCAAAATCGCCGTCTTCACCAGCGCTGAGGATGGATATAACAGGGATAAGGCAGACAAAGATGCCTAAGAAAAGTTTGGCAACCTCACGCATGGGATCCCATGTGAAAGAGTTACGTTCGCGGATTTTAAAGTTGGTGAATCGTCCGGATATAATAACGATAAGGATAAGCAAAAGGTCGCGGACAATATTTTGCAAGCCTAGACTTACTTCGCCATAAAGGGGAATTTCAATGCCGGGTTTCCAGCTTCCGCTCAGCAAAACCGCCCCCGCAATGCAAAACAGCAACGGGAGGTTTACCTGCCAACCTTCAAGGCTAAGTTTGGTTCGAGTGCTTGGGGGATCAACGGGAATAATCTTTTCTTCTTTGCGATAAAGAATGGTGTCCACAATGTAGTGGGCGATGAGGAGGATGGTGCATAAGAACACCAGAGGCCCAAAGAGGTGGGTGGTGGTCCAGAAAAAATCAATGCCAGCCAAAAAACCGAGGAAAATGGGGGGGTCGCCAAGGGGAGTAAGACTGCCGCCTATATTGGCCACCAAGATGATGAAAAAGATAACCGAATGAACACGGTAGCGGCGGTATATGTTGGCGCGTAAGAGGGGTCTTATGAAAAGCATGGAAGCCCCAGTTGTGCCAACCCAACTGGCGAGGGCCGTGCCCAAAAACAAAATGGCGGTGTTGACAAGGGGGGTTCCCATGAGCTCGCCTTTGAGGTGAATACCGCCTGTAACCGTGTAAAGGGCCACAAGCAGAAGCACAAAGGGGAGATAGGTGGTGAAAATGGTGCTAAAAAGCTCTTGCATGGTGGCGTGCAGGCCAAACCGTATAAAGAGCGCGATGATGAAGAGGGCGCTCCAAAAAAAGGTTATCTTGCCGTAGTGTTCTTCCCAAAAAAGAGAGTTTATCAGAGGCCAGAGGGCTATGGAAAGAAGAAGACCCACAAAGGGAATTCCCCAAAGAAGTGAAATTTTAGAACCATCGATAAAGGTTTCTACAGCCCAAGCGGGTGTCGGGCAAAAAAAGAAAAGAATAAACGCCATAAGGATGGTAAAGCGGGAGCTGGCGGAGCTAAACACGAATTATCTCCTTACTTGTGAAACGTGCCTATATACAGAAGTTGCGTTGCAACGAGAAAAGTCCAATGCGGGCATGGGCAAGGAGCGACCTGGTGATGAAGGCGCCTTACTAGTATTAAAAAAGAAAACGCAGACATGGAACTAACGGTTTGAGGCAATGATTGAGCAATTGCTCTCGCCAGTTTCCAGAATTCCCACCTATGTCCAATTCAAAACAATGACAGATATTATTTTTTTTGTCTACAAAATGTTCTGAGGCAATGTCTTAATTCATTTGGAACAAGGTCTTAGAAAGCGTGCTTGGGGTGAGGCAGTGTCGGGCATAGTCAAGCATAGTCGCAAAGCCCCTCGGCTCATGACGAGTTGGCTCATTTGCCACTGGCTGAAGGGTTGCTGGCAATGAATATCTGGGAATGAACGATTGGTAATGAACGACAGGGGGCAGAGTTGGGTGACGACTTGTTGGCGATGACTTGTTGGCCATATCAGTGGGGCGAGGATTTTACTGGCGTTACACCTATTCATATGTTCCCTTGGCAAGAAATATTCTTCGCTCGCTTTCTGCGAAATCGTCTCGGAGTTTGCTCTTAGCTTGCCAAGAGCTTGCGCTGGATTTGTTAGGAACCAGTCTATTGCCTTAAGGACAGCCCGCGAGTTCTTTTGGGTATCGGAGCGAGGATAAAAGGGTCATAATATCCCAAGATGCTGTATTAACAGTTCATACAGCTAAGCAGTAAAGGGGCTTGCAAGTAAATTATTAGACATTCCCTCGCTGTATTGATACTGTCTGGACATGAATATTCTCTACACCAATTTCCACTATGGGGACGGAGGCGGGCATACGACCTATATTGAAAGTATGCTTAATAGCCCCGAAAATACGGCCTATGTGGCTTGCGCTGAAAACAGTAAGCTTTTTCAGTCCTTGCGGGCCAAAGGGTTTGAAAGACTTATTCCCATAGAATTTCCTTATAAAATTCAGGATATAGGGAAAATTTGGAAAAATAGCCGCTTGCTTTTACAGGCCATTGAAAAATACAATATTGACATTGTGCATACCAATGGTTCGCCTGACAACAGGATGATGCTTTACATCAAACCTTTTATCAAACGGCGGTGCAAGGTGGTTTTCACCAAGCACAATGTTTTCCCTGTCAAAGGCCTTATCTCACGCTGGCGCTTTAACTCCTTCAATGACGCGGTTATTTTTGTGGGTGATAATATAGGCATTTTGGGGCTAGATATCCATAATCCCAAATTTCATGTGGTGCCCAACGGCATTGATTTAACTCACTGGCAACGAACAACCCCGCTTTCTACCCCCAACGATTCTTTGACCCTTATTAGCAACGCGGGAGCGAGCCCTCACAAGGGATGGCAGTTTTTAGTAGAAGCCGTGGCAGGTCTTGGCGAAGACGAGAAAAAACGCATTCGCATAGCCATGTTGGCGCGGTATCGCGAGACCATGAAGGAAGCCGAAGCGGTTTGCGATTTTACGTGTTTGGATTTTCAGGAAGATGTGCGTCCTTTTTTAGAAAAAGGCGATATCGGTTTTGTTTTGTCCCTGCATGAAGCCAGCAGCTTCGCCTGTAGGGAGATGATGGCCATGGGGCTTCCCATTTTAACCAGCGACTTTCCCGCTCTGCTGGATACCACTGCCAGCTCTTGTCGCTGGGTCACCAAAATGGGTGACGCGGCGTCCATCCGCAAAGCCTTGCGCTTTATCTTATCTTTGTCGCCAGAAGCCATTACTGGGTTGAAAAAAACCGCCATGGAGTATGCACAACAGAATTTTTCCGTGACGACGATGATTGAAAAAACGAATAAGGTTTACGCCTCGCTCATGGAATAAAAAGCCATGAACGATAGAGGACAAGAGTAATGAAACAGCGTGTTTTGGGCAGTTTGCCCGTTCTTACGCATCATCTGGTTAGTAACGATACCCGCTTTTTATCGGTAACTCCCAAAATTTTTGAGGAGCAGTGCCGAGCTTTAGCAGATAACGGTTGGCGTGGAATTGGTCTGGAAGAGGCCGAAGCCTTTTTGATTGAAGGCAAGCCTTTGCCCAAAAAATCTTTTCTCATGACCTTTGACGACGGGTATTTGGATAACTATGTTTACGCCTTTCCTATTATGCAAAAATATGGTCATAAAGGGGTCGTGTTCGCTGTCAGTTCGCGCATTAGCAGCGCCCAAATAGATTGTGAGCAACAATTAGCCAAGACCGGCACAACCTTGCGAAGCACTATGACAGAAGAACAGCGGGTGGGGGGGAGCGAGCCCGAAACTATAACTGTCAACAATCTGGTCATTGAAGAACCCACAGGTGAAAAAACAAGGGTGCCGCTCTTTTTTAACTGGGACGAGGCACGCCTTATGGAGCGAAGCGGCTCCATGGCGGTGGCGGGCCATTCGGTGAACCACTCCCGTGTCTATACGGATCACCATTTTTCAAACTTTATCCAGCCTGGCGATAGACTCGACCATTTTGACAATATCACGGGCGAAGCCTGTTTTGGTATGCCCGCTTTCGCCAGTGAGCCAGAGCTTATGGCGCGAGCCTTTTTGCCTTCCCCCGAACTTATCAAGCGTATTGTGGAGCTTGTTCCTCAAGAAAATACGGCCGCTCGGCAATTTTTTGCTTGTGAGGATTCTGTCCTCAAACTGCGTGAGCTTGTGGAGGATTTTCGAGGCAGGCTTGGGCACTATGAAACGGAAAAAGAAACTCGAGAGCGCATGGCGGCTATTATGGAAACCAGCCAGACGGTTTTGTCTCGTGAGCTTGGGCATGATGTGAAGAGTTTCTGCTGGCCCTGGGGTGGATTTTCTGAAACAGCGCGGCAAGAAGGGCTTAAGGCTGGTTTTAAGGTTTTTTATACCACTAGGCGCGGGACCAACCTGCCGAGGCGTCCTTTGGCTGTTCGTCGTTTTAAAGTAAAAAACAAAGATGACGGCGGCAAATGGCTTACTCAAAGAACCGCCATGTATAGCTACCCCATTAGGGGAACCATTTACACCCTTTTTCGTGTGTAGTGCCACCGGGGTTGCTCTTGCAAGGATACAGGGGTCTTTCTTTCGCCTGTTACTGGCTTCTATTGCCCTCTACCGTTGGTTATCGCCAGTGAGCCTTCTTGTTTTGCTGGGTCTGGTTTAGTCGAGGTAGCCCTTTCTTTTCATCCACTCCTCATTCCTTTTATCCTCTCCACCGTACTTGCATCTCCTCTTTACTGTTCCTTGCATTGGCCTTTTGTCCGCCCTCACTTTCTGTAAGATTTTTATTGGGTGTGAGGGGGGAGGTTGCTACTATCGCTAACTAGAGTGGGGCAATGGTAAAAATACAAAAGGTCAACTGGGCCTGAGGCTATGGTAGACGTTAAGGCAGACGCAGAAGTAGCGGCTGAAGTTAGGGCTTGGGCTGGCGGGTCGTGCATAAAGCGAGGATGACGCTTCCCAGGGCAAAGAATGGAAAAACAGTAAAGGCGTGGGCAAAGACCTCGAGGTCAGGGGTTTCGGATTGAAGTTCAATAAGCCCCCCGATGAGCTGTTGCAAAACCGCTCCGCCTAAAAAAGGAAAGATATTGATGAGACCCGTGGCCGTTCCGGCGTATTGGGCCGGTAAAACCTCTTTGCCCATGGTGAATATGATGGCGATGCCCCCCATGTTGCTTGTCGCCAGAGCGAAGAAGTAAAGGGAAAACAGGACGCTCGGGAGTTGGGGTAAAACAAAAGGAAGAGGCAAGGTCAGAATAAAAGTAGCTATGGACAAAGCGATAACCACATTACGCTGGGAGCCAAGGCGGTAGGCAAGGGCCACGAACACTGGGGAGGTCATGATGGCGCAAGCGGGGATCATAAGAATTAATCCGGTCTGTTGAACGGAAAGGCCATAGCCTACAGTAAGAAGCTGCCCGGCCCAGATACCGATAAAGGAAAAGAAAATCCCACCTTGCAGAGCATACCAGCCGCCCAAAACCCAAAGTTGTTTTTGTTTAAGGGTTGTGAGGAGGGTTTCTTTGATGGAAAGTTTAACCTGAGTGGGGTGGGGGGAAGAAACGTTCGTCACCTTAGCTGTTACGGAATCAGCCGGGTCGCCAGAAGAATTGCCAGAAGAATTATCAGAAGAATCGCCAAAGTCGGGTCTATCCCTCACGACGATGAAGATGCTTAACGCCGACAAAAGGGTTATGAGTCCCAGCCCGTAATAGGTCATGCGCCAGCCAATAGCCCCTGAAATCAACGCTACGGGCGAGGTTGCGAGTAAGAACCCAAAACTTTGGATTGTGAAGGAATAAGCGGTTATTTTAGCAAACTGTTGTGGCTTAAACCATTCCACCGTCAGCTTTATGAGGGGTATGGAGATAACCGCCACTCCAATGCCAATGAGGGCCCTGCCTATGGCGGCCTGGGTGAAGGTCGTGGCTGAGGCAAATAAAAGTGTGCCACAAATGGCTATGGCTAGGGCGCAGGTTACGCTTTTTCGCGAACCTACGGTATCAGCCAAGAGACCCGCGGGAATTTGCATGCTGGCATAGGCCACAGCAAAAATAGCCGCGAGGGAGCCCAGTTGGGCCGGATTAAGACTGAGGGCTTCGCTAATTTCTCCGGAAATTGTAGAGAGGCCAATCTGGTGAAAGGAGGCGAACAAGGTGGCAGTGACCATGACCCAGAAAATAGGCCATTGACGACTGAGGGGCGATTTCGCAGGGAGATTGCGTTTGGACATGGAATATATCACCTCAAGAAAATAAGGGGGCTGAGCCTCCTTATGGAGCTACCCTAAACATGATGTTTTGAGAAGCTCTTTGCCTAAATATTCCTCGTTTCCTCACAAGAGGGAGAGTCTCTTGGCGGAAGGGGGAAATACAGGGCACCCCCTTATCTCTTTGGAGGACTGTAGCAAGAGGTTGGCAAGTCAAAAAAATCAGGGGGATTTTTGAGGTTAAGGAGGTGGAAAGAGTGATAGTGACGGCAGGAGAGGAAAAGGGAACATCGCCTAGGTTGCCGTTAGGCTGAGAGAATGATAAAAGCTCCACGAGCCATCCATCTGAGTATATTTGACGCAAGGATTTTGGACGGTGGTATAAATGGCGGAGTCCCCGCTTTCTTTCTGGCGTATTGTCGTGTGCCCATGGTAATCTATACACAGACTAGATAGAACACCGCTAAGAAAAAGAAGCTGCCTATGCCGTGACCAGCTGTTTGAGTCGCATAGCTCCTTGGGCTGGTGCGTCAGGAGGGAGTAAGCTGGGTACAGGGTAAGCAGGGTGAGCAAGGTACAAGGTGCCCTAGGCTGTGGTAACGTGCCGTTGGGGTGAACGGATTTTACGTTGGTGGTTAAGAGCCTCCTCAACAATCAGGAAAAACAGGCTATGGATCGATCTGGCGAGATAGTGAAAAAACAACAGGGGCAATATAGCCTTTATGTGCTCGATGATGGATTTGATTATACAGCCATGTGGCACAGCTTCATGCAGGGGAATCGTGATGGTGTGACAACCCTTCGCATTGAAGATGTCCGAGAAGTTTACCTCATCGCGACCCAAGGTCGAAAGTTTATCCTTAAAATCGACAGCTATGTCCCCGATCGCTTTGAAAAGAAGATGCGGTTTATTCTATTTAGTCCGTATTTTTCTAAACAAATGCGGCAGGTGAGAAAGGCCATACAAAAAGGGTGTCGCCTTGTGCCGGATTTGTTTTTTGTGGCAGAGAAAAAAGAGGGCATTGTTATTACACAAAGTGTTATTGTTCAGGAATATATTGAAGGCGAGCACTTTGCTGATATACAAGCCGCCCTTGACAATGAAAAGGCTCTTGTCGCTGCGGTGAAAGAGCTTCATTCTTTTGGCTTGGTTCATTGTGATTTGAATCTGGACAATATTTTCATCACTTCCGAGGGTATTCGGTTTATTGATTTGTCGAGCACAGGTACCCGCATCGGCGGACTAGGGAAAGATATCATGCGGTTGCGAGATTACTTTGGCATCCGCATGCCTCTCACTTCCCTATTGGAAAAAATGGCCTATTATTACACGACAGCCAAATTTTTCTTGCAAAATATAATTAGTGGCAAAAGGCGCACTGGCTAGTGAGGGCAACGCCTTGAGCGTTCTTTCTTTTAAGCCGCTGTAGACCAAGTCCCTGCAGGGAAGGTTTGGTTTCTATTGTGCTTCCCTTACTGAGATGATAATAGGCAGTATTGCTTTGCAATACCTTAATGATAATACTCCATGTGGTTTGTCCACCTTTTACTATGGAAAATAGACAATATGACGAAGAAAAAAGGACTTAGCCGCTCCGTTGTGGGCTTGTTTCTAAGTGATGAATTCCCGAAGTTAAAACAGGTTTTTTTTGAATATATCTGGCCCAACAAGCGCTACCTCATAGCAGCTATAAGTTTTATGGTTTTGTTCGCTTTAATGGAAGCCGCTTCCGTTAAAATACTGAAGCCGATTTTTGACGAAGTCTTCATTGACAAAAACCGCGAAATCCTCGGAACTCTGGCTCTGCAGATTATGGCGCTTTTTATGTTCAAAAGTATATTTCATTATTTACAGTCCATCTGTATGTCCCGAGTGGGTCTATTGATGGTTAAGAACATGCAGGATGACCTTTTCGCCAATCTTATTCGTCAGGACTTATCCTTTTTCTCCGCCAATAACACTAACTCGCTCTTGGTGTATTTTACGGGCGATATGTATGCCATTCGTAACGCTGTTCTTGATGGCTTTACCTCTCTTATCCGTGATAGTTGTGTTGTTGTCTTCATGGTCGGCTTGATGTTTTGGCATAGCTTTGAGATGGCCTGCGTTGTATTTATCGCTTTCCCCCTGGGCGTCTATCCTGTTGTTATGATTGGGCGCCGAGTGAAACGCTATTATAAAAATCAACAAAAGAACGTAGGTGGATTATTTGGAGCCATAGTGCAGGCCTTCCAGGGAGTACGTATTGTAAAATCTTACTTGCTGGAAGAAAAAGAAACAGATTATGTTAAAGAGTCTACAGGTAAGCTGGAGCGCCTTTCCTTTAAAATCGCTTGCATAAGCGCCATCTCAAGCCCCATTATGGAGTTTTTGAGCGGCGTAGCCATCGCCCTTACTCTCACCTACGGAGGCTGGAGTATTATCTCAGGGCGCATTACCCCCGGTGACTTCATGGTCTTTTTGCTGGCCGTGGTCGCGGCGTATAAACCCATGAAAAGCCTTGCTCAGCTTAATATGAAGGTACAGGTTGGCCTTGCCTCCATCGACCGTGTTTATGAAGCCATGAACAGCCATGTGAAAATCCTTGACGCGCCTGATGCCAAAGAGTTGGTTGTGGGTGGGGCTGGCATAAAACTTGATAACTTGGTCTTTTCCTATACCCCGGACAAAGAAGTTTTGCATAATGTTTCTTTTGAAGTAAAACCCGGTCAATCTGCGGCCATTATTGGGCTTGCGGGCTCAGGAAAATCTACCATAATCAATTTACTGCAACGCTTTTACGAGCTTGATTCTGGAAGTATCAGCATTGAAGGGCAAGATATTCGTTCGGTGACCATTGAGTCTTTACGGCGCAATATTGCCTACGTTTCCCAGGACGTTATTTTGTTTGAGGGAAGCATTGCCAGTAACATCCGACTGGGTCGGCAGGATGCCAGCGATGATGAGGTAATCGCCGCGGCAAAACGTTGCGGGGCTCACGAGTTTATCATGCTCCAGCCTCAAGGATACGAGACGGAAGTTGGTGAACGAGGGGGCAACCTTTCCGGTGGGCAAAAACAACTGGTTTCCATTGCGCGGGCCATGCTGAAAGATGCTCCCATTCTCTTGCTTGACGAACCCACAAGCTCATTAGATTCCCGTTCTGAGAAGTTGGTTCAAGCTGGTTTGGAAGTCCTTATGCAGGGACGAACAACCATCACCATCGCCCACAGGCTTTCAACAATTCGCGATTCCGATATTATTTTTGTCATGGAAGAGGGGCAGTTGCTTGAGCAAGGTACCCACCAGGAGCTCGTGGACTATAAGGGGCGCTATGCTCAGCTTCATGGTTTACAGGTGGGTTTGCCCGAATAGCAGTAGCCGTTCCGCTTTGAGGCCATTCCTGCTGCAGTGCAAGGTGATCACAACGCAAAGCCTCGCTGTGATGAGGGAAAAGGGCCATTGCATATCTAAAATTTTTTGTCATATACCTTTTAAGGACTCGTAAAACAAAACGCCCTGTTCCACTAAGGAGAGCAGGGCGTTTTTGCCGATATCGGAAGAAAAACATGAAGGCAAGTGACTGAGATACTGGGCCAAGGCAATGAGGTCGAGCTTGGCTTACTTTACTCCGAATCCCTTGCAGGGGCAGCCTTGGTTGGAGTGTGTTCTCGCAGGTAGTATTTCGCCTTCCTTTATTTAGTCTACCCTTGCCGAGTCTCTCTTTAATTGAGCCTTGAGCGGAGGTTATTTTCCCGTTGTATTCACTTTTGGAAAGACAGATTGCCGGTTATCTCTATAGCCAGAAAATTGCTGTCGGCCTCTCGCTATTGGCTATCGGCTGTTTTTTTGTTGTTATACAACAAATACTTTGAGGTGGCTTGAAAGCCGAGGGCTAGGTCGCGCATACGGGCGAACCGCGTTGGCTGGCTTTCTTTTAGGTTCGTAGCATTCCCTTGCAGATCGTATAGAAATTGCTCCCCAGCTCTGTTGTCTATGAAGCAGTAACCATCCATAATTAGACGAATGGGTACGTCGTTCTTACCGCTAATAAAGGCGGCGTATTCTTTGGGGTGATTGACTTCTTCTAAAAGGTCACGGCCTAGCGTCCAGTTGGTATATTCTATGCCGGCAAGGCCTGCTGCCGTGGGAAAAACATCCGCCTGGCTCGCGGCTTCTGATCTTATGGAGGGCTCTAATAGCCATGGAGCGTGGATGACCAATGGCACATGCCATGGAGAAAGTCTTGCGGCTCTGTAGCTTTCAGAGGTGTTAGGGCTAGATTCGCTGATACCGTGATCGCCAAAGAGGATGAAAATGGTGTTATCGTAATAATCCGCTTGCTTGGCTTTTTCAAAAAATAATTGCAGGCTGTAGTCGAAAAAACGGAAGCCGTTATATTCATCTTCACTAACAAACCCATAATTCACACGGGTTTCATCGCTAAGGGGTTCTTTGGTAAAGGGCACATAAGAAGGCAGGGTGAAGGGTTTATGGAAACTGGCTGTTTGGATGACAGAAAGGAAGGGGCCTTCGAGTTTATCCATAAAATCATGGGCTTCCATAAGTAAGTCATAGTCGTGAATCCCCCAGACATCAATATTGGACGCCTTCCAAAAACCTTCCTCCAAGATGGTTATTCCGTCGATATTACCGGCGATAATCCCTCTAATATTTGCCCAGTTGGTGTTTCCCCCAAGCATATAAAATTTTTCATAGCCATCGAATTGGTTGGCTATAACGCGCTGATCAATAACGCGTTGATTGCGTGACCCCGTGCTGGATTGGGTGACATCGGGAATGCCAATCATGGTGCTGAAAACCCCACGGGCGGTGGTTCGCGCGTTGGCAAAAAAGTTGGGGAAATAGACCGACTCTTTGGTCAAGGACTCCATAAAGGGTGTATGTTTGCTATTCCCAGGCGCCAGCGAGCTTTTTGACCAACTAAAGGACTCCATGATGATGATCACAATGTTGGGCTTAGGATGTGATGTTTTTTGGGGTGTATGGTGGCGGGCAAAGGAGAGGGCCTTCTCATCTGGCTGGTCCACATTGAGGTAGCTCGCCATGATAGGATAGGCCTCGCGCGTAAGGTCAATGTCAAACCCGTCATCTTTGCTCGCGGCGTAAGTATCATAAAAGTTTTGGATGGGGTTCAGGGCCAGAGCGGTGATATGGGGATTTTGGCTGAAATAGGCCTGACTCCAGCGCAAGGGGAAAAAGTTTGTGCTAATTTGCCCAAAAATAGTCACTGTGCAGAGGAAAAGGCCCAGAAACCAAGCCAAGGCGGCTCTTTTTTTGGTGCTGTAAGGGTGAATGCTGAATTTTCGCAAGCCGTATACAAGGGGGAGAAGGCTGATGCCCGTAACAAGGGCAAGGCCAAGGCCAATTAGTATTACAGGGTAGCTCTGCCACACCATAATAAGACCGTCTTGCAGGTCAACGGCGAGTTCAATGAAGGTAGCGTTAAGACGTTCGGCAAGATAGAGAAAAAAAGCGGCGTCCGTGGCGAACACAAGCCAGAGGCAGGATACAGCCGCTATTCCCGCACCCATGAGCCAAAGCTTGTGTCTACCAAGCAAACGGCGCAGGGGAGGAATGCCAAGGAGAATGCCAAGGGGCATGACCATGAGAGTGGCTATGCGCCCGTCAAATCGCCACCCGATATCCAAGGCTTTGTAAATTTGGCTCAAGGGTTCATGGCTGAGATTGCCGTGGATGAGGCCTAGGAAAGCAAGGCGCTGGAAGGCTAAAAGGCAAAAAAAATAGCCCAGCAGGAAAATAAAGGCGGTGAAAGGAGAGATAGTTTTGGGGTGTTGCATAATTTAAAGGGGCTCGCGTGGGCGTTCTGAAATATTATTGTAAGAGTGTTGTATAAAATGCGTTTTGGCTCAGTGTTTTTTATTGCTTGTCCATGAGAGAGCGTGCAGAGCGGTGTGTTTTGTAATAACTCAGCTTAGGGGGGCGTGTCCGGGTTATCTTCGGTGTTTTTTTCGTCCCTTGCTGCCCCCTTGGCCAAGTACTCATAATAGCAAAAAAAGTCTTGGGTGGTAAAGACCTGCATGGGAGAATACCCTGAAAGTCTTTTACTACGTGATGCTGTCCCTGTCATTCTGGCATGTGTAATCCCGCTTTTTTGGCAAGGCAAGGATTTGACGCGGAAGGATAAGGCGCAGAATGATAAGGCGCAGAATGATAAGGAGAGAAGTTTAGGAGAGGTCTCATAAACAAGGAGTCTAAAGGCTTTGGGGAAAGGCACTCTGGTCCCTGGAATAAGGGGAAAAAATGACAGTTGCCCAAAAAACAAGAAAAAGCTGTAAAATCGTTCTGGATTGTGCTAAGGTGATAGAGTTTTATTTTTTATTCTTTACTCAATTATGTTGCTCTCGGCTGTTTGCTTATGATAAATTGCAGATGCTTGGCTCTAGCCCCTATGTTTTTGAGCTCATATTCTTTTCTTGAGCCTAAAGAGGTGAGGCGTGAGCTTTTTTGTTTTCCGAGAGATTTTGTATTCGGTGGGTGGGGTTTTCTTGTTTTTTTGTAACGAGAGTAGAGCACCTTATAGGACTATTGCTTGGGTTGAGGCGGAAACTTATTGTTTCGATGAAAGTTCAGACGAGAAAAATTTTTTGTGTATGAGGGGAGTAGCCATAGGTACTCATGATGAAAATACCCCTTGGGGGAAGTGGTTTTTTGAATGTGGTCGTTGGTGCATCGTCGTATAGCTATGAAAAAAAAGTTTTATTATTGGACCATAGTGGCTTTCGTCTGCTGTTTTTGGGGGGAGGCTGTATTTTCCCAAAAGGCTCAAGCACGCTCAAGCGCCCTCGACACTGTCATTGAACAGAAAAAAACTCTTGCATCTTCCTTGCTCCATCAGGGTCTTTATGTTGAAGCCACCGATGCTTTTTTGAGCATATTGCGTGACGACCCTGACAGTGATGAAGTGAACGTAGGGCTTATGGTCGCGGCCTACAAAGGCAAACAGTATTCCCACGCGCTGTTTGCTTGCGAACGGTTGCTCGCGAAATACCCCAACGACATTAACTTACGCATTCAACTGGCGACCATTTATGTGGCCCTTGGCGAACCAGCAAGCGCCCGCCAAGCCTTGGATCAGATTAAGCAACTCGACCCAACCTTGACAGATTCCAGCCTGGACTCTCTGGTGGCTAACTTAGAAAAACAAAAGTCGCGTTGGACGGTCAATGGGTCTTTGTCGGTTGGACATATCTACGATTCCAACAGCAACGCTGGCCCGGCAAGCGAAAAGATATCCCTTGGCCCCCTTACCCTTAGTATACCCGGTGCTGAAGCGAAGAGTAGTCATGGTTTTTTTAATGCCATGAATCTTAACATGGGGTATCGCCTGAAAGAAGACGGCGCATGGTGGTGGGTTGCGGATGTCGCGGGGTTTAAGCGCTGGAATACCGCGCCAAGGTTGCTTTATAATAAGTCCATGACATGGGGCCGCGTTGCCACGGGGTTTCGCTATGTGGGGCCAAAAAGCATCTTTGAAGTGCGCGTTAAGGGCGAGGAAATATACCAAGAACATGCCAAAGACCTTTCAGAAACCGTTTTAACCTATGGCCTTGAACTCTTGGCAGTGGGTATGGCAACGGAGAAACTGCAACTTTTGAGCAAGGTAGGCCTTGAACAAAGGCGGTTTACTGTTAATAAGCTTCAAGATGGCGAGCACTGGAACGTGGGGGTTTACGGAAGGTACTTTTTTGGTTCTGCTAACCATGAAATTATGACCGGAGCACAGCTTGCAGGCGGACAAGCGGATTTTAAGGGCTACAGCTCACGATCAGTGGAACCTTCGGTTCGCTTACGCTTTAACTTGCCCTATGATACCTATATTACCTCCCATGCGGTACTACGCCACGAACGCTATGCCACTCCCGCTACGGGTCTTGAGACAGATGACCGTAAGGATAACCATTGGCGGTTAGGGGCAGGAGTAGGCTGGGATATAACCAAGTCTCTTTCGTTAGGTGTGCAATACGAATATATTAAAAACTATTCAAACTCCGAGTTGTACCAGTATCGACAAGATATGGTTACAACGACCATGACCTTGAACTTTTAGGTGGAACTGCCATGTGGAAATCAGGTGGACGCATAGGTCTTTGGGGGCTCAGTTGTTTGGCCTCGCTAATCATCGTTCAGCTGTATATCTTTCAGTTGCCCATTTTACGTCAAATCAACCTCCGCGTTTATGATGAATTTTTAAAACACAGCACTTTCTCCCCTCCCTCACCCGGCATAGTCATTGTTGATATCGATGAAAAGTCTCTGCAGTCTTTAGGGCAGTGGCCTTGGCCTCGCTACCGTCTGGCGCAGCTTTTAGAACGTTTGGATGAAACGGGCGTGGCCGCTGCTGGTCTGGATGTCCTCTTGGCAGAGCCTGACAGAACATCCCCTGAGCGTATTCAAAGCTCTTTACGTGATGATTTGGGCTTGTCCATTCAGTTTGAAGGGTTGCCCCCTGCCTTGAGCGATAATGATGCTTTCTTCGCTGAGATTTTAGCTAAGATGCCTGTTGTCTTGGGCACCAAGCTGGATTATTCTCGTGAAACTCCTCCTTTGGAGGGCCAGCAAGAGCATGAATTGAGCTCGGTTGTTTTGGGGAAAGTCGATGCTATCTCGCCGCTGGAAACGATTTTGAGAGCCAAAGGCCTTATTTCTCCCCTTCCGATTTTTGTAAAAAACGCGCCCCTGGGCATGATTGATGTTGCTCCTGATATGGACGGCGTTATTCGCAGTGTCCCTCTGATAAGTATGGTGGGCGATACGCCTTATGCCAACCTAGGCTTACGCACGCTTTTGCGCGCCTTTGAGAGTC
>CAZYJQ010000017.1:0-31968 GCA_964647835.1 uncultured Desulfovibrio sp. | reverse complement strand
TACCACTGCCTTTTCTGTAACAGAAGAAAGCCGCCTCAAGGTGGCTTTCTTTGTTGTAAATGACCTTAAGGGCGTTTAACCTCTCTTACCCATCAAACCATCACGAGAATCCGTTAAATAAACGGTTTTATTTGCTCTAAAAAAAGTTTTGCTCTACTTTAGTTACATAATTACCTATGTAGAAAGTCCACCTGCCCCGTTGAGGGTAAGTGGACTTTCTAGGATTCCAAGGACTGACCGCATGCTTTATGGCCTTGGCGGACGGAACAAAGAAAGGTGGAGCCTTCCTTTGTAGCTTTTTTAAACGCTCTTTTTCAATTCACTTACATTTGCAGAGCAGAAAAGTCTGCAAGTTGAACAAAGTTATTGAGTAGCGAAACCAGTAAGTTCAGCCTATTTTGGCGTACAGCCAAGTCATCGCTCATCACCATAACCGTTTCAAAGAAATCATCCACAAGGGGCTGTAGCTCTGCCAAGCTTACAAAGATGGCGGCATAGTCCTCTTTGGCCCATAAGTGTTTAATGCGAGGGCCCACTTCATCAAGTGCCGAGGCCAGTTTTTTTTCCGCGTCATCGCTAAGAAGTTTGGGGTCAAATTCCCCTGTGAGCGTAGCCGAGGAATCAGTTAGCTGTTTGCGCACAATATTGGCAACGCGTTTAAAAGTGCCTGTGCAGGCAAGAAACTGTTCAGACTTGCTGAAAGCAACCAAGGCGTCAAGACGTTTTTGGGCAACGGATGGATTAGCGGCATCAGCAGAAAGGATAGCTTCAGCGAATAAGGTTTCCACACCATTAGCCGTAAAGTGGTTTTTTAAACGTAAGGTGAAGAAGTCTAAGAGTTTTTCCATGCCCTCTTTTGGTTCAAGCTTCCACTCACGCTTGCCGTAGATATTTTGCGCCTTTTCAAAGAAGGTACGTATGTCAAGGCGATAGTCTTTTTCAATAAGGATTCGAATGATACCAAGAGCCGCACGGCGTAAAGCGTAAGGGTCAGCCGTGCCTGTGGGCATCATGCCAAGACCAAAACAACCCACCAGTGTATCCATTTTGTCTGCCATGGAAACTATGGCTCCCAAAGCCGATGAGGGTACGGGAGAATCCGGCCCGGCTGGCAAATATTGTTCGCCTATTGCTCTCGCGACAGGAGCAGATTCGCCATTTTTCTGCGCATAAATGCTTCCCATAATCCCTTGCAGGGTATCAAACTCCTTAACCATTTCAGAAACAAGGTCTGCTTTTGCCAAGCGCCCTGCCTGAAAAGCGTCCGCAGGAAGGGCGACAGGCTCGCCTTCAGACGAGAGAAGGTTGTTCGCTAACCAACCGCACAGTTCTGCGATACGGCGGGTTTTATCACCCATGGAGCCAAGGGGAGCAAGGAAAATAACGGAATCCAGTTTTTCCAGCCATTCATCAAAAGATGATTGTAAGTCTGTTTTCCAGAAAAATCTGGCGTCTTCTAGGCGAGCGCGAAGGACTCGTTCCCAGCCTTTTTTAGAAACCACCTCGCCGTCATCGGGCGTAATATTTAGCACCGTGAGGAAATAGGGAAGTAAGTTGCCATGACTGTCTTCGATGCCAAAGCTTTTTTGATGCCCTTGCATACTGGTCAGAAGCACTTCACGGGGAATTTCAAGGAAACTGCTATCAAACTCTCCCACCAAAGGAACAGGATGCTCCACAAGACCTTGAACCTCGTCTAAGAGAGTTTCCTGCCATATGACAAAACCTTTCTTCTCTTGAGCAAGTTCGTTCGCTTTCTCAGTGATATACTGGCGTCTGTCACTAGCGGAAATCATAATCTGGGCTTCATTTTTCATTAAGGGAAGATAATCGGCAGAAGAGGCGACTGTAAAGGGCCCGTGACCGTGAACGCGGTGTCCGAATGTTTCATTGGAAGCGGCTATGCCAGCGACCTCAAAGCTCACGACCATGGAGTCAAGCAAAGCCAGAATCCAACGCAAGGGGCGGACAAATAAGAAAGAACCGCTTGCCCAATGCATACGCTTTGGAAATGAAAGGGAGTTAATGATATCGGGGCATAAGGTAGATAAGATTTCGCTCGCCTGCACGCCACCCGTTGTCTTTTTAAGGGCGATATACTCCCCTTTGTCGGTGGATTGCGTAAAAATATCATCAATGGTGAGTCCGTTATTTTTAACAAAACCCTCAGCGGCTCTGGTGGGACGCCCCCCCATATCAAAAGCCACTTTAACTGGCGGGCCGGCGATAATTTCTTCACCTTGCAGGGAAACATCCGCTACCCCTTCAATCATCAAAACAAGACGTCTGGGGGTTGAAAAGCTTTGTATGGATGCATACGCGAGGTTGTTATCGGCCAATTGTTCTTTAAATTTTGTTAACAGCTCATTTTCAGCATTTGCCAGAAAACGAGCGGGGATTTCTTCGGTTCCAATTTCAAGAATAAACTGTGACATGATACATCCTTATAACGCGCATTATTTATGTAAAAGAGGATAACCCATAGTTTCACGTTGCTCGGCATACAGTCTGGCAACACCGGCGGCTAAGGAGCGAACCCGTCCTATATAGCCAGTTCGTTCTGTAATGGAGATGGCGCCACGGGCATCAAGCAAGTTGAACAGATGAGAAGATTTCATAACACAGTCATAAGCAGGCATTAACAGTTTTTTTTCAATAAGTTTTTTCGCTTCGCGTTCATAGTCATTAAAATGCTGTAAAAGCATGGGCGCGTTGCTTTCCTCAAAGTTAAAGGTCGACTGTTCAACCTCGTTTTGATGAAAAATATCACCGTAGGTAATATGCTCGTTCCAGGTCAGATCATATACGGATTCTTTATCTTGCAGGTACATGCATAGACGTTCAAGACCATAGGTAAGCTCAACACTAACAGGGAAAAGGTCAATGCCGCCAATCTGCTGAAAGTAGGTAAATTGCGTGACTTCCATACCGTTAAGCCACACCTCCCAACCAAGGCCCCAAGCGCCTAAGGTTGGCGACTCCCAGTCGTCCTCTACAAAGCGCAGGTCGTGAGTTTGGGGGTTAATTCCCAAAGCTTTGAGGCTTTCAATATACAGATCCTGAATATTTTCGGGTGAAGGCTTTAAAATCACCTGAAACTGGAAATAATGTTGAAGGCGGTTGGGGTTTTCTCCATAACGCCCATCCGTAGGGCGTCTTGAAGCCTCAACATAGGCGACGTTCCAAGGTTCGGGCCCGATAACCCGCAAAAAAGTAGCGGGGTTAAAGGTACCCGCGCCACATTCAACGTCATACGACTGCTGAATGGCGCATCCTTTTTGAGCCCAAAAGTTCTGTAGTGTCATTATCAGATCTTGAAAGTGCATAGTTACTCCAAATTTAGCCCATCAAACTTTTTTAAAACGACCGCCATCCCAGTGTAATCCAACATGATATTCAATAAATTTATCAATAGCTCTGCCACATTCTCGTAAAACAGCCACGGGAAAATCCGTATAGGCTTGTAGTTGGGCATCAAACCGCTTCCACAGTATGGGGGGATTATGCTGAACAATATTGAAGGCTTCGATACTGTCCCTGCTCAGATGTACAGATACTCCACTTCCTCTCGGACTGCAAGAAGGACATAAGAGCAAACCATCCCTGACAAAGAGGCTCGCCCCCCTTTTCAGTTCGTTGTCGCCACACTGATGGCATTGGGAAACATCGATTTTATAGCCTTGCTCCGAAGCAAAACGCAAACGGAAAAATAAAGGAAAAAGAGAATGAATTTCTTCTGCCGTTTGCAGATAACGCAGGGTGTCTTGAAATAAGGCGTAGGCATTATCCGCGCCGTCTGCCTCAACGCCAAAAGCCTGAATAAAGTTAGAGCAGTTCATGGCAATACCCAACCGGTTCCAATCTTTCCGCAATATGCCCGGCCCATCAATTAAAACCCCCTCTTCGGCAGAAAAATAGCCGTTGCGAGGGGAAAGTTTTATCCTAAAAAGCACCGTATTAAATATATCAAGACAGCCCATAAAGCGCTGGCGGCTGCGGCTCCCGCCAAAGGCAAAAATAGAAAAGAGTCCCCGTGAAGGGGATAAAATACGCAACCAGATATCGGATTCTTTAAATTTTCCGACATGCAGGATAAGAACTTTTTCTGAAAATTCCATTCAAAAAGCCCATGGGGAGGCAAAAAGGACTAGAGAGGGAGAGTGATGGTGAGGGTTTGAGAGCTTCTCAAGTTGCCTGTGTAAGGTTCGCCATTAATAGTGAGGGAAACGGCAGAAGGGTTTCCTAAAAGGATGGTGGCGCCTTGCGCGTAATTAAACGTGTAATCACTACCGGGTGTAATGGTTTTTTCAAAAATTTGTTTTTTATCGGCGATAACTCTGGTCCAGCAAGCGGCCCTTGTTGAGATGACAACAACATTTTCTTCAATACTTTGTGCCACCGCCCTATCCTCGGTCACATCGGTCGAAGCTTCTTGGGAAGGACTTTGAGGCAAGGTAACGGGCGAATCCCCCACAGGTTCGGCTTCAGCCTGGGGCCCTTGAGCCTCACCTTGTCCTTCCAGCGCAGAGGTCTCTGCAAGAGAACGCGACCCGGTGGTAGGAAGGGAGCCGTCAGTATTGGTTTGGGGAACAGGGGAACTTGCCACCTGTTCAACCGCAGCAGGGGGAATATTTTGCTGAGTAGTAGAAGCGGCGAAAGGTTTTTTAACAAGTTCCATGATGTCGCTACCAAAATTATTAACAACAAACCATGCGCCAAAAGCTATGCCCCCGATAATAGCGAGCAGGAGAACAACCATTATCAACTGTTTGAGTCTCACCCCGCGACGTTGGTTAGGACTAATAATCTGTGGCGCTGGCTGCATTTCTTCAATATCTTCAGAAGGGAAAATACTATCAAGATGGGCAAGCAATTCGTCTTTATCCATCTCAAGAACTTCAGCATAAGAAATAATAAAGCCTCGGGTGTAGACAGAATGCGGTAAACCCGTTTCATTGCCGTCTTCAATGAGCTTAATAATGCGCATGGAGACCTTGATTCGTTCTGAAATATCATCAACGGAAAGGTCAAGGGCTTCACGCTTATCTTTAAGGATGCTTCCAAGTGCGGCTAAAGTCATTCTGATTCCTGTGCTTTTTTGAGAGTGTGTCACTACATGCGAACGTCAACAACGGCTTTTTTACGAAGTTGATCAGTATATTCTTTAAAACGAGCATCCATCCGAGGATTTTTGAGTCGCTGTTCAATATGGGGGCGTGCCTCTTCTAGGCTGGGAGCTCTCCCATCAGAAATATTGTTCAAACGAACGACAACGGAAACCCCCTCAAAGGAAATTATGGGCGAGAGCTGTCCAGGTGAAAGCGAACTGAGTAGTTGACGCATATTAGGGGTCATAGCGCCCCAAGCAACCTCTCCAATACGACCGCCGTTTTGGGCGGATTGATCAAGAGAATACTGACGGGCTACGGCTTCAAAGTTCGCGGCTCCGCTGTTGAGGTCTTGATAAATTTTTTTCACATTAAACTTGGGAGGAAAAGCAATCATTGAAAAGTCAGCGGTTTTCCCTGTGGCAAAATCACTTTTATTGGCTTCATAATATTCTGAAATTTCTTGGTCGGTCACAACGACTTTGCGGGAAATCATATGGTGAATCATACGCTGGCGGAGCATATTGTTTTTAATCTGCTCTTTGGCGGCCTCAAGGGTAGTGCCCTGACGGATAAGACCTTTTTCAAACTCCTGGACACTGATGTTGCCCATGCTCTCACGAATACGACGAAGTTCGCTGGTTATTTCCGCATCCGAAATACTCAACTTAAAGCGCTCTGCTTCGTGTCGTAATAAAATATCATTAACCATGGCATCAAGGCCTTCACGCTCTAAAGCAGCGAAGTTAGCCTCTGTGGGCTGAAGCCCCTGCCGATGAATTTCAGCGGCCACACGGCGGCGAAGTTCATGCATTGTTATGGCCTCTCCATTAACAACAGCGACAATTTTATTAACGTTAAGTTGGATGGGTTTTGCCTGGGCATTATCTATCTGTCCGACAAAACAGACAACAAAAAGAAAAAACAAGATAAAGTGGATTCGAGAAATAGCCAAATGATCCTCCAAAAGTGGGAGATAAGCTTTATAAGTAAATTAAATCGCCTTAAGGTATAAACTTTTTACCATAGTAATGCAAACTGGACCTTATTCCTCTAGGCTCTCAACAGTGTCGGTATCATACGAATGGGCGTCTTCCCATTGTGGGGTGCCTAACGGGGCAAAAAATTCAACCCCATACGTGTCTTCATAGTCATCGTCCGTTTCAGCCTCGTCAACCAACTCGGCATCGGTACCCTTCTCGACCCCAGAATACTCTCGCACAAACAGGGCTGTTTTATCAACTGGAATCTCTATTTCCTCTAAAAGAGGCGCAAGAATCCTGATGGTCGCTTTGGCAAATTCTCGTTCAAGCCAGGCAGTGAGAAGTTCTTGAACCCTTTCTTCCACAAGGATTTGTTCAATTCGCTGAAAGGTTTGACCAATATCTAAGGTGCCTGCAGGAACCTTTTCTCGTAAAATATAGGTATAGTAATGGTCACCCTCTTTTTTAATCACAGTGGCATCATAGGGAGTCAGCGAGGAAACTTCCTTGACGATGCTTTCAGGTAGTCTGTTCGGACTTAAGCGTATATCGCGCATGATAACGTCAGATTCGCTACGAGAAAGCGAGGCATCGCGTGTTTTTAAGAAAAGATCACGGGCCATTATGACGCTCTCTTTTTCCCCGCCTTCAATATATAAAAAATCCAATTGTTCAGAAACTTGAAATTCATCACGATGAGCAAGATAGAACTGTTCAACCTCAGACGAAGAAATAAGCACCTTGGGGCGTAAAATCTGACTCGTAAGGGTCAGAACATCTTGTCTGCGGCGCATCATTTGATGCCATAAGTCTAGTGAAACACCATTTTCAATGAGGGCATCTTTAAATTCTTCGGGAGAAGGGTAATCGCCTTGTACAAGGGCCTCTTCTTTGACAGTTTGAGTGTCGTCAACATGAATGCCTTTGCGCTTCAAATATTGGCGAACAAGTTCTTGTTCAATGATACTCGTCAAAGAGTAGGCGTATTGTTGGCGCAATTCCTCATCATTTGGGGGTAAACCATCTTGAGAAAGGCCCTGAAAGAGCATGTCACGGTGAGCGTTCATTTCATAGAAAAAAATAGGAACACCATTCACCTCAGCCACGACATCTTTGGCGGGTTGTTGTGAACAGCCAGCCACCAAGGACACCAAAAGGAGCACCTTGAAAACTAAAGGGATTTTTTGAATAAGACGGATATTAACCATCATTTTTCTTATCATGTAACATAAGTGAGTACAACATAGTTTCAGCGCTCTCCAGGGCGCTTTTAAAGGGCTCTTGAGGTAAAGGTATCTCAAGGGTCGCCGGAGGAATGAGCTTCACAGAAAGCTTGTTTTCCTGAGGTGCGGTCATTAATTGGACGATTTTTTCCATATTGAGGGGCGTTGCTTCGGAAAAGGTCACCCGCAGTTTATCGGGCACAATTTCAGCCTTAAGAGCCGACCAGCCTGAAAGAATCCGTTTGAATCTGATAATGGCGGCAAAGTTAAGAAGTTCTTCGGGAAAGGTGCCAAATCTGTCGCGTGCTTCCAACTCAACATCCTGTTGCGAAGCATCGTCTTGAGCAGAGGAAAGCCTTTTATAAAAACTCAGGCGTTCACGGGCATCACTCATATAACTTTCGGGAATAAAGGCGGGGACACCGATATTAAGCTCTGTTTCAACGTACTGCTTAACAGGTTGTCCTTTGAGTTTTGTTACTTCTTCTTCAAGCATCTGAAGGAACAAATCAAGACCAATACGGTTCATATGGCCTGATTGGGACTCCCCTAAAATATTGCCTGCTCCTCGCATCCGCAAGTCTTCCATGGCCACTTGAAAACCAGCCCCGAGGTGATCCATTTCAAGGAGCACCTTAAGGCGTTGTTTGGCGAGGGAAGAAACGCGTTCCATATCCGAGACCACAAACACGGCAAAAGCCTGTTTATCAGACCGCCCCACTCGACCACGCAATTGATAGAGCTGCCCAAGGCCAAAAAGCTGCGCCTGGTCCACAATAAGCGTGTTGGCGTTGGGGAAATCAAGGCCGGATTCAACAATTGAGGTACAGACCAAAACATCGACATCGCCGACCCAAAAGCCCCTCATGGTTTGTTCAAGCTCGCGCTCGCTCATCTGTCCATGAGCCATGCCAACTCTGGCATGGGGCACAAGTTTTTTAACATATTCGGCGACCCTGCCAAGTCCTTGAACACGGTTATACACCCAAAAGACCTGCCCCTTTCGTTCAAGCTCGCGTTCAAGTATTTCTTTAAGGGTGTCGTCGTCACGTTCAATAAGGGCGGTGGCAACGGGTTTTCTTTCGGGCGGCGCTGTTTCAATGACCGATAGCTCGCGCACCCCAGACAAGGACAATTGCAAAGTTCGTGGGATGGGGGTCGCTGTTAAGGTCAAGGCGTCAATGTTTTTACGCATTTCTTTTAAACGCTCTTTATGGCGAACCCCAAAACGCTGTTCTTCATCCAACACAAGAAGGCCAAGCTTCGGCAAAACAACGTCTTTGGATAAAATGCGATGTGTACCAATCAATATATCTATTTCGCCGTTGGCACAGGCTTCAAGAACTTCGTTTTGCTTGGCCTTGGTCACAAAGCGCGATAAAAGCCCGACATTGACGGGAAAGCCAGCCAGTCGTGTTCTAAATGTTTGGTAATGTTGCTCAGCGAGGATGGTTGTGGGGCAAAGCATGGCGGCCTGTTTCCCATTGAGGGCGGCCCTGAAGGCGGCTCGCAAGGCGACTTCGGTCTTGCCAAATCCAACATCGCCGCACACCAGCCTATCCATGGGCTCGGCCTTTTCCATATCGCTCATGACATCTTCAATAACTTTGGCTTGGTCGGGAGTTTCTTCAAAACCAAAGGTTGCCTCAAATTCACGATACATTTCATCAAGTGGCTCATAGCGAAAGCCTTTGACAATTTTGCGCAACGCATACATTTCCACAAGGTCTGCGGCGATTTTCTCAATGGCTTTCTTGGCCTTATCGCGCGAGCTGGACCATAGGGAACCGCCAAGCTTATCTCTGCTCGGGACTTCATTGTCTAACCCCTTATAACGCTGGATGAGGGAAAGGCGGTCAACAGGCAGATAGAGTTTGTCGTCGTCAGCGTAAAGGACAAGCAGGTAGTCACTCTCAACGGCCCCTAAGGTCATACGGTGCAACCCACCAAAAACACCTACCCCGTAATCACGGTGAACAAGGAAATCCCCATCTTGCAGGGTGTCGTAGTTATCAAGCCCTTTAAAGGCTTTTTGAGGCGAAGGAGCGGCCTTGGCGAGACGTGGCTGAATGACGTCTTCACCGAGGATGAGGGTATGGTCTAGGGCGAGGGCCTTACCTGAACGGTAGGGAGAAACAAGGGCAAAAATGCCATTATCAGCTTCATCATAGCGTAATTTTGGGAAAATGCCGTCTTGGTCAGTTAGCTTTAAAAATCGCTCCCGACTTCTTTCAGACGAGAAACTTAAAATGAGTTTACTGCACCCTTCAGCGGCTCTTTCACCAAGGGCGGCATCGCCAGCGCCAAACCAATAGTGCATATGCTTGCCTAGCTGGCTTTCAGAACTTACCGCGACCCGACTTTGACCCACCCGAGAGGCTGCCGTTGACCATGCCTTGGCGACACCGACAAAGTATTGCCAAGGGCGTTCAAGGGCTTCGCCCTCTGGGAAAACCGTTGAAAAACTGCCAAGGGAGAGTTCAGGCAGAGGAAAATTCTCTTGGGCTTCTTCTATGCCGATACGAACGGAATTGCTCGAAAAAGATGCGACCGTATCAAAAGTCGCCTGAATGGCTTCCAAAGGCTGTAAAACGAGTTCCAATGGCTGATGAATCTGCTCCATGGAGCGCTGTTTTTCATACAACGATTCTGTAGAGCGCTCCATGGCAAGAAGTTCTTGTAAGCATTCGGCCTTATCAGGGAAAATATAGATGCTGTCTTGGGGGAGCCACTCTTGAAGAACAGACGCTTCTTTATAATAGACACCGGGCGAAAGCTTGTTGGGCGAGCTTTCAACCGTTCGAACAAGGCTGGTGACCTCTTCAACGGACAATTTACCTGCGGATTTGTTTTCCTGCCAAAAGGTCTCGGCCTGCTTTAATAAAGCCCTGCTGGCAATAACAGGTGCCACGGGCAGAATGAAGATTTCTTCACAGTCAGCAAGGGAGCGTTGGGACGAAGGGTTAAAGAGGCGGATATCGTCAAGGGTATCGCCAAAGAATTCCAAACGTAAGGGCGAGGCATAGCCCGGGCAGAAAATATCCACTATATCGCCACGCATGGCGATTTCACCGGGTACACTGACCATGGGCGAGCGCACGTACCCCCAATCGATAGCTTGGTCTAAAACAAGCTCAGGAGCCATTTCCATGCCTTTATAAAGACGTAGTTCATGGTCCAATAAAAGGGACAAGGGAGGAAGCTTGAAAAGGAAGTTATCAAGGGTAACGACAGTGCCTTGTACTTTTTTTTTGTTGGCCAGCCCGTACAAGGCCGCCATGCGTTCTGCCCAAGTACCCTTGCCCGCGATGCCGTCAGGAACCTGAGGCATAAAAACCCAGTCTTGTTCCCAAGGTGCCGTTGTGGCGGCTGTGTTACCCGTTGATACTTCTGGGGTAAAAAGCGATAGCAAAGCTTTATATTCAGCCAACTCTGCTGAATTTTTCGCTATAATGACGACATTTTGGTTGTTTTTAAGCAAAGCCAAGGCCAACCGCGCCATAGAAGCGGAGCCTGACCTCGTGATATTGACGGTTTTTTGGGGTGATAAAGCTTTTATGAGGTGAGAAAAGGACAACACAAACTCCTGAGAGCAAATTATAAAAATACCGCCCTATGGCAGTGAGGTCAGCCGAAGCGAGTAAAACTCGCAAGGTTATGGGGCGAGGTTAATGTATCAAAACAACAGCCCTTTGGGACATAAAATGAGATTAATAATAGTGACAACGTTGGGTTATCATGTGGCATTAAGTTATCCACTCGTTTTAAAGCTTTTTACACCCCTTCTTCAAAGGATGTAATGCCCCCTGTCAAATGCCCTTGCCAGTCGTCCAACGCTCTTGCCGACCGACCAGCTCTCTTGTCAACAGACCTTGCCCAAGGCTGATGAGTATAGCGAAATTACAAAGAATTACTAGAGAGTAAAAAAATCCTGAGACAAGGAGGGGACAACCCATTGCCTTCCGAGAGGCATGGGCAAGAAAACACAAAAACGCCAGCATGACAAGCATCTGGCGTTTTTATTATAAAGTGATATTTACTTACATTTGGGAAAGAGCTTCTAAGTCCGCGCTCGACAAAAGCTTATTTAAATCGAGCAAGATAAGCAGCCTATCTTGAAGTTTACCCACACCGCTAATGTATTCAGAATCTACCCCAGCAACAACGGGTGGTGGCGGCTCAACGGTGTTTGAAGGAATACGCAAGACTTGAGAAACAGAGTCCACAACAAACCCAACAATCATAGCATTCATTTCAATGACGATAATGCGGGTATGCTTGTCGTGTGGTTTGGAGGGAAGTTTGAAACGTCTGCGTAAATCAAGAATGGGAATAACTTTTCCACGCAGATTAATAACCCCTTCAACAAAGGATTCAGCCCGTGGCACCTTGGTGATTTCCATGGTGCGGATAATTTCTTGCACCTTTAAAATATCCACCCCAAACTCTTCTTCGCCTATGCTAAATGTCACAAGCTGAAGGAGTTCGTCATCTTGTTTTTTATTTTGATTCATGAGTAACCCCATTTGTAAAATCGGTAACGCTTCTTGCCAGTATACCACATCAGGCGGATTATTCAACCACTATCCCTCGTGAGTATTGTTGCTTAGGCGCCCAGCCCGCTCTTTAAAAAGATGGGCAGACAAATTATCTTCACATACTTCCTATCGTCTGATGGCGCATAAACATTAGGGACAAAAAAAGTTCAGTTTATTTTCCTATGCAAAAATAGGCAAATCCCTTATCGGCAAGGCTCGCCCCGTCATAGAGATTTCGCCCATCGAAAATGACCGGGGCTATCAAATGTTGTTTAATGGCGGTAAAATCAGGCGTTCTAAACTGGTTCCACTCCGTTGCAACCAACAAGGCATGGGCTCCCTTAAGAGCTTCGTATTCATTCTCAACAAAATGAACAAGGGGATTGTCTTTGAAAATAACCTTGGCATTCTCCATGGCTTCGGGGTCATAGGCTTGAACAGTCATGCCGTGCTCGGTGAGGATTGAGATAATATCAATGGTGGCTGACTCGCGCATATCATCGGTGTTGGCCTTAAAAGCAAGCCCCCATAAGCCTAAGGTTTTTCCTTTTACTCCGCCTTGCTGTGAAAAATATTCTAAAACACGTTGCGCCATGACCTTTTTTTGACGGGCGTTTACGTTCTCAACAGCCTGTAAAAGTTCTGGTTCAAGGCCTAAGTCTCTCGCCGTGTGAATGAGCGCTTTAACGTCTTTGGGGAAGCAGGAACCACCATAACCAAGACCTGGATAAATGAAATGATACCCAATGCGTTGGTCTGCCCCAATGCCAAGGCGCACATCTCGAACATCCGCACCCGCTTTTTCGCAAATATTGGCTATCTCGTTGATAAAAGATATCTTAGTCGCCAACATGCAGTTAGCGGCGTATTTGGTCATTTCAGCGCTACGCCTGTCCATAACAATAATCTTGTCACGACTGCGTGCAAAAGGACCGTAGAGAGTGCGCATCGTTTCAGCCACATCGAGGCTGTCGGTTCCAATAATAACCCTGTCAGGTTTCATAAAATCAGCAACAGCATCGCCCTCCTTGAGAAACTCAGGGTTTGAAACGACATAAAAGGGAATGGAAGCACCCTTTTCATGCATGGCTGTTTCAACAATTTTCTCCACGACATCGGCTGTTCCCACAGGTACCGTTGATTTATCAACAATAATAACGGGCTGAGACAGGGATGTTCCAATTTCACGGGCAACATCTTCGACATAGCATAAATCACATGACCCGTCGGGCCGTGGGGGAGTGCCAACGCAAATAAAAACGACTTCGGCGTCTTTAAGTCCTTGTGCTAATTGAGTGGTAAAGAGAAGTCTTCCGTCTGCATGATTGCGTGTCACTAACTCTTCAAGGCCGGGTTCATAAATATGAATTTTCCCCTTTTGAAGCGCTTCTACAATTTTGGGGTTTGAATCAACACAGATAACATCGTTACCCATTTCAGCAAAACAAGCGGCACTGACCAAACCGACATACCCTGTACCAACTATACAAATACGCATGCGAGAACTCCCGTATACAACTAGAGACTGTATGGATTATCAAAAACAATTTATTATAAAGAAAGAATGGCTTTTAAATACAATAGGTACCTGTCATTTGCAACCTGAATAGAACTAACGCGCCCCTTCTTTTATGTCACCGCCAACCCTTAAGAGCAATTCTACATGACTATTTGCTGAGAGTTATAAGCGCGCTTATAAGCAAATGACCTTGCACTTCAACCTGAGACCTTTTATTATACCATTTAGTTACCTGCGGTGTACCCTTATGTTTATTGTGCCCTTATGTTTATGGACCACAAACTTCATAAGCAATCACATAACCTGCCATGTACCCCCTTCAGAACAGCCAAGTCTTTTGCAACGAACTTTCGTGGTACGATACTTTGAAGGGACAAAATATATTCTTCAATGACCACCTCAGTGTTGCTTTTGATGTACGGTTGCCATAAATACATCAAGGGCTATACTATTGGCCTGACAAAGGCACGATGCTTTAACATTTTTTAAAACGCTGTCTCACTTCTTAGGGGAGCAAGCATAACGAGGTACGGATGATTGTTGGTCTTGGTACAGATATTGTTGATATACGGCGCGTTGCCTCTGTCCTAGAACGTACAGGACAAGGGTTTATAAAGCGCGTTCTTCACCAAGATGAGCTGAGCGAGGATTTTCCCCTGTCAGGTGACCATTTTTCCCCTCAAATGGCCCGTTTTGTGGCCTCGCGTTTCGCCGCCAAAGAAGCCGCTGCCAAAGCTTTGGGAACAGGTTTTACCCAAGGTGTTTCCTTCGTGGATATCAGGATAATCTCAACCCCCAACGGCAGACCAGAAGTGCAGTTTTTCGAAAAAACCGCCCTCATCGCCCAAAGCCTCAGGGTGACGCATACGCATATTTCCATCTCGCACGAAAAAGAATACGCCGTGGCGACAGTTATCCTCGAATCTCAATAACAAATGACTATACGAGAAGAGCAATGAAGATGTTCGCGCCCCTCTATTCCTATCTTCCCACACCACGGGAAATGAGCCTTTGGGACAAAACCACCATAGAAGAATACGCCCACCCCGCTTCTATGCTTATGGAAACCGCTAGTCGTGGCGCTTTACAGACTCTTTTAGAACGTGCGCGCCCAACCCTTACCACCCCCATCCTCATCTATGTCGGGGGAGGGAATAATGGGGGCGACGGCATAGCCTTAGGGAGGCATTTACATGAGCTAGGCTACTCAGTAATGCTTCTTGCCATCAAAGCGTTGGATAACCTTCCAAGCCCTGCCAGAGAACACTGGACAATGGCCCAAAAAAGTAAGGTTCCCTGGGCAATCATTCCACCAGATTCTCCAACGTTCTTGCCCCCGAACTTTACCTCGGCCGGCGTTATCGTTGACGCGCTCATGGGACTGGGCTTAAACAAACCACTTTCGCCCTTCTTGCAAAAAATTGTCGGTCATATCAACAGTTTTGCGAACACATGCGCCATTTTCGCCATGGATATTCCCTCTGGTCTATGCGGCCTTAAGGGCGAGCCGTTGCCTGTGGCGGTAAAAGCGCAAGCCACCGTTACTTTTGAAGCTCCCAAACCCGGCCTTATCCTCCCCCAGGCAAAGCCCTATGCAGGTGAGATTATTGTTCATTCCATAGGGATTCCTGAACAGGTAAAAACAACCCACCCCTCCTCTTGGAAACTCCTCAAGCCAGCGCATAAGCCCTGGCTCCCCCTTGGCTATAATTTGCACAAGGGCTCCGCTGGCAAAGTTCTTATTATTGGCGGCTCAAAAGGCATGGAAGGCGCGCCGGCTCTCAGCGCCCTTGGGGCATTATATACCGGTAGCGGATTAGTTAAAATACTCTGCCCTCATGGAATCACCCCTGCCATCCGCACCTGGGGAATGGAATTTCTCCTTGAAGGCATAGGGCAGGAGAACCTGTGGCAAGAGGACGTCAAAGAAGAGCTCCAAAGTGCCATCGCCGACTTTGCTCCCGATGCCATAGTCATGGGGATGGGCATGGGAAGAACCCTTGGAGCCGCGCAGGCTGTCCATGCTGTTCTTAGCATGGAACAACGGTGCCCGCTTATTCTCGACGCCGATGGTCTCTTCATCCTTGCGCACGAAGAAAACTTTGGTTTCGAGCTTAAAAAATCCCTAAGGGAAAACGATATTATCACCCCGCATCCCCTAGAAGCCGCGCGTTTGCTCCCCCTTCATTTTTATGCTCGCCATGAGGACACAGACGACCTTGAAACCTTGCAAAACAACCGTCCTGAGGCTATTTGTGCCCTTACGGAGGAAACACTGGCGACAACGGTATTAAAAGGGGCAGGAACCCTCATGAAACAGCGTAATACCCCCATCGTTTTGGCGCCCTATGATATCCCAGCCCTCGCGGTGGGGGGATCAGGTGATGTTCTGGCAGGCATACTAGGTTCCATCGTCGGACGAAAGAGTCTTCACCCTCTGTTGTCTTCCATAGACATGGCGAGTTTTGGTGTTTACCTTCATGCTGAAGCCGGGCTTTTTCTCAGCGCTCTCTCCCCTCAAGGTCATCTAGCCAGAGAGATTGCTCAGGCTGTTCCGCATGTTTTGGGGCGATTCATAGACGGGCAGTCAACACAATAAAGCTGTGACTGGGCGCAATAACCCCGTAGCTGGACATAATAAACCACGGAGTCAACCAAAAAAGTCGAGTATTAACTGACAGCCCCATAACAAGAAAAACAAGGCAGGGCAAAAACAACCTTTTCTCTCGCTCTGTGTTCTTCACTCGCCCTTTATTAATAGCTATCATAACCCATAACCATCAACGGACCCCCCAATGCCCTTACTTCCCCCCCTTACCATACCCCTCGCCAGCGAAGAAGATACCTGTCATTTGGCCTCTACCCTTGCTCACAATATTACTCTCGGCAATTTTTCCGTTTTGTTGCTTAAGGGGAATTTAGGAGCTGGCAAAACTACCCTAGTGCGCCACTTGGTCAAAGCCCTGCCCAACGGTGAAAAGGCCGAAGTTTCCAGCCCCAGTTTTACCTTGATGAACGTCTATGAAACCACCCCCCCTATCCAGCACTTTGACCTCTATCGCTTAGACCCCTTTATTTACGATGAAAACCTTGACGAAGCGCTTGATGACGTGGATAATGTCGTCTTTATTGAATGGACGGAAAGAATTCCCAGCCATTTACTGCCTCAAGACTATCTTGAATGTACTCTTATTATTGAAGATTCAGTCCGTAAGGCAATCTTTAAGGCCGAAGGTAGTAAAAGTCCGAGGGCCCTTGAGGCGCTCTTTCAGGAATACTCCTCCCAAAACGTATAACCGTATGAACTCCTTGCCGCCCCTTTTACGTGGAACGAGGCGTCGTGCGAAGAACCTTGTATAGTGAAGAAAGGGTTATTGTATGCGTATAATTGTGCAAAAGTTTGGTGGAAGTTCCGTTGCTGACCTGGAGTGCATGCGCCGTGTTCAAATTCGTGTTGCCCAAGGCTTAGCTTCCGGCGCGAAAGTGTTGGCGGTTCTTTCCGCCCGTTCCGGCGAAACGAATAGGCTCATCCAGTTGGCTAACGAATGGTCAAACTCGCCGTCTCCTGCTGAAATGGATGTTCTTATGGCGACGGGCGAACAGCAGTCCATAGCGTTATTTAGCATGGTGCTCAAGGACGCGGGAATAAAATCCAGAACCCTTCTTGGTTTTCAAGCCGGCATTACAACGGACGATAGTTTTGGTAAGGCCCGCATAAAAAGCATTGATAAAGAGCGAATACTCAAACTTTTTGAAACCTATGACGTTCTTGTTGTGGCGGGTTTTCAAGGCTTAACAGTCGATGGCGACATCACCACCTTGGGTCGTGGCGGTTCTGATACATCCGCCGTTGCCTTGGCGGCCACTGTTGACGCTGAAATGTGTGAAATTTATACAGACGTTGAAGGTATTTATACCACTGACCCGCGCATTTGCCCCAAGGCCAGAAAACTCGACAACGTCTGTTATGAAGAAATGCTTGAAATGGCGAGCATGGGCGCCAAAGTTCTTGAAATTCGCTCTGTTGAATTTGCCAAAAAATATCAAGTGCCACTCTTGGTTAGGAGTACGTTTAGCAACGCACCGGGCACATATGTAACAAAAGAGGATTCTAGCATGGAACAATTGATGGTTTCGAGTGTTGCATACGACACCAATCAGGCCCGCATTACTCTACGCTCCCTTCCTGATAAACCCGGCGTAGCAGCGGCTGTTTTTTCTCCCCTTTCAAGGGCTAATCTCTCCGTGGACATGATTGTGCAAAACCCCAGTCAGGACGGAGTCACCGATATGAGCTTTACCGTTACTCGCCAAGATCTTCCCAAAGCTCTGGCTCTTTCAGAAGAAATTGTTCGTAAGGTAGGCGGTGTTGAAGTTCTGCACGAAGATAACGTGGCTAAAGTTTCTGTTATCGGCGTTGGCATGCGAAATCACTCGGGCGTCGCCGCTGAAACTTTTGAGGCTCTCTTACATGAAAACATCAATATAATCATGATTAGCACCTCGGAGATTAAAATAAGCTGTATTATCGATGAAAAATATGTCGAGCTGGCTGTTCGTGTTCTTCATGATACCTTTGGCCTTGATAAATCAGGCTATATCGCCGGAACAAGCAAAAAAGACAGTTAGGACAAAGGTGCCCCGCTGGCATCAAATACCTGGATGGGCCTGCCTGATCCCTGTGACTCTCACAGGACTTTGGTGGGCAACGCGCAACAACAGGCTTCATGCTCTACAAGTTCGTGCTTCTCAGGTACAGCAAAAACCATAACTTGATGACCGCGTAGCGCTTTTAGACCCTTAATCTGATAAAAAAGAGTTCTTCCTATGAAGAACTCTTTTTTATTGAAGCGAAAGCCAGCTTTAACCATTATCGCGTGAATCGAGCAATCTCACCTGCCCCTAAGATTGTGACTCCTTATACCCCTTCCAGCTTCTTTGACGTAAAGAGTGTATAGAAAAACATCCCCTCTCATGCCTAATCCTGAATAATAAAAACTACCCGCAATCGGACTCATAAAAAAAGCCTCTTTTACCATGGAGTTGGTAAAAGAGGCCTTTAAGCTTCAGAGAGTTTCTAGTGGGGTAAAAATCCAGGTGAACTGTAAAGTCGCCAATGATGAAGGGACCTTCGTCAAAAATCAAAGAACTCGCTTACACGAATCCTTTCACCACAAGCCATTGCCCATCTAGCGAATTTCAGCGCCCTGCCAGTCTTTGGCCTCAATGGTCACCAGTTCAAGCTTACCGTTTTTTTCAGCGGTTAAGACCATGCCATTGGACTCGAGGCCCCGAATTTTGCGAGGGGCAAGGTTGGCGACCACTGTAACAATTCGCCCGACCATGTCCTCCGGGGTATAAAACTCGGCAAGTCCTGAAATAATCTGGCGTGGCGCCGCTTCACCAAGGTCGATGGTCAGCTTTAATAACTTATCAGCATTGGGGTGCTTTTCACAGGCAAGTACCTTACCAATACGCAATGCAATTTTCTCAAAGTCACTAAACGCGGCGTAAGCGCTTTGCCCAGCCTGCTGTTCAGCTGGTTGCCCTGTTTCCTGTTTTTTCGCTTCATTGCCGTCTTTTTTCCCTTTACCCGCTGGCACATTGGTCTTTTTTTCAACCTCAATGCGAGGAAAAAGGTTTGACGAAGGCGCGATGGCGGTCCCCGCCAGCAGGCCTCCAAAGTTGTTTACTTCGTCGGCGAATCTTACGGTTTTTGCATCAAAGGGAGAGCCAAGTAAAGACAGCATTTCTTCGCTTTTCTTAGGCATAACAGGCCACAGATGAATGGCAATTTTACGCAAATACTCAAGAATCGTGTATAAAACCGTATTGATACGCTTTTGGTTTCCTTCTTTGGCCAAAGTCCACGGCGCGGCTGTATCAACGTATTTATTCAGGGCTCGAACAAGTTCCCACAAGGCCTCAAGACCATGAGAAAACTTCATTTCGTTAAAAAGAGCCGTGTAATTGGCAAAGGCATTGTGAGCGAGCTCATGCAGGTCTTTCTCAAGGGGCGTATCAACATCCGCCGTTGGCGCTTTGGCCTCGGCATATTTAGCCGTCATGGTCATGACCCGCGAGAAAAGGTTGCCAAGGTCATTAGCAAGGTCAGCGTTCATGCGACCAATGAGGGATTCATCCGAAAAACTGCCGTCATGCCCAAAGTGCATCTCCCTCATAACGAAATAGCGAAAGGCGTCCATGCCGTACTTTTCCGCAATATCCAAAGGCGCGATGACGTTTCCTATGGATTTGGACATTTTCGTATCCCGCACAAGCCAATAACCGTGAACGTTGAGGTGCTTATACAAAGGAATATCAGCGGCCTTAAGCATGGTGGGCCAAAAAATAGCGTGTGGCTTCAAAATATCTTTGGCAATGAGGTGTTCTGCGCCGGGCCAATAGTGTTTAAAATCAGGACTATCCAATCCACCCAAGACGGTTACATAAGCCAAAAGAGCATCAAACCAAACGTAGCAGACATAGTCGGTGTCAAAGGGAAGTTCAATACCCCAAGTTAAGCGTGACTTTGGTCTTGAAATACACAAGTCATCCAAAGCGCCGTCTTCCAAAAGGGCCAAAGCCTCCGCCCGGTAGCGTTCCGGACGAATAAAGTCGGGATTACTTTTAATATAATCTATGAGCCACTCTTGATAGGCGGACATTTTGAAAAAATAGTTTTTTTCCTGAATGAACTCCGGCTTGGTTAAGTGCTGGGGGCACATGCCGTTTTCAAGTTCTTTTTCAGTGTAAAAACGCTCGCAACCTGTGCAATAATGACCGCCATAGTCCCCAAAATAAATATCACCCTTCTCATAAACGCGCTGCAAGATATCCTGAACCACCTTTTTGTGTTCAGGGCTTGTGGTGCGGATAAAACGACTAGGCTCAAGCTCAAGCTTGGGCCACATGGCTTCAAACTGCGCGCTTATGCTATCGGTAAACTGTTCAGGACTTTGCCCTGCTTTTTCAGCGGCTTGAACAATTTTATCACCATGTTCGTCGGTTCCCGTGATAAACATGGCGTCTTTGCCGTTAAGAAGCTGGAATCGGGTGCAAGCATCGGCGATTATGGTCGTATAGCCGTGCCCAAGGTGAGGTAGCGCGTTAACATAATAGATGGGGGTGGTCAGATAGAAAGGTGAGGTCACTGGTGAGGTCACTGGGGGCTCCGTTTACGTTTATTCCTGTCGCCTTTGCCTTTATTGTACGAGGGCCTTGGGGGACGTTTTTTGTTTTTGTCAGCATCGCCTGACGAGGGGTTATCTACTAAAGCGTTCAATTCAGCGTCCACAACATCATTGTTGTTATTGTGATCTGGACTGTGCTCGTGCCTTTTGGGATGAAGGGTTTCCCACTCTTCAAGGCTAATTTCCTGTTCTTCGGTTCCATTGGTCAGGCATGTGATGGAATCAGTAAACATATTGGTGCGAATAACACGAAGCACACCAATGTCCGTCGCGTACTTTTTTCCAATACGAGGGCTGCGGCTGTTAAAGGCCTCATAGCTATTTTGCTCAAAGGATAAACAACAAAGAAGACGTCCGCACAGACCGGAAAGCTTGGCAGGGTTTAAAAACAAGTTTTGATCTTTGGCCATCTTAATGGTCACTGGGGCGAACTTTCGCAGATAACGCTGGCAACAGCAGACCTGCCCGCAACTGCCAAGACCGCCCAACATTTGCGTTTCGTGACGCACGCCAATCTGGCGCAATTCAATGCGGGTTCGATAACAGGCGACTAAATCTTTAACCAACTCACGAAAGTCAATGCGGGTGGGAGCCGTGAAAAAGAAAATTATCTTGCTTTTATCATGTAAAACAACGACATCAACCAGCTTCATATCCAAAGAGCGCTGGCGAATACAGGTTTTACAAAAAGCAGAAGCCTCGGCGGCTTGCAGTTTGTTTTCTGTATGAAGGGCAATGTCTTTTGCCGTTGCATAGCGAATAAATTCGCCCTCTATGGTGGTGTCGGCTTCGTCTGTGGGAATTTCATAATACACACTCACCACTTCACCAAGGGCAACCCCCTGCTCAAGCTTAATAATAACGCTTAAACCGGGTTTCACATCTTCGGCGGTGCAAGTCGCTAAATACGTCTGACTCACCATGCATAAACGAACGCCAATAGCCTTAATCTCCCTCACTTCTCCAGTGGAAGACTCGGCGGAATCGACTGGTTCGTGAAGAACGGGCGAAGCCTCCCTTCCCCCTTCCGAACGGGTAGTTGGGTGCACAGGAGTAGAGAACACCATGGCTGAATCCTCAGACTCATCCGTGGCGAGACTATTATATTCGTTCAACGGGTCCGCAGTATCATCGGACTGACCGAATAACTCGGCTCTATCAATGAATAAATTAATGGGCATACCTATTCCGCTTTGCAACAAGCTTAAAGTATCCCTTTAAGAAAAAGACGTATATTGTACTCAGTCCAAGGGCTACATTTATCATTAAATCCTGTCTAGTTTTCACTTTTTCCGCCCCTATGTCAATAGGTCAGATATTCTTATAACAAGAGATGTCCTTCAAAAAACCTCTGGCGAGAGGCTCTTTGAACAATCGGCGCCATAAGGGTGATGCCACTCGCGCGTACATTCTACGGTCTGTCCCATGGCAATAAACCCAAAAAAATGAAAATACCTATGGACATGGGCAATGAAAGACACTACTTGGCAAGAGTCTCGCTTTATTATAAAATGACTGAACTTACGAGTATTTCCCATTCTCTTCACTCTTTTTGATTACACCACCCTTCTGCTAAGGAGATATAGACATGTATGTTGTTCAAATATCAATTTTTTTAGAAAACAAAGTAGGCCGCTTGGCAGAAGTGACAAAAACGCTTTTTAAAGCCGACATCAACATTAAGGCCCTTGCCCTTGCGGATACGTCAGAATTTGGCATTTTACGCCTTATTGTGAACGACCCTCAAAATGCCCAAGAAGTCCTCAAAAAAGCTGGTTTCACCGTTGGGACAACGGATGTTATCGCCGTTGAAGTTCCCCATACCCCCGGCGGTTTAAACGCCATTGTTGATATGGTGGGAACCGCAGGCGCCAACATCGAATATATGTATGGCTTCCCCTGCAAAAGTGACAACGCCGTCATGATTTTCAGATTCGACAACCTGGAAAACGCCTTAGAAGCCCTCAAGGCCAATAAGTTTACCATTCTCGAATCCTCGCAGGTCTACAGCTAGGTCTTGCATAAACTCTTCACATGAAAAACTACCCCGTCAACCTCAGCCTCGCAGGCTGTCTTGTCGTTGTCGTTGGCGCAGGCGCCGTTGGACAACGCAAAATAGCACGGCTTGCCCTAGCTGAACCTGACCGCATCCGTGTTATAGACCCTGCTTTGACAAGCAGCGAGCGCAAAGAAGAACTCCTGGCGCTTTTAAGGCAATCCCCTCATGTTCCCTGCGACATCATCGCCCGCCCCCCAGAGGAGACGGATTTTATTAGTGCAACTCTGGCTTTTGCCGCCACCAATGACGCCGCAATCAACCAGCAAGTGACGGATTTTTGTAAGCGTCATAAAGTGCTATGTAACAGGGCAGACGCCGAAAACAATGACTTTACCGTTCCAGCCCTTGTCAGTGTTGACGATATCATCATTACCCTCAGCACTGGAGGAGCAAGCCCAGCCCTTGCAAAACAGCTTCGTCTTGATATTGAATCATTAATCGGAAAGCGGTATAGTGGCCTTTGTGGCGTTTTACAAAGGATTCGTCCGCTTCTTTTGGGGCTTAACCGCCCTACCCCTGAAAACACCATGGTTTTTACCCAGCTTGTAAAATCTCCCCTTGGTGATTTTTTAGCGCAAAACAACAAGGCCGCCGCCCATACCTTACTCACAGAAATTCTACCGGAAGCCTTGCATATCCATATAGAGAAGGTTTTGTATGACGTTTGAAAAGTTTCTTATCTGCAGCATTGTCCTTTTTTACTCACTGGCGACGCTAGGAGTATTTATAGGTATGTTGTCCAGTTACCGACGTGTAAAAATAGGCGCCCACTACCTCACGCTTTTAGGCTTTGTTTTTCACACCGTTTTAGCTTGTGTGATTCTTTTGCATCACAGCATGGCGGAGATTAGCGCGGGCCAATACCTGCTCCTTTTACCGTGGTGCCTCATCGCCTTCTATCTCTTGGCCTGGCGTTTGTTTAAATCTTCTTTTGTTTCTCTCACAGCCGCGCCGTTGGCTCTTATCGTTTCCATTTTTTCCGTTCGTCTTTCGGATATTCAAATAGTTCTTCCCCAACATTTAAGCGGCCCCTTTATGGGCATACACCTTTCTACGCTTTTCATTAGTTTTGGCCTGCTTACCATGGCCTGCGGGGCAGGAATCATCTTTCTCTACGTCAACAGTAAAATAAAGAAAAAAGCTCCCATCGGAAGCTTCGCCACGGATTTTCCTGCCCTGTCCACCTGTGATAAAATTAACCATATGGCTGTGCTTTATGGCTTCCCCTGCTATACCTTGGGGCTTATTTCAGGTTTTATCTGGGCACCCCTTGTGAGGGAAACCGTTCAAAACCCCAAAATACTGACCTGCCTTGTGCTTTGGTTTTTCTATGCCCTGCTGTTTTATCAACGCGTGGCCTTGGGAATAAAGGGTAAACGCCCCTCCAAGCTGGCAATTATCATCTTTGTTATCGCCATTGTCGCCCTTGGTCTTGACCAAGTCTTCACTCACCACAGCCAAATTCTTCTACCAATCTAATGAAAAACGAACTCTGCCTTGTCGGGCTGAATTATAAAACCGCTCCTGTTGAGATTCGAGAAGCTTTCGCCCTATCCGACCCCGAGCTTCTTGAGAATGGCGTTCTCCACATTAATGATGTGGTGACGGAATTTCTTATCTTGTCCACCTGCAACAGGGTTGAAATCCTCGCCGTGGTCAAAGATAAAGACGCCTGCCAGCACCTTTTTGAAAGCTGGGCCGAAGCAAGCGGACAAAGTGCCGAAGAGCTTATTCCCTACACCTATACCTATTGGGGAGATGAGGCCATTGGCCATCTTTTCTCTGTGGCCTCAAGCCTGGATTCTATGGTTCTCGGTGAGCCGCAAATTCTAGGACAGCTTAAAACAGCCTATAAAGACGCCCTGCATAAGGGCAACGCCAAAACTATCATTAACCGTCTGCTCCATAAGGCTTTTTCCGTAGCAAAGCGCGTACGAACTGAAACGGGTATCGCCTCAAGCGCCGTTTCCATCAGCTACGCCGCCATCGAACTGGCAAAACGCATCTTTGAAAACATGTCCGAGGTGCGGGTACTCCTCATCGGGGCAGGAGAAATGGCGGAGCTCGCGGCGACCTATCTTTTACAAACGGGCATCGAATCCATCACCGTCGCCAACCGAACGGTGAGCCGAGCCGAAGAACTGGCAGAACGCTATAACGGCACCGCCATTGGATTTGATAGGCTCTTCGAACTTTTAGCTCTCTCGGACATTATCATCAGCTCCACAGCCGCCAGCGAGCCCATCATCCATGCCAGACAAATGAAAGAAGTCTTGCAAAAACGCAAACATAAGCCCATGTTTTTCATTGATATAGCCGTACCACGCGACATTGACCCCAGCGTGAATACCTTGGACAACGTGTATCTCTACGACATCGACGATTTAAAAGACGTTGTTGAAGAAAACCTTGCCCAACGTCAGCAAGAAGCCCAAAAAGCTGCAAAAATCGTTCAAGAAGAAACGGACTTCTTTGTGAACTGGTTAAAATCATTGTCTTTGCAACCTACCATTGTCAATCTTATTGATACGACGGACGCTCTTATTCAAGGGGAGCTTCAAAAAACTCTTAAACGCCTTGGCCCTGTGAACGCCGACCAACAAGAAGCCCTCGAAGCTATGGCTACAGCCCTTACCAAAAAGCTTACCCACTCCCCCATTACCTTTTTAAAGCGGCATATTGAAGAAACAACAACGACAACGAATAACATCAATATGCTGCGCCGAATTTTCAACTTAGATAATGACGTCATCCCCCCTCATGCTCACGCCGCAGGCAAGCGATGTCTGCAGTCCGCTGAGGCACAAGCTCCATCGGACGAAGAAAGGACACGAGAAAAATGTTAACCTCTTATCTTTGCGAAGAACTTGATCCGGAAACGACCACTCGGCTCAAACAACAGCTAACACAACTAGGTTGCGCAAGCACCTTGCAAGAAGTTTTCTGGCTCCCTGTGCCCAATCGTTTCCTTACCCCCCTGCAACAAGAGCACAGTGAAAGTTGCGGTCCTTATAGTCTTCCCCTGGAGATACTTCCTACTTCCCTTTGTTTAGAACTCTTAGTACGGGCAAGCGGAGCCCTCCATTGCCACTGCATAGCCCCTGCCTCAGCTGAATTACGAGCATACGCGCTCAAAGAGTTAGACGGCATCCTTCAATCTATCATGGAACAGTAGTGTTTCCCGGCGCTCCTACCCTTACCCTACAGACCATTCCCCCGTCTGCCGCCCATCTGTGTCTGACCGTTGAAAATTTCGTCCAAAAAGAGCTGGGGCATTCTTTACTGCATAAAAAAGTCTTAATTGGCCTTTCCGGTGGCATTGACTCCACCGCCTTACTGCTCATTTTTTTTCTTCTGGCCCAGCGTAATAACCTCAGCGTGGCGGCCGCCCACCTTCATCATGGCATACGTCCAGAAGCCACACGAGATCAGGATTTTTGCCGCTCCCTTTGCACTGCCTTATCTGTTCCTTTCTTTACGGAGTTTGCTGACGTGCCCGCCATGTGTAAAAACGGAACAGGGCTAGAAGACGCCGCGCGTACAGCTCGATACTCTTTTTTTGCCTCTCTTCAATCGTCCTCTCCCTATGACTATCTTCTAACGGGACACCACCTTAATGACCTTGCCGAAGACTGTTTTATGCGGCTTTTACGCGGTTCTGGCTGGCCTTCCCTTGCAGGAATGCCCGCCTATACACAACATCGCTCGCAACTTCGGCCCCTTCTAATGCAGTCCAAAGAAAACCTTACAAACTTCCTCCTTGAACTGGACATTCCCCATGTTGTTGACGCAACGAACACTGACCCTTTTACCCTGCGCAACAGAGTCCGCCAGCAGGTTCTTCCTTTTTTCCTAGAGGAAAACCCACGCTTTCTCGAAAGAATAGCCACCCTATGGAAACAAGCAAGGACAGAAGAAGAAGACATTAACCAGCTCTTAGCCCCCATTTTTCAGGCGACCAGCCAAGCCTTATCTTTGCCCGAGTTTCCAGCGGATCTCGTTGTTCTTAGTAAAGAACAAATCGAAAATCTCCCCAAGAGCCTACGCCTAAGAGCGTATAAGCATGTTCTGGATA
The DNA here is from genome assembly GCA_964647835.1 of uncultured Desulfovibrio sp. Classification (GTDB taxonomy): domain Bacteria; phylum Desulfobacterota; class Desulfovibrionia; order Desulfovibrionales; family Desulfovibrionaceae; genus Frigididesulfovibrio. Next base: position 5,270 of record CAZYJQ010000017.1, on the reverse strand, counting down.
GTCTTGGCCCCGGTCAGGTTCTTGCTGAAACCTTGCTTAAACTTGATGCGGCTTGGACGCACAAAAAAGGGAAATCGCTCTTCCAGTTTCCCCATGGCAAGACAGCCCAAATAGATAAACAATCCATCGTTTTTAAAAAAACTAATTAACTTTTTTCATTGACAGGAGACTAGCTCAAGGCTAGGATTGTGAAAAAATAAACAAGGAGCATAGCCAGTGAATATTTTAATCTTTGGCCCCAATGGAAGTGGTAAAGGCACGCAGGGAACCCTCATAAAAGATAAGTTCAATATCGCCCATATCGAGTCCGGAGCCATCTTCCGCGAGCATATTGGTGGCGGAACGGAACTTGGCAAAAAAGCTCAAGAATATATTAATAAAGGCGACCTCGTACCTGATGACATCACCATCCCCATGGTACTTGAAACCCTTAAAACCAAAGGCGCCAACGGCTGGCTTTTGGATGGTTTTCCCCGCAACATGGTTCAAGCGGAAAAGCTTTGGGAAGCTCTCCAAAAAGAGAACCTAAAGCTCGATTATGTTGTTGAAATCCTGCTCGACAGGCAAGTGGCCAAAGAACGTATCATGGGCAGACGTCTCTGCGCCAATAACAACAACCACCCCAACAATATTTATAACCCTGCCATCAAGCCCAACGGCGATGTCTGTAGGGTCTGTGGCGGCGCGCTCTCAACCCGCGCTGACGACCAAGATGAAGACGCCATTAATAAGCGTCACGACATCTACTATGACACCAAAACAGGCACATTGGCAGCTTCTTATTTCTACAAAGATCTCGCAAGCAAAGGCCTCACCAAGTATATTGAACTTGATGGCTCTGGCGCCATCGAAGATACAAGAGCGAGCCTGTTGAAACAGCTTGCCTAATACCGTGTCTTAGAGTAGATTCTCATGGTTATACCGTTTTTTCGGTATAACCATGTTTTTTTGCTCTTTTGTCTGTTTTTTAGTTGACAGAGCGCAAATGAAAGACTATTTAACACTTTTGAGTTTTGCCAAAAGGGCCAGTGCAATGAACCGCCCTCGGCACATAGTATTTATTTAATTATTTTGGTTTAAAGCACCCCCTTGGAGGATTCTCTTGGCTAACCACAAATCTGCAATCAAACGTCATAGGCAAAGTGTAAAGCGCGCCGAACTGAACCGCGCCTATCGCACTCGTATGAAAAACGCCATTAAAGCTGTTCGTGTCGCCATTGCCGCGAAAAATTTCGAACAAGCTGATACCGCCCTTTTGACTGCGACCTCTGTTCTTGATAAGACCGCAGGCAAAGGCTCCATCCATTGGAAAACAGCAGCCCGTAAGGTTTCCCGCCTGCACAAAGCTGTTGCTGCCGCCAAAGCTGGCGAATAAGCATTTTTTCACAGTTGAAAGAGTCTGCCTCGGTGGACTCTTTCCTGTTTTAGAAGCCAATCTTTCATACCTCCCTCCCCAATTCCCCACGCTGTAAGCCTCACCTTCTCCCGTCCTTTCATTGCTATTCAATCAAAGCCGTACTATCTAAGTCGCCCCCTTTCTATCTTGTCACTTTTTCTCGGGTGAATCCATTTCACCACTGTCAGCTTTCTTTATAAAGTGTAAAAAAAGCTGACACTTTACACACTCTCCCACCCACTAGTCCATTTTTTCACTTGGGATACCAAGGCATTGGAGACTGAGTCTTGTGGCTCGTATTTTGCTATATCAATCATTGATAAGCTAGTTGGTTATATACTAGTTGAGTCTTTGCAAAACTTAGGAACTATAACAACAGTCAGAGCTTTTTAATATGGCTGGTTATAGATAACGGACACACCGTCCTCACTATTTCCCCATGGAGGAACTATGGGAATTTCTAGGCAAATATATGAGTTTCTAAAAGCGGCGAGCATGGCGCACGCAAAATGGGACTATGAAGTTTCTATGTCCATTTTGCAGAATAGGAAGAAGCTTATTCTGATTGGGCTTCTTACTCTCCCGATAATTGTTGTTTCTATCGCTATGGCATCTGGGTTTGAAATGCTTGGCGATTCCCGAGCTTATGCTCCAGCCTTTTATTCAACCAATATTTTTCTGGTTTCTATCATCATTGGTCTTATCGCCGGTTTAATTACTGGTTGTATCGGGGCTGGCGGTGGTTTCATTATTACCCCAGCCCTCATGGCGGCGGGTATTAAGGGTATCCTTGCCGTTGGTACTGACCTTTTCCATATTTTTGCCAAAGCGATTATGGGAACGGCCGTTCATAAAAAGCTCGGTAACATTTCTGTTCCCCTTGCCATCGCCTTCCTTTGCGGATCTTTTTTTGGAGCAATCGGCGGCGGGTATATAAACAAAACCCTCTATCTCATAAGCCCTCTTCTTTCTGAAGTCTTCATTAGCTCTATTTACGCTGTTCTTCTAGGCTTCCTTGGGTTTTATGCTCTCATCGACTTTATTAAGTCCAGCCGTCAGGCAACCGGACTTTCTGATGCGGCCGCTCCGCCTGCAACCAGCATTGCTTCCAAATTGCAAGGCCTGAACCTGCCCCCTATGATTACCTTTGACCAAGACCTCATCCCTGGCGGTCGCCGCATATCCGGTTGGATTATTGCCGGCGGTGGCGCTCTCGTTGGTTTCTTGGCAGCCATCATGGGTGTTGGCGGTGGTTTTGTAACCTTCCCTATGTTTGTTTATGTATTTGGTGTTTCTTCAATGACCACCGTAGGAACAGACATTCTGCAAATTATCTTTACCGCTGGCTTCTCCGCCATTAGCCAGTACGCCATTTATGGATACGTTTTTTACACCCTCGCCATGGGAATGCTCATCGGCTCTTTGCTCGGCATTCAGATTGGCGCCCTTACAACCAAAGTTGTAAAAGGTATCCATATCCGTGGTTTTTACGCTGTTTCTATCTTGGCCGGTTTTGTAAACAGAGCTTCTACCCTGCCTAAGAAATTGGTTGAAATGGAAATCATTGACGTTCCCATGAACATTGTGAGCATCATTGAATATGTAGGAAACATTGTTTTCTGGATAGTCGTGGCGCTTTTCGCTGTCTGGGTCATCAGTAAGTTTCTTGTGAATATGCCTAAATTACGGTCGGAGGGTTAATTATGTTAATACATCATCCAAAAGCTTTTTGGCGCGGTGTACTCCTCCTCGCTACTTTCGCCGGGGTATTCGTGCTTATTTTATCACCCATTTTCCCCAGCGAATATCATGGTAAGAAGACTAACGGCTTGGTCTATGCCGACCATATGTTTAATACGCTTTCCAAAGGGTCTGCCAACTTCTTTGATAAAACCCTTGAAAACAAAAAAAGTGTTAACGTAGCTATTCAAAGCACAAAAGATAAGAAAATTGATCTCACCTTCCCACTGCCTAACCAGGACGCTGTTAACAACGCCCTCAACCTCTTTGAGCAGATTGGCATTACCGCCAGCGCAGAAGGACAAAACACTGCAACCCCTGAAGCCACTGAAGTCGCAGACCAAACTGCCGCTGTTGCTACGACTGAAACGGTCACTCCTGACACTGCCGCTCGCCGTGGTATCAATGTAACCATCAAAGACGCAGACCTCTTTGTCTTGTTGAACGCCATGGTTAATGACTCTGAGTTGCTTTACCATAACGATGACGCCAGCATTGCCAGCCAATACAGTATGGATGGACGCCTCGTTATCAAAACCTGGTGGCAAGTAGCCTCTGCCATGATTAAACCCATGCAAAGAGTCGACCTCATCAGCGAAGCAGCCATCGTGCATACTGTTCAAACCAAAGGAATTGAAGCCAGTTATAACTTTTACGGCATCACTGCCGAAAAGGTCTCTGATAATATCTTCTTGGTTATCGCCTTCCTGCTGTTTTATGTTGTCTATACCATGTGGTACGGGTTCAGTATCTTCGAAATCTTCGACGGTATTGGCCTTTCCATGAACAAAGGGAAAAAACAAGAAGCATAGTCGCTTGCTTAAGCTCTCATATAAAAAAGCCCGTTATAAAGCGGGCTTTTTTATTATAACGGCAGTCTTCCGGTCAAAATCTAAGTATTCCAAATGCCCCTGAGGGCACAAGTAAAAAATCGCCAGCCCTTGCCTATTTGACCAACATGCTCCACAATAAATGCTGTCCCCTTTCTTTCACTCTTTTTTCGTAGTGAGGCCTTTGTGGAACAGAGCATTTCTATTCATTGCGAAAACTACTTACAACGACTGGGGTTTGACTCCCAGCCTCCCCCCACCCTTGAGAACCTCCATCTACTGCAAGAACGCCATACCGCCGCGTTCCCCTTTCAAACCCTGAGCACGGTTATGCATCTGCCAGTTTCCTTAGATTGGCGCGATATGGAGCGTAAAATAATAGAGACAGGTCAGGGAGGGTACTGCTATGAGCTAAATATTTTATTTTACGGCTTGCTCACCCAGCTTGGCTACAAGGCCAATATTTTAACTGCCCATGTTATTCACAATACAGGCTTTATTCGACGCACCTCGCGCACCCATATCATTGTTCAGGTCAGCGTTAACGGAGAAGACTTTATCTGTGACGTTGGGCACGGCGGCTACACCCCAACGGCCCCTTTGCAACTTGCCTCACATGAAGAGCAGCCAACCTCCCATGGAACCTATGCCTTTGTCTACAAGGACGATTCCTACTATTTACGCTCACTCATCGCTGATGAATGGCAAACCCTTTATGGCTTTGATTTGCAATCACCCCATTGGACTGACCTTGAAGTGGGTAACTGGTACGTTTCAACCCACCCTCAATCCCATTTTCGCTCCACCTTGATGGTGGCAAAAACAGAAGATAGCGGAAAACGTCATTCATTGCTGAACAATCGTTATTCTCTCCATATTCTGGGTCAAAAGACGAGTACGCGGCATCTGAAAAACGCCATTGAAGTCATTGAAACCATCGAAAATCTCTTTGGCCTGCATATCCCCGACAGAAGACTGGCACTGGACCGTATCGAATCCATTCTCCAATTAATGGCGCAAAACGGCACAGTCCTTGTGGATGACGCTCCTTCATAATGGCAGACAGAAGTTGTAATAATTGAAAGACTGACCATCTTTACCGCCATAGCAAAACCACCCGATGCTTATCAAAAGGCTCACTCTTTAAATAAGCATTCATTGGCCCTCATGCCTCTCTTGGCTCGCTTGGCTTTCTTGGCTCAGGATGAGCGGATTGAGTGGATTCTGCGAAATTCATAGCCTTGCGGCTAAAATAATTATCCCCCGGCATAGCCGGGGGTTTTTCATATGCGCCTGTAAGGCTC